>JAEKLF010000112.1 GCA_019509985.1 Burkholderiales bacterium | reverse complement strand
TGGGGCTGGAGACCATGGGCGGCCTGGTGGAGCGCGTCATCGAGCGCAACTCGACCATTCCGGTGGCCAAGGCGCAGGACTTCACGACCTTCAAGGACGGCCAGACCGCGATGGCCGTGCACGTCGTGCAGGGCGAGCGCGAGCTGGTCAGCGAGTGCCGTTCGCTGGCGCGCTTCGAGCTGCGTGGCATCCCGCCGATGGTGGCCGGCGCCGCGCGCATCCGCGTCAGCTTCCAGGTCGACGCGGATGGGCTGCTGAGCGTGTCTGCCGAGGAACTGACCTCGGGCGTGCAGGCGGCCATCACCGTGAAGCCGAGCTACGGCCTTTCCGACGACCAGATCGCCGGCATGTTGAAGGACGGCTTCTCCAGCGCCGATGCCGACATGGCGGCGCGCAAGCTGCGCGAGGCGAAGGTCGAGGCCGAACGAATGGTGCTCGCCACGCGCAGCGCATTGGCCGCCGATGGCGACCTGCTGACCGAGGCCGAGCGCCAGACGCTTGAAGCGCGCCTGGTGGCGCTTGCTGCGATGGACGGCGATGCCGACACCATCGACGCCGCCGTCAAGGCGCTGGCCGAGGCCACCGAAGGCTTTGCCGCCGAACGCATGAATCGCTCCATCGCCCGCGCGCTGACTGGCCGCAACGTGTCGGCACTCTGAGGCTCACTCCATGCCCATCATCAAGATCCTCCCGCACGCCGAGTACTGCCCCGACGGCGCCAGCATCACGGCGACGCCTGGCACATCGATCTGCGAAGCGCTGCTGGCCAACGACATCCCCATCGAGCACGCCTGCGACCAGGTCTGCGCCTGCACGACCTGCCACGTCATCGTGCGTGAGGGCGGCCGTTCGCTCTCCGAGATGGAAGAGGACGAAGAGGACATGCTGGACCGTGCCTGGGGGCTTGAACCCGATTCGCGCCTGTCCTGCCAGGCGCTGCTGCGCCAGCAGGACATCACGGTCGAGATTCCCAAGTACTCGATCAATCACGCCAAGGAAGGCAAGTGACTTCCGTTCAGCGCATCCTCGGGTTCGAGTCGTCCTGCGACGAGACCGGGGTGGCGCTCGTCGAGGTGGCGGGCGATGCGCCGCCGAAGCTGATGGCACAGGCGCTGCACAGCCAGATCTCGATGCACCAGGCCTACGGTGGTGTCGTGCCCGAACTGGCTTCACGCGACCACGTGCGCCGCGTATTGCCGCTGGCGCGCGAGGTGCTGTCGCAAGCCGGCCTGGCGCTGCATGACGTGGACTTGATCGCCTACACGCAAGGCCCGGGCCTTGCGGGCGCGCTGCTGGTGGGCGCTGGCGTGGCGGTGTCGCTGGCCACGGCGCTGGATGTGCCAGCCCTGCCCATCCATCACCTCGAAGGGCATCTGCTGTCGCCCTTTCTGTCGTCCGACCCGCCGGAGTTCCCCTTCGTCGCGCTGCTCGTCAGCGGCGGCCACACGCAGTTGATGCGCGTGGACGATGTGGGCCGCTACCAGATGCTGGGCGAGACCATTGACGACGCGGCCGGTGAGGCCTTCGACAAGAGCGCCAAGCTGCTCGGCCTGCCGTACCCCGGTGGCCCGCACCTTGCGCGCATGGCCGAGTTCGGCAACCCGGAAGCGTATGCGCTGCCGCGCCCGCTGCTGCACAGCGGCAAGCCGGATTTCAGCTTCGCCGGCTTGAAGACGGCGGTGCTGACGCAGGTGAAGAAGATCGGCGACTCACCGTGCGAGCAGACCCGGGCCGACCTGGCTGCGTCCACGCAAGCGGCAATAGTCGATGTGCTGGTGAAGAAGTCGCTGCTGGCCTTGAAGGAGACGGGGCTGAAGCGCCTCGTCGTCGCCGGTGGCGTGGGTGCGAACGCCAGGCTGCGCGACCAACTGAACGCCGCCTGCGCCAAACGGGGCGTGCGCGTGCACTACCCCGAGCTGTCCTTGTGCACCGACAACGGCGCCATGATCGCGATGGCCGCCGCGCTGCGCGTGCAGCGCGGCATGGCCCGCGGTGAAGCCCTCAGGCGCGACGGCGGCTTTGAAGTCCGCCCGCGCTGGGAGCTTGGGGTTGCTTAGTTGACGGTCAGCTGGCCACCGTTCTCGGCGACGCGCTTGACCAGGCTCAGCGTCAGCACGCCGTTCTCGAAGCGGGCTTCGGAGGTCGCCTGATCGATCTCGACCGGCAGCGAAAAGCTGCGGGCATAGCGAGCGGCGCGGCGCTCGCTGTACAGCAGGCGCGAACCATCCGTGGCTGCTTCGCTTTCGGGCGTGACAGTCTCGACGTTCACACGGCGGCCTTCGACGCGGACCTTGACGGCTTCCTTGGCGACGCCGGGCATGTCGACGGTGACGCGGTAGGCCTTGTCGTCCTCGGAAACGTCCAGCGCGGGGCTGCGGGCGGCATTGCTGTCGGCATCGAACTGGCGCAGTGCGCGGGCGACGTGGCGGGGGTGGGTCAGATAGAACATGGGTGAAACTCCAGTGGCTGTGAACGCTGCTTCACGGGTCGGGAGCAGCACCCGATGGCCGAGAGATTGGGCGAGGCGAGGGCGCTTCAAGAGCGGTTTTCGGTCCAGCGCAGAGATGTCACGCATTTGCAGGGCAGGGCGCCTGGCCCTCTTGAAACCGGTGCCATCGGCAGCATGTCCGCGAGCCTGGCCTGAGGCGGGATGGGCGCTTGCACCGCTTTAGGCTAGAATCCGCAGGTTTTGCGCAAGCAGAACAAACGTTCGACGCAAGTCGGGCGGCACCAGCACGGCTCGGGGTGGTTTCCCCCGTGTCCGCAAGTCAACCCCGGAAACCGTCTGCGGCAGCGCCTTCAGTGCGTCTTGCCCGGCCGGACTTCCGAAACCTTTTGGAAAATAAAATGTCCGTCGCCGATATGAACAAGGCCGAAATCGTCAAGGCCAATGCGCGCAGCGCAAACGACACCGGCTCGCCGGAAGTCCAGGTCGCCCTGCTGACCGCCCGCATCAACGAGCTGACCCCCCACTTCAAGCTGCACGCCAAGGACCACCATGGCCGCCGCGGCCTGCTGAAGATGGTCAACTCGCGCAAGAGCCTGCTGGCCTACCTGAAGCGCACCGACTCCAGCCGCTACACCGCGCTGATCGCCAAGCTCGGCCTGCGCAAGTAATCCACCCGAATCCGCAAGGAGCCTGTCTGGTCCATCAAGCCCAGGTCAGGCTCTTTGTCTTTTGCCGTGGAACCAAGCTGCCGTGGCGCCGATGTGTCATTCCAAGGCGGTTCGCTCGTCGAGCCGCCTTGGAATGGCATCACGCCAAACCCAGCATCGTTCCCGGTCCCTCCGGCGCCTTCCTCGTGTGAAGACGGCGCCTGACACAACCAGGAGATGAGCATGAGTTTGTTCAACAAGGTCACCAAGAGCTTCCAGTGGGGCAACCACCAGGTCACGCTCGAGACCGGTGAAATCGCCCGTCAGTCGACCGGCGCCGTGCTGGTCAGCATCGAAGGCACCGTGGTGCTGGCCACCGTGGTCGCCAAGACCGAAGCCAAGGCCGGCCAGGACTTCTTCCCGCTGACCGTCGACTACATCGAGAAGACCTACGCTGCCGGCAAGATCCCCGGCAGCTTCTTCAAGCGTGAAGGCCGCCCGAGCGAGCTGGAGACGCTGACCAGCCGCCTGATCGACCGCCCGATCCGCCCGCTGTTCCCGGAAGGCTTCTTCAACGAAGTCCAGGTCGTCGTGCATGTGCTGAGCCTGAACCCTGAAGTCCAGGCTGACATCGCCGCCATGATCGGCACGTCCGCGGCCCTCGCCATCTCCGGCATCCCGTTCAATGGCCCCATCGGCGCCGCGCGCGTGGGCTATGTCAACGGCGAGTACGTCCTGAACCCGGGCAAGACCGAACTGGCCAACAGCCAGATGGACCTGATCGTCGCCGGTACGCAAGCCGCCGTGCTGATGGTCGAGTCCGAGGCCGTCGGCCTGTCGGAAGAAATCATGCTGGGCGCCGTGGTCTACGGCCACGAGCAAGGCAATGTTGCCATCGCCGCCATCAACGACCTGGTGCGTGACGCCGCCAAGCCCACCTGGGACTGGACCGCGCCGGCCAAGAACGAGCCCTTCATCGCCAAGGTCAAGGCGCTGGCCGAAGAAGGCCTCAAGGCCGCCTACCAGATCCGCTCCAAGCAGGCCCGCACGCAGGCCTGCCGCAGCGTCACGTCCAGCGTCTTCGCCGCGCTGAAGGCCGAAGGCGTCGAATTCGACAAGGTCGAGGTCGAAGGCCTGCTGTTCGAGATCGAAGCCGGCATCGTGCGTGGCCAGATCCTGGCCGGCGAGCCGCGCATCGACGGCCGCGACACGCGCACCGTGCGCCCCATCGAGATCCGCAACGGCGTCCTGCCGCGCACGCACGGCTCGGCGCTGTTCACGCGTGGTGAGACGCAGGCCCTGGTCATCGCGACGCTGGGCACGGACCGCGACGCGCAGCGCATCGACGCGCTGGCCGGCGAGTTCGAAGACCGCTTCATGATGCACTACAACATGCCTCCCTTCGCCACTGGCGAGACGGGTCGCGTGGGCTCGCCCAAGCGCCGCGAAATCGGCCACGGCCGTCTGGCCAAGCGTGCGCTGATCGCTGCGCTGCCGAGCAAGGAAGACTTCCCGTACTCGGTGCGCGTGGTCTCGGAAATCACCGAGTCCAACGGCTCCTCGTCGATGGCATCGGTCTGCGGCGGCTGCCTGGCACTGATGGACGCCGGCGTGCCGATGAAGGCCCACGTGGCCGGCATCGCCATGGGCCTGATCAAGGACGGCAACCGCTTCGCCGTGCTGACCGACATCCTGGGTGACGAGGACCACCTCGGCGACATGGACTTCAAGGTGGCCGGCACGACGACCGGCATCACCGCCCTGCAGATGGACATCAAGATCCAGGGCATCACCAAGGAAATCATGCAGGTGGCGCTGGCGCAAGCCAAGGAAGCCCGCCTGCACATCCTGGGCGTGATGGTCGGTGCGATGGCCACGGCGAACACCGAGGTTAGCGACTTCGCGCCGCGCCTGTACACGATGAAGATCAACCCCGAGAAGATCCGTGACGTGATCGGCAAGGGCGGCGCCACCATCCGCGCGCTGACCGAAGAGACCGGCACCACGATCGACATCGGCGAAGACGGCACCATCACCATCGCCTCGACCGACGGCGCCAAGGCCGAACTGGCCAAGAAGCGCATCGCCGAGATCACCGCCGAAGTCGAAATCGGCAAGGTCTACGAAGGCCCGATCACCAAGATCCTGGACTTCGGTGCCCTCGTGAACCTGCTGCCCGGCAAGGACGGCCTGCTGCACATCAGCCAGATCGCGCATCAGCGCGTCGAGAAGGTCACCGACTTCCTGAGCGAAGGCCAGATCGTCAAGGTCAAGGTGCTGGAGACGGACGAGAAGGGCCGCATCAAGCTGTCGATGAAGGCGCTGATCGACCGTGACCAGCAGCCGGCACCGGCGCCCATCGCCGCCCCCGCTGCTCCGACCGCTGCTCCGACCGCTGCGCCCGACGCACCGGCCGAGTAAGAAGAAGCCGCGACGAAGCGCGATGCAGGCGATTGCCATCACCCGTCCCGGCGGGCCCGAGGTGCTGGAGTTGGTCACGCGACCGGATCCGGTCGCCGGGCCTGGCGAGTGCGTGATCCGCGTCGCCGCATCGGGCATCAACCGGCCGGACGTGCTGCAGCGCAAGGGTGCCTACCCGCCGCCGCCCGGGGCAAGCGATCTGCCTGGCCTGGAAGTGGCAGGCGTGATCGTCTCGGGTGATGCGGCGGCGCTGCTTGAGGCCGGCTTCGCGATTGGCGACCGGGTCTGCGCGCTGGTCAACGGCGGCGGCTATGCCGAGCTGTGCACGGCGCCTGTGGGCCAATGCCTGCCGGCGCCCCAGGGTTGGTCGATGGCGCAGGCCGCGACGCTGCCCGAGACCTGCTTCACCGTCTGGGCCAATGTGTTCGACCGCGCCGGGCTGCAGCCGGGCGAGACGCTGCTGATCCATGGCGGCAGCAGCGGCATCGGCGTCACGGCCATTCAGATCGCCAAGGCGCTCGGCGCCCGCGTGCTGGTGACCGTCGGCAGCGCCGACAAGGCCGCGGCCTGCCTGGCACTGGGTGCCGAGGTGGCGATCAACTACCGCGAACAGGACTTCGTCGCCGAAGCCAGGGCTGCCACCGGCGGTCGTGGCGTCGACGTGATCCTGGACATGGTGGCTGGCGACTACATCGGCCGTGGCGTGCAAGCGCTGGCCGAGGACGGTCGCCTGGCGCTGATCGCGGTGCAGGGTGGTGTGAAGTCGGAGATCGATGCCGGCCTGGTGCTGCGCAAGCGGTTGACGATCACCGGCTCGACGCTGCGCCCGCGCTCGGCGGCCTTCAAGGCCGAGCTCGCGCGTTCATTGCGCGACAAGGTCTGGCCGTTGATCGAGGCGGGCCAGGTCAAGGCGGTCATTGACCGCGAGCTGCCCGCGGCCCAGGCCGCCGAGGCGCACGCGCGGATGGAATCGAACCAGCACGTCGGCAAGATCGTGCTGAACTGGTGATGGAGCTGAGATGAGAAGAAAACTCGTCGTGGGCAACTGGAAGATGCACGGCAGCCGCGCTGCCAATGCGCAGTTGCTCGCCGGCCTCAAGGAAGCCGGTCCCTGGAACGCCGACGTCGCCGTCTGCGTGCCGTCCCTCTACATCGCCGAGACAGCGCTCGCGCTGACCGGCACGGCCATCGTCTACGGTGCCCAGGACTGCTCGTCGCACGAGCAGGGCGCCTTCACGGGCGAGATCTCGTCGGCGATGCTGGCCGACGTCGGTTGCCGCTACGTCATCGTTGGCCACTCGGAGCGCCGTGCGTATCACGCGGAAGGCGACCAGCTCGTTGCCGACAAGGCCAAGGCCGCGCTCGCCCATGGCGTGACGCCCATCGTCTGCGTCGGCGAAACACGCGCCGAGCGTGAGGCCGGCCAGACTGAGGCCGTCGTCAAGCGCCAACTGGCCGCCGTCATCCACACGTTGGGCCATTGCTGCGGCGAAATGGTGGTCGCCTATGAACCCGTCTGGGCGATCGGCACCGGCTTGACCGCCACGCCCGCCGAGGCGCAAGCCGTGCACGCCGTGCTGCGAGCGCAGCTGCACGCTGCGACCGACCGTTCGGATGCGATGCGAATCCTGTACGGCGGCAGCGTCAAGGCCGACAACGCCAACGAGCTGTTTGCACAAGCGGACATCGACGGCGGCCTCATTGGTGGCGCGTCGTTGAAGGTGGCTGACTTCGCCGCCATCTGCCGGGCGGCCGCCCACTGAGTTTCCCGGCGCCCGCAACCACCGAGGTCGGGCGTCATCGAGTTTTGATGGAGTGTTTGGAATGCAGTTCTTTGCGAATCTGGTGTTGATCGTTCAGCTGGTCTCGGCCCTGGCGATCATCGGTCTGGTGCTGGTGCAGCACGGCAAGGGTGCCGACATGGGCGCTTCCTTTGGCAGTGGTGCGTCGGGCAGCCTGTTCGGTGCCACCGGCAGCGCCAACTTCCTGTCGCGCACCACGGCCGTCGCTGCCACGCTGTTCTTCGGCTGCACGCTGGGCCTGGCCTTCCTGTCCAACGGCCGCATGTCTGCGCCGAGCTCGGACAGCGTGCTGGACCGCGGCGCCGTCGTCGCTCCGGCACCCGCCGCGTCGGGTGCAGCCGCCATCCCCGGTGCCGTCGTCGCGCCTGCTGCGCCGGCCTCCGTCGCGGCTTCGGGCGCAGCGAACTGAAGCCTGACTAAAAGTCTCGTTTCCCGCCGGGGAGGTCAAATTTTCCGGTATAGAATTCGAGGCTGTCTGGCACGTAAACCCTCCCTGGGTGCCGGGCAAATTTGAGTACCTGCCGTCGTGGTGAAATTGGTAGACACGCTATCTTGAGGGGGTAGTGGCGAAAGCTGTGCGAGTTCGAGTCTCGCCGACGGCACCAAGAACATAGGCTAGGATTCCCGCTGGTCCTGATGCGGGAGTCAGCCATAGCGGCCTGTCGCGAAGGTTGCCCGGCCGCCAAGCCGGGTGGATTGACGCAAGGTTCAAGGCGGGCGCGATCCGCGAGCGAAAACTGTCGTTTCGCTGGTGGCGCGCCTGTTTGCTTTTGTGGTCGGCTCGCGCAGCGGTCACGTTGACGTCGTTTTAGCCGGCCCGGGAAAGCCAAGATGAATCTCGATCAATACCTGCCCGTCATCCTCTTCATCTTGGTCGGCGCAGGGGTCGGGATCGCACCCCAGGTGCTCGGCGCCCTGCTGGGCCCCAATCGGCCGGATCAGGCCAAGAACTCCCCCTACGAATGCGGCTTCGAGGCCTTTGAAGACGCGCGCATGAAATTCGATGTGCGCTACTACCTCGTTGCCATTCTGTTCATTCTTTTCGACCTGGAAATTGCCTTCCTGTTTCCCTGGGCCGTGGCGCTCAAGGAAATCGGTGCGACCGGCTTCTGGGCCATGATGATCTTCCTCGGCATTCTGGTCGTCGGTTTCGCCTACGAGTGGAAAAAAGGCGCCCTCGACTGGGAATGAACGCCAAGCCAAACACGCTGGGAATTCGATATGGGTATTGAAGGCGTCCTGAAAGAGGGCTTTGTCACGACCTCGGTCGACAAGCTCATCAACTGGTCCAAGACCGGCTCGCTGTGGCCGATGACGTTCGGCCTGGCCTGCTGTGCCGTCGAGATGATGCATGCGGGTGCCGCGCGCTACGACATCGACCGCTTCGGCATGCTGTTCCGTCCGAGCCCGCGCCAGTCCGACCTGATGATCGTGGCCGGCACGCTGTGCAACAAGATGGCGCCGGCGCTGCGCAAGGTCTACGACCAGATGGCCGAGCCGCGCTGGGTGCTGTCGATGGGTTCCTGCGCCAACGGCGGCGGCTACTACCACTACAGCTATTCCGTCGTGCGCGGCTGCGACCGCATCGTGCCGGTGGACGTCTATGTGCCCGGCTGCCCGCCGACGGCCGAGGCGCTGCTCTACGGCATCCTGCAGCTGCAGGCCAAGATCCGCCGCGAAAACACCATTGCCCGATGACCGCCGCTGAGCACACGGTATGAGCCTGAATCTCGAAACCCTGGCCCAGCAAATTGGTGCCGTCCTCGGCGAGCGCGTCGTCGAGCTGAAGAACGCCCTGGGCGAACTGACGCTGACCGTGCGCGCCGTCGATTACCTCGACGTGGCGATCACGCTGCGCGACCACCCCGAACTGAAATTCGAACAGCTGATCGACCTCTGTGGCGTCGACTACAGCGACTTTGGCAACGGCGGCTACGAAGGCCCGCGTTACGCCATCGTCAGCCACCTGCTGTCGGTCACCAAGAACTGGCGTGTGCGCCTGAAGGTGTTCGCCACCGACGACGACTTCCCCTGCGTGGCCTCGGTCACCGGCGTGTGGAGCGCGGCGAACTGGTTTGAGCGCGAGGCCTTCGACATGTACGGCGTCATCTTCGACGGCCACAACGACCTGCGCCGCCTGCTGACGGACTACGGCTTCATCGGCCACCCGATGCGCAAGGACTTCCCGGTATCCGGCCACGTCGAGATGCGCTACGACGCCGAGCAGAAGCGCGTGATCTACCAACCGGTCACGATCGAGCCGCGTGAAATCACGCCGCGCATCATTCGTGAAGACAAGTACGGCGGATTGTGATGACCAGCCCCCACGCTCACATTCGTTCGCTGCCCCCCGAGGGGGCGCAGGCCTCCCTTGGGGCGGCCCGGCGCGAGGCCTGAACCATGGCAGAAATCAAGAACTACACGCTGAACTTCGGTCCCCAGCACCCGGCCGCCCACGGCGTGCTGCGCCTGGTGCTGGAGCTGGACGGCGAAGTCATCCAGCGCGCCGACCCGCACATCGGGCTGCTGCACCGCGCGACCGAGAAGCTCGCCGAACAGAAGACCTACATCCAGTCGCTGCCCTACATGGACCGCCTCGACTATGTGTCGATGATGGCCAACGAGCATGCCTACTGCCTGACCATCGAAAAGATGCTGGGCATCGAGGTGCCGATCCGCGCGCAGTACATCCGTGTGATGTTCGCCGAGATCACGCGGCTGATGAACCACCTGCTGTGGCTGGGCGCGCATGGCCTGGACTGCGGCGCGATGAACATCCTCATCTACTGCTTCCGTGAGCGCGAGGACCTGTTCGACATCTACGAAGCGGTGTCCGGCGCGCGCATGCACGCGGCCTACTTCCGTCCCGGCGGCGTCTACCGCGACCTGCCGGACGCGATGCCGCAGTACAAGGTCAGCAAGATCCGCAATGCCAAGGCGATGGCCCAGCTCAACGAGAACCGCCAGGGCTCGATGCTGGACTTCATCGACGACTTCTGCGCGCGCTTCCCGAAGAACGTCGACGACTACGAAACGCTGTTGACCGACAACCGCATCTGGAAGCAGCGCACGGTCGGCATCGGTGTCGTTTCGCCCGAGCGGGCGCTGAACCTGGGCTTCACCGGCGCCATGCTGCGCGGCTCGGGCATCGCCTGGGACCTGCGCAAGACGCAGCCCTACGACGTCTACGACAAGATGGATTTCGACATCCCGGTCGGCACCAATGGCGACACCTACGACCGTTATGTCGTGCGCGTGGAAGAAATGCGCCAGGCCAATCGCATCATCCAGCAGTGCTCGGCCTGGCTGCGCGCCAACCCCGGTCCGGTCATCACCGACAACCACAAGGTGGCACCGCCTTCGCGCGTGGACATGAAGTCCAACATGGAAGAGCTGATCCACCACTTCAAGCTCTTCACCGAGGGCTTCCACGTGCCCGAGGGCGAGGCCTATGCGGCCGTCGAGCACCCCAAGGGCGAGTTCGGCATCTACATGGTCAGCGACGGCGCCAACAAGCCCTACCGCCTGAAGATCCGCGCGCCGGGCTTCGCCCATTTGGCAGCGCTGGACGAGATGGGTCGCGGCCACATGATCGCGGACGCCGTCGCCATCATCGGCACCATGGACATCGTGTTCGGCGAGATTGATCGATGAGCAGCTACCAACTCTCCGACGCCACCCGCGCGCGCTTCGACCGCGAGGTCGCCAAGTACCCCTACGAGCTGCGCCAGTCCGCCGTCATGGCCTGCCTGGCCATCGTGCAGCAGGAAGAGGGATTCGTGTCCCGCGCGGCCGAGGACGTGATTGCCGCCCATCTCGGCATGGCGCCCATCGCCGTGTATGAGGTGACGACCTTCTACAACATGTACAACCAGCGCAAGCTGGGCCAGTTCAAGCTGAACGTCTGCACCAACTTGCCTTGCCAGTTGCGTGATGGCCAGACCGCGCTGGAGCACCTGTGCCACAAGCTGGGCGTGGAAGAGGGCGGTACGACGGCCGATGGCCTGTTCACCGTGCAGAAGAGCGAGTGCTTGGGCGCCTGCGCCGACTCGCCGGTCATGCTGGTCAACGACCGCCAGATGTGCAGCTTCATGACGACCGAGCGCCTCGACGAACTCGTCGACGTGCTGCGCGCCAATGCTGTGAAGGCCTGAGGACGACATGCTGGACCTCACCAAATTCCAATCGACGGGCGCCGAGACCTGCTTCCATGGTCGGCACATCAGCCCGCAGATCTATGACGGCCTGAACGGCAAGAACTGGTCCATCAAGGACTACGAAGCCCGCGGTGGCTACGAGGCGTTGAAGAAGATCCTGGCCGCTGATGGCGGCATGACGCCCGACCAGGTCATCGCCGAAGTCAAGACTTCGGCGCTGCGCGGCCGCGGCGGCGCAGGCTTCCCGACCGGCTTGAAGTGGAGCTTCATGCCGCGCCAGTTCCCGGGTGCGAAGTACCTCGTCTGCAATTCCGACGAAGGCGAGCCGGGCACCTGCAAGGACCGCGACCTGCTGATGTTCAACCCGCATCAGGTCATCGAGGGCATGGCCATCGCCGCCTATGCGATGGGTATCTCGGTGGGCTACAACTACATCCACGGCGAGATCTTCGAGGTCTACGAGCGCTTCGAGGCAGCCCTGCAAGAGGCGCGCGCCGCGGGCTATCTCGGCGACAAGATCCTCGGCTCCAACTTCAGCTTCCAACTGCACGGCCACCACGGTTTCGGCGCCTACATCTGCGGCGAAGAAACCGCACTCCTGGAGTCGCTGGAAGGCAAGAAGGGCCAGCCGCGCTTCAAGCCGCCGTTCCCGGCCAGCTTCGGCCTGTACGGCAAGCCGACGACGATCAACAACACCGAGACCTTCGCGGCGGTGCCCTGGATCATCCGCAACGGCGGCCAGGCCTACCTCGAGATCGGCAAGCCCAACAACGGCGGCACCAAGCTGTTCTCTGTCTCCGGCGACGTGGAGCGCCCGGGCAACTACGAGATCCCGCTGGGCACGCCGTTCAGCAAGCTGCTGGAACTCGCCGGCGGTGTCCGCAAGGGCCGCACGCTGAAGGCCGTGATTCCCGGCGGCTCGTCCGCACCGGTGCTGCCGGCCGAAGTGATGATGAACTGCACGATGGACTACGACTCCATTGCCAAGGCCGGCTCCATGCTGGGCTCGGGCGCCGTCATCGTTATGGACGACTCGCGCTGCATGGTCAAGAGCCTGATGCGCCTGTCCTACTTCTACACGCACGAATCCTGCGGCCAGTGCACGCCTTGCCGCGAAGGCACGGGCTGGATGCACCGCGTCATCGAGCGCATCTATGCCGGTGAGGGCAGGGCGGACGACCTCGACCTGCTGAACTCGGTGGCCGACAACATCCAGGGCCGCACCATCTGCGCGCTGGGCGATGCCGCCGCGATGCCGGTGCGGGCCATGATCAAACACTTCAAGCACGAGTTCGTTCATCTGATCGAACACAAAAAGCCTCTGGTGGCTGCATAACGGGCACCGGGAACACTCATGGTTGAAATCGAACTCGACGGCAACAAGGTCTCGGTGCAGGAAGGCAGCATGGTCATGCATGCCGCCGAGAAGGCCGGCACCTACATCCCGCACTTCTGCTATCACAAGAAACTGAGCATCGCGGCCAACTGCCGCATGTGCCTGGTGGACGTGGAGAAGGCGCCCAAGCCCATGCCTGCCTGCGCGACGCCGGTCACGCAGGGCATGATCGTCCGCACCAAGAGCGACAAGGCGCTCAAGGCCCAGCAGGGCGTCATGGAATTCCTGCTGATCAACCACCCGCTGGATTGCCCGATCTGCGACCAGGGCGGCGAGTGCCAGCTGCAGGACCTGGCCGTGGGCTACGGCGCCGGCAAGAGCCGTTACACCGAAGAGAAGCGCGTCGTCTTCCACAAGAACGTCGGCCCGCTGATCTCGATGGAAGAGATGAGCCGCTGCATCCACTGCACCCGCTGCGTTCGCTTCGGCCAGGAGATCGCCGGCCAGATGGAGCTGGGCATGGCCCACCGCGGCGAGCACAGCGAGATCCTGACCTTCGTCGGCCGCACGGTGGACTCCGAGCTGTCCGGCAACATGATCGACATCTGCCCCGTCGGCGCGCTGACCAGCAAGCCTTTCCGCTACAGCGCCCGCACCTGGGAGCTGTCGCGCCGCAAGAGCGTCAGCCCGCACGATTCGACTGGTGCCAACCTGGTCGTCCAGGTCAAGAACCACCAGGTCCTGCGCGTCGTGCCGCTGGAGAACGAAGACATCAATGAATGTTGGATCGCCGATCGTGACCGCTTCAGCTACGAAGCGCTGAACAGCGACGCGCGCTTGACCGCGCCGATGATCAAGCAGGGCGGTGCCTGGAAGCAGGTCGACTGGACGACGGCGCTGGAGTACGTCGCCAACGGCCTGAAGTCCATCAAGGCCGACCACGGCGCCGCTTCGATTGGCGCGCTGGGCTCGGCCCACAGCACCGTGGAAGAACTGCATCTCCTCGCACAGATCGTGCGCGGCCTGGGCAGCGACAACGTCGACCACCGCCTGCGTCACAGCGACTTCGGCAATACCGCGCCGGCCGGCCAGGCCCGCTGGCTGGGCATGAGCATCGCGAGCCTGTCCGAGCTGGACCGCGCGCTGGTCATCGGCTCCAACCTGCGCAAGGACCATCCGCTGTTCGCCGCCCGCCTGCGCCATGCCGCACGTCGCGGCGCTGCCGTGCATCGACTTGGCATCGGTGGTGACGACTGGCTGATGCCACTCGCTGCGTCGCAATCCGTCGCGCCTTCGGGTTGGGTGCAAGCCTTGGCCGATGTGGCGGCCGCGATCGGTGAAGGTGCACCGCTTGCCGGCAGTGCCAACGACGAAGCCAAGGCGATCGCCGCCAGCCTGTCGTCGGGCCAACGCAAGGCCGTCCTGCTGGGCAATGCCGCCGCCGAACATCCGCAAGCCGCGAGCCTGCTGGCACTGGCGCAGTGGATCGGCAAGCAGACCGGCGCGAGCGTCGGCTACCTGTCCGCGGCTGCGAACACCGTCGGCGCCCAGCTCGTCAAGGCGCAACCGCAGATTGACGGCTTGAACGCCGGCCAGATGCTGACCGGCACGCCACTGAAGGCCGCGCTGCTGCTCAACACCGATCCGGTGCTGGATTCCGCCAATGCCGCGGCCGCTGCCAAGGCACTGGACGCCGCCGAGATGGTCGTCGTGCTGAGCCCGTTCAAGAGCGGCCTCGAATACGCCGACGTGCTGCTGCCCATCGCCCCATTCACCGAGACCTCGGGTTCGTTCGTCAACGCCGAAGGCCGCCTGCAAAGCTTCGTTGGCGTCGTCAAGCCGCTGGCCGAGACGCGCCCGGGCTGGAAGGTGCTGCGCGTGCTGGGCAATCTGCTCGGCCTGCCGGGCTTCGACCAGGACAGCTCCGAGCAGGTGCGCGAACAAGTGCTGGGTGGCGACATCACCGCCCGCCTCAGCAATGAAACGTCTGCCAAGGCACAAGTCGCCGTCAAGGGTGAGGGCGTCGAACGCTTCAGCAACTTGCCGATCTACGCGACCGACGCGCTGGTGCGCAACTCGACCTCGCTGCAACTCACGGCCGACGGCCGCGAAGCCGCGACGGCCGGCCTGCCCACCAGCCTGTGGCAACAGCTCGGCCTGCAAGACGGCGACCAGGTTCGCATCGTGCAGGACGGTGGCGCGGCGCAGTTGCCCGCCCGCCTCGAAGCCGGTCTGCCCGACGGCGTCGCCCGCGTGCCCGCCGGCCTGGCGCAAACCGCCACGCTGGGTGCCGCCTTTGGCACGCTGAGCGTCAGCAAGGTCTGAGGGAGCCCGAACAAATGATCGACACCCTCTACCAAAACGGTGCCTCGCTGCTGGGGGGCGTGTGGCCCCTGGTCTGGAGCCTGCTGAAGATCATCGCGGTCGTCGCGCCGCTGATGCTGTGCGTGGCCTACCTGACGCTGTGGGAGCGCAAGGCCATCGGCTGGTCGCAGATCCGCCCGGGCCCGAACCGTGTGGGTCCCTGGGGCCTGCTGACGCCCATCGCCGACGCGGTGAAGCTGATCTTCAAGGAGATCATCAAGCCGGCCGCCGCGAGCAAAGGGCTGTTTTTCCTCGGTCCCGTCATGACCATCATGCCGGCGCTGGCCGCCTGGGCCGTCGTACCCTTCGGGCCGGATGCCGCGGTGGCCAACGTCAACGCCGGCCTGCTGTACCTGATGGCCATCACGTCGCTCGAGGTCTACGGCGTCATCATCGCCGGCTGGGCGTCGAACTCGAAGTACGCCTTCCTCGGTGCGCTGCGCGCATCGGCGCAGATGGTCAGCTACGAGATCGCGATGGGCTTTGCGCTGGTCGTCGTGCTGATGGTGACCGGCAGCCTGAACATGACGACCGTCGTGCAGGTGCAGGAAAAGGGCATGTTCGCCGGCATGGGCTTGAACATCCTCTCCTGGAACTGGCTGCCGCTGTTCCCGATCTTCATCGTCTACTTCATCTCCGGCCTGGCCGAAACCAACCGCCATCCCTTCGACGTCGTCGAGGGCGAATCGGAAATCGTCGCCGGCCACATGATCGAGTACTCGGGCATGTCGTTCGCGATGTTCTTCCTGGCCGAGTACGCCAACATGATCCTCGTGTCGGCGCTGGCCGTCGTCATGTTCCTGGGCGGCTGGAGCGCGCCCATCTCCTGGAGCCTGTTCGGCATGGAACCGCCGTCCGTCATCCAGCACACGATGGCGTTCTGGAACTGGGCCTGGCTGTTCGGCAAGACCTTCTTCGTCGTCACGATGTTCCTGTGGGTGCGTGCCACGTTCCCCCGCTTCCGCTACGACCAGATCATGCGTCTGGGCTGGAAGATCTTCATTCCCATCACGCTGATCTGGCTGGTCGTTGTCGGTGCCTGGATGCAGACCCCGTACAACATCTGGAAGTGAGGCGGCGACCATGACTGCAATCACGAATTTCGCGAAGACCTTCTTCCTCTGGGAACTGCTCAAGGGGATGAAGCTCACCGGGAGGCATTTCCTCTCACGCAACATCACCGTCCAGTTCCCCGAGGAAAAGACGCCACTGAGCCCTCGCTTCCGCGGCCTGCACGCGCTGCGCCGCTACGAGAACGGTGAAGAGCGCTGCATCGCCTGCAAGCTTTGTGAAGCCGTCTGCCCGGCGCTGGCCATCACCATCGAGAGCGACGTGCGCGCCGACGGCAGCCGCCGCACCACGCGCTACGACATCGACCTGACCAAGTGCATCTTCTGCGGCTTCTGCGAGGAAAGCTGCCCGGTGGACTCCATCGTCGAGACGAGCATCTTCGAATACCACGGCGAGAAGCGCGGCGACCTGTACTTCACCAAGGACATGCTGCTGGCCGTTGGCGACAAGTACGAGGCCGAAATCGCAGCCCAGAAGGAGGCCGACGCCAAGTACCGCTGATCGCTGCACGGCCTCAGGCCGCAGCGGTCCAGCTCAGCTGGCCTGGATACGCATGGACATCACGACCATCCTCTTCTACGTCTTCTCCGGCATCCTGCTGGTGAGTTCGTTCCGCGTCATCACGGCGCGCAGCACCGTGCATGCGGCGCTGTTCCTGATCCTGTCGTTCTTCACGGCGTCCTGCATCTGGATGCTGCTGAAGGCCGAGTTCCTGGCCATCGCGCTGGTCCTCGTCTACATCGGCGCCGTCATGGTGCTGTTCCTGTTCGTCGTCATGATGCTGGACCTGAACACGGACAGCATGCGCGAGGGCTTCTGGAAGCACCTGCCGCTCGCCGCCGTCATCGGCGCGCTGATCGCCTTCGAGATGGGCATCGTGCTGATGGGCGGCTTCCAGCTCGCCGATGCGCCAGTGGCCACGGCGGCCCAGATGCAGATGGGCAACACCAAGCTGCTCGGCATCGAGATCTACACGGCCTACCTGTACCCGCTGCAGATCGCCGCCGTGCTGCTGCTGGTCGCCATCGTCGCGGCCATCGCGCTGACGCTGCGCCGCCGCAAGGACTCGCGCGCCATGGACGCGTCTGAGCAGGTCAAGGTCACGAAGGCCCAGCGCCTGAAAATCGTCAAGATGGCGCCCACCGTCGCCACGCCACCGGCTCCGCCCGCCGCACCCAACGAAGGAGGCCAGGCATGATCGGCATTGCTGGACTGAGTGGACTCACGCTAGGCCACTTCCTGACGCTAGGCGCGATGCTGTTCGCACTGTCGGTGATCGGCATTTTCCTGAACCGCAAGAACCTGATCGTGCTGCTGATGGCCATCGAGCTGATGCTGCTCGCGGTCAACCTGAACTTCGTCGCCTTCTCGCACTACCTGCCCGTCGAGGCCGACAAGATGGCCGGCCAGGTCTTCGTGTTCTTCATCCTGACCGTCGCGGCGGCCGAGTCGGCCATCGGCCTGGCCATCCTGGTCGTGCTGTTCCGCAACCGGGCCAGCATCAACGTCGAAGAGCTCGACGCGCTCAAGGGCTAAGGGCACGAACAAGATGTCTGCACAACTTTCCCAGAACCTGCTGCTGACGGTGCCGCTGGCACCGCTGGCGGGCGCCATCGTCGCCGGCTTCTTCGGCAAGACGGTGGGCCGCCGCGGCTCGCACGTGGTCACCATCCTCGGTGTGCTGATCGCCTTCATCATCTCGGCGATGACGCTGTACAGCGTCGCCGTCGACGGCGCGCGCTTCAACGCGACCGTCTACGAGTGGATGAACCTCGGCTCGCTGAAGATGGAGGTCGGCTTCCTCATCGACGGTCTGACCGCGATGATGATGTGCGTCGTGACCTTCGTGTCGTTGATGGTGCACATCTACACCATCGGCTACATGGAAGAGGACGACGGCTACCAGCGCTTCTTCTCCTACATCTCGTTGTTCACGTTCAGCATGCTGATGCTGGTCATGAGCAACAACATGCTGCAGCTCTTCTTCGGCTGGGAAGCGGTGGGCCTGGTGTCCTACCTGCTGATCGGCTTCTGGTACAAGAAACCGACGGCCATCTTTGCCAACATGAAGGCCTTCCTGGTCAACCGGGTCGGTGACTTCGGCTTCATCCTCGGCATCGGCCTGCTGGTGGCCTTCGGCGGTTCGCTGAACTATGCGGAAACCTTCGCCAAGGCCGATCTGCTGTCGCAGATGATCTTCCCGGGCACGGACTGGTCGCTGATGACCGTCGCCTGCATCTGCCTCTTCATCGGCGCGATGGGCAAGAGCGCGCAGTTCCCGCTGCACGTCTGGCTGCCGGACTCGATGGAAGGCCCGACGCCCATCTCCGCGCTGATCCACGCGGCGACGATGGTGACGGCCGGCATCTTCATGGTGGCGCGCATGTCGCCGCTGTTCGAGCTGAGCGACACGGCGCTGAACTTCGTCATGGTGATCGGCGCGATCACGGCGCTGTTCATGGGCTTCCTGGGCATCATCCAGAACGACATCAAGCGCGTCGTCGCGTACTCAACGCTGTCTCAGCTCGGCTACATGACCGTGGCCCTGGGTGCCTCGGCCTACTCGGTCGCCGTCTTCCACCTGATGACGCACGCCTTCTTCAAGGCGCTGCTGTTCCTTGGCGCCGGCTCAGTCATCATCGGCATGCATCACGACCAGGACATCCGCAACATGGGCGGCCTGCGCAAGTACATGCCCATCACGTGGATCACGTCGCTGCTGGGGTCGCTGGCGCTGATCGGCACGCCGCTGTTCTCGGGCTTCTACTCCAAGGACTCGATCATCGAGGCCGTGCATGCCAGCCACCTGCCCGGCGCGCAGTTCGCCTACCTCGCCGTCGTCATCGGCGTGTTCGTGACGGCCTTCTATTCGTTCCGGATGTACTTCCTGGTCTTCCACGGCAAGGAAAACTTCCATCACAAGCCCTTCCCGCCGGAAGACGACGAGCCGCATGGTCACGACGACCACCACGCCCACACACCGCACGAGTCGCCCGCCGTCGTCTGGGTGCCACTGGTGCTGCTGGCCATTCCTTCGGTCGTCATCGGCTTCATGACGATCCAGCCGATGCTGTTCGGCGACTTCTTCAAGGACGCGATCACCATCAACCTGCACGCCCACCCGGCCGGCGTCGTCACGGCCTACCTGTTCTACATGGTCGCACCCAGCATCCCGGCCACGCTGGCCAAGGTGCTGCGCCCGCTGGTCATCGTCCTGGAGAACAAGTACTTCATGGACTGGTTCAACGAGAACGTGCTGGCCCGCCTGGCCCGCGTCATCGGCACCGGCCTGTGGAAGGGCGGCGACCAAGGCCTCATCGATGGTCTCATCATCAATGGCTCGGCCCGCACAGTAGGCGGCATTGCTGGCCTGGTGCGCCGCTTCCAGACCGGCTATCTGTACTGGTACGCCCTCGTCATGATCCTTGGCGTCACGGGGCTGATGACCTGGCAGCTGTGGCCCTATATCAAGCCCCAGTTCATGTCCCTGCTCGGGGCCTGATCGAAGCGGCGGAGAACAAGAATGTTGCTGAGTCTTGCGATTTTTCTGCCCATCGTCTGCGGCGCTGTGCTGCTGGCGATCGGGCGCGACGAACAGGCCAATGCGGTGCGATGGGTGGCCCTAATCGCTGCCGTGATGAGCTTCCTCGTCACGCTGCCGCTGGTCACCGGTTTCGACACGACCACTGCGGCGATGCAGTTCGTCGAAAACCAGCCGTGGATCGACCGCTTCAACATCCGCTACCACCTCGGCGTGGATGGCATCTCGATGTGGTTCGTGCCGCTGACGGCCTTCATCACCGTGATCGTCGTTATCTCGGCCTGGGAGGTCATCGAGACGCGCGTCAACCAGTACATGGGCGCCTTCCTGATCCTGTCGGGCCTCATGGTGGGTGTGTTCAGCGCGCTGGACGGCATGCTGTTCTACGTGTTCTTCGAGGCGACCCTCATTCCGATGTACATCATCATCGGCGTCTGGGGCGGCCCGAACCGCGTCTACGCGGCCTTCAAGTTCTTCCTGTACACGCTGGCCGGCTCACTGCTGATGCTGATCGCGCTGCTGTACCTGTACTACCAGTCGGCTGGCAGCTTCGACATCCAGACCTGGCACAAGCTGCCGCTGTCTGGCTCGGCGCAGACCTGGCTGTTCTTCGCCTTCCTGGCCGCGTTCTCGGTCAAGGTGCCGATGTGGCCGGTGCACACCTGGCTGCCCGACGCTCACGTCGAAGCGCCCACCGGCGGTTCCGTCGTGCTGGCAGCCATCATGCTGAAGCTGGGCTGCTACGGCTTCCTGCGCTTCTCGCTGCCGATCGCGCCTGATGCCGTGCGCGAATGGTCCTGGCTCATCATCGCGATGTCGCTGATCGCCGTCGTCTACATCGGCCTCGTTGCGCTGGTGCAGAAGGACATGAAGAAGCTGGTGGCCTATTCGTCCATCGCCCACATGGGCTTCGTGACGCTTGGCTTCTTCATCTTCAATGAACTGGGCGTCTCCGGCGGCCTCGTGCAGATGATCTCGCACGGCTTCGTGTCGGGCGCGATGTTCCTGTGCATCGGCGTGCTCTACGACCGCGTGCATTCGCGTGAGATCGCGTCCTACGGCGGGGTCGTCAACACCATGCCCAAGTTCGCCGCCTTCGCCGTCTTCTTCGGCATGGCCAACTGCGGCCTGCCCGCCACGGCCGGCTTTGTCGGCGAGTGGATGGTCATCCTCGGCACCGTCAAGGCCAATTTCTGGCTCGGCGGCATCGCCGCGACGGCCCTGGTCTTCGGCGCGGCCTACACGCTGTGGATGATCAAGCGCGTCTACTTCGGCGACGTCGCCAACGACGACGTGCGCGCGCTGACCGACATCAACAAGCGCGAATTCGTCATGCTCGGGCTGCTCGCCGTGGCGACGCTCTACATGGGCCTCTATCCCAAGCCCTTCACGGACGTGATGCACCACTCGGTCACCGAGCTGCTCAAGCACGTTGCGCTCAGCAAGATCCCGGCCTGATCCCGAGCAGAGGCAAGAACAATGAACGACATGAACTGGCTCGCGATCTACCCCGAAATCCTGCTGCTGGCGATGGGCTGCGTGGTCGCCCTGGTGGACCTCTGGGTCACCGACGAGCAGCGCCGCCCGACCTACTGGCTGACCCAGCTGACCCTGGTCATCGTGGCCGGCTTGCACTTCAGCTACTTCGACGCCGGCCTGACGGTCTACGCCATGCAGGGCATCTGATGAGCCTGTCGCTGTACGCGCTGGTGGCCCTGCGCCGCGACAACGCCGTCGCGACCGAGGCCGCGATGAAGTACTTCGTGCTCGGCGCGCTGGCCAGCGGTTTCCTGCTCTACGGCCTGTCGATGATGTACGGCGCGACCGGTTCGCTCAGCATCCCGCAGGTCTTCGACGTGATCTCGCAGGGCATCCCCAACAAGTCGGTGCTGATCTTCGGCGTCGTCTTCGTCGTCGCCGGCCTGGGCTTTAAGCTCGGCGCTGCACCCTTCCACATGTGGGTGCCAGACGTCTACCAGGGCGCGCCCACGGCCGTCACGCTGCTGCTCGGCGCGGCACCCAAGCTGGCCGCCTTCGCGATCACCGTGCGCCTGCTCGTCGAGGGCATGATCGGTCTGGCCGTGGACTGGCAGCAGATGCTCATCGTGCTGTCCGTCATGTCGCTGCTGATTGGCAACCTGGCCGCCATTGCGCAGAGCAATCTCAAGCGCATGCTGGCCTACTCGACCATCGCGCAGATGGGCTTCATGCTGCTTGGCATGGCCTCCGGCGTCGTCAACACCAGCACGCAGTGGGGCTCCAACGCCTACAGCTCGGCGATGTTCTACGCCGTGACCTATGTGCTGACCACTTTGGGTACCTTCGGCATGGTCATCCTTCTGTCGCGCCAGGGCCATGACCGTGCTGCAGGCGCTGGTGTCGACCGATGTGCACCTCTACCTGCTGCTGGCCATCTTCGCCGTCGTGGTGTCGCTGATCGGCGCGTTCTACTACCTGCGCGTCGTCAAGGTCATGTTCTTCGACGAGCCGACCGACACCTCCGCGATCACCGCGCCGGCCGACGTGCGCCTGGTGATGTCGCTGAACGGCGCCGCGGTGCTGGTCTTCGGCCTGCTGCCCGGTGGCCTGCTCGAGCTGTGCAAGTACGCGATCCGGCAGGCTTTGACGACCTGATGAGGCGCTGCTGATGGACCAGTCAGCAGCCGTCTGGCTGGTTCTCGTGGCCGCCGTTGTCGCGGCCAACCTGCCTTACTTCAACGAGCGACTGCTTCTCGTCGGCCCGCGCCGCGTGCCCAAGCCCGTCTGGTGGCGCCTGCTGGAGCTGGTGCTGATGGCCGTGCTGACCTTTGGCCTCGGCTCCATGCTGGAAGCCCGCATCGGTCAGCGTCACGAGCAGGGCTGGGAGTTCTACGCCGCCGCCGCCTGCCTGTTCATTACGCTGGGCTTTCCCGGCTTTGTCTGGAGGTATCTGCGCCGTGGCCGAGGCTGACGATCATCTCGTCGAGCGCCCGCTCGACAGCCAACAGGTCTACCAAGGCCATTTCCTCGACGTGCGCCGCGACCGCGTCGCACTGCCCGACGGCAGCACCGCGCACCGCGAATACATCCGCCATCCCGGCGCCGTCATGGTCGTGCCGCTGCTGGATGACGGCCGCCTGGTCATGGAGCGCCAGTACCGCTATCCGATGGCGCGCGTGATGCTCGAGTTCCCGGCCGGCAAGCTCGACGCCGGCGAGGACCCGCTCGTCTGTGGCCAGCGCGAGCTGCTCGAGGAAACCGGCTACAGCGCCGCCGAGTGGGCCTACGCCGGCGTATTGCACAACGCCATCGCCTACTCGGACGAAGGCATCCACATCTACTTCGCGCGCGGCCTCACGAGGGGTGCGCAGAAGCTGGACGCGGGCGAGTTTCTCGAACTCGTCACGCACACGGCGGACGATCTGGACCAGCTCGCGGCCCGTGGCGAACTCACCGACGCAAAGACGCTGATCGGCCTGCTGTGGCTGCAGCGGTGGCAGCAGGGCGCCTGGCCGCTCGACTGGCAGCCCGCCTGAGCGCGCCGCTGTTTTCCCGTACATGACCTCTGGCGCACTGTCGCCAGACCGTTAAGCTCAACCGTTTGAGCCACCTGACCCTGTCCTCTGAAGAAAGCCTCTCCATGACGCGTGCCACGCTGACCCTGACCGCACTGATCCTGGCCCTGACCCTGACCGCTTGTGGCAAGGATGGCAAGCCCGACGAAGGCAAGGGCGCCGCGGCCAAGGCGGCCGCACCGTTGCTGCTGGCACCCGAGGACCTGCGCAAGGTGAGCCAGAGCGGCCTGATCGGCGCGCCGGTCATCACCGGCGCCATCCAGCCGGCCCGCCGCGCCGACCTGCGTGCCGAGGTGGCCGCCGTTGTGCTGCAGATCGCCAAGGACAACGGCGAGCGCGTGCGCGCGGGTGATCTCATCATCCGCATCGACCCGACCTCCATCCGCGACGCCGCCTCATCGGCCGACGAGGCCTTGCGCGCCGCCCAGCAGAGCTTCGAGCAGACCGAGCGCGTGCTGGCCCGCCAGCGCACGCTGAACCAGCAGGGCATGATCTCCACGCAGGCCCTGGAAGACGCCGAAGTGCGGCGCAACGCCGCGCAAAGCGAGCTGGCGGCGGCCAAGTCCCGCGTCGTCACGGCCCGCCAGCAGGTCTCGCGAACCGAGGTGCGGGCGCCGTTCGACGGCGTCGTCAGTGAGCGCAAGGTGTCGGTGGGCGATACGGTGCAGGTCGGCCGAGAACTGATCAAGGTCATCGACCCCGCGTCCATGCGCTTCGAGGGCCAGGTCTCCGCCGACCGCCTGGGCGAACTCAAGCTCGGCCAGCCCGTGGCCTTCCGCATCAACGGCTTCGGCGACGCCGAGTTCCGCGGCAAGCTGGCGCGCGTCGACGCCGCCGCGAACGCGACGACGCGTCAGGTCGAGCTCATCGCCAACTTCGACGATCCCAGCAAGGCGCCCCAGGTGTCCGGCCTCTACGCCGAAGGCCGCGTCGAGAGCACCGACCGCCGCGCCCTGGTGCTGGCCGAGGGTTCCGTCGTGCGCGAGGGCGACAGCGCCTTCGTCTGGAAGCTGGCCGGCGACAAGCTCAAGAAGGTGGCCGTCACGCTCGGCGAGCGCGACGACCGCCGCGGCGAGATCGTCATCGCCAGCGGCCTGTCACTGGGCGACGAGGTGTTGCGCGCACCCAGCGGCAGTCTGGTCGACGGTGCGCCCTTCCAGCGCGTGAAGCCCGGTGCCGGCGCTGCGTCGGCGGTGGCCGCAGCGGCCCCGGCGGCCAGCAAGTAAGCAGGAGGTCTGCCATGTTCCTCTCCAACTTCAGCATCAGCCGGCCGGTCGCGACCGTCGTGCTGGTCATCGGCCTGATGCTCATGGGGCTGATCGCGCTGTCCAAGCTGCGCGTCAACCAGTTCCCGGACATCGAGCCGCCGGTGCTGGTCATCAACATCCCCTATCCGGGCGCGTCGCCGGAGACGGTGGAGCGCGAGGTCGTCAACCGCATCGAGAAGGCGTTGCAGAGCATCTCGGGCGTGGACCGCTCCAACTCCACGTCGCGCGAGGGCAGCGCCACCATCGTGCTCGTCTTCGACTTCTCGAAGAACATGATCGAGGCCGCCGACGAGGTGCGCAACGCGATCGCCTCGGTGCGCTACAAGCTGCCGACCGAGATCCGCGAGCCCATCATCACGCGCGCCGACCCCGGCGCCCAGCCCATCCTGCAGCTGTCCCTGTCCAGCAGCTCGCTGACGCACGCCCAGCTCAGCCGGCTGGCCGAGGACAAGCTGGCCGAGCGCTTCCGCGGCATCACCGGCGTGTCGGTCGTGACGGTCAACGGCTCGCTGCAGCGCGAACTGTCCATCCTGCTGCGCGCCGAGAAGCTGCGCGAGTTCGGCGTCTCGGTCACCGAGGTGCTGGCCGCCGTGCGTGCCCAGAACACCACGGCGCCCGTCGGCAAGGTACGCGGCACGCTGGAAGACCAGAGCATCCGCCTGCTCGGCCGCCTGGCGTCGCCCAGCGAGTTCGAGCAGATGATCATCAAGCGGACCGGCAGCAACGTCATCCGCCTGGGCCAGATCGCCGAGGTCAAGGACGGCTTCGCGGAGATGACCGGCTACTCGCTGCGCAACGGTCGCCCCAACGTCGGCATTTCCGTCACGCGCTCGCGCGATGCGTCCACCGTCAGCGTCGCCAACGACGCCCGCAAGCTCGTCAAGGAAATCGAGGCCGAGCTGCCCAAGGGCACGGTGCTGGAAATCACGCAGGACGGCGGCAAGGACGCCGAGAACAGCCTGCACAACGTCACCGACGCCCTGGTCTTCGGCGCCGGCCTGACCATCTTCGTCGTCTACGCCTTCCTGAACAGCTGGCGCTCGACGCTGATCACCGCGCTGTCGCTGCCCACCTCGGTGCTGGCTGCCTTCATCGCCGTCTGGGTGATGGGCTTCTCGCTGAACTTCATGAGCCTGCTGGGCCTGAGCCTGGCCATCGGCGTGCTCATCGACGACGCCATCGTCGTTCGGGAGAACATCGTTCGGCACATGGAGCGCGGCAGCGACCGCGTGACCGCGGCGCGCGAGGGCACGGCCGAAATCGGCCTGGCCGTCGCGGCCACCACCTTCGCCATCGTCGCCGTCTTCGTGCCGGTGGCCTTCATGGGCCAGGGCCCGGGACAGTGGTTCAAGCCCTTCGCGCTGACCGTCGTCGCTTCCGTCATCGTGTCGCTGCTGATCAGCTTCACGCTCGACCCCATGCTGTCGGCCTACTGGGGCGACCCTCCGGGCTACCACGAGCAGCCCAAGAAGGGCTTCGGCAAGGTATTGCAGCGCTTCAACCACTGGTTCGACGGCGTCGCCAACGGCTACGGCCGCGTCATCGCCTGGGCGCTGCATCACCGCCGCTGGATGGCCGCCTTCGCGTTGCTGAGCTTCATCGGCGCCATCACGCTGCAGGCGACGGTCGGCGGCTCCAGCTTCCTGCCGCAGGCCGACGCCGGCTTCCTGGCCGTCGACGTGCGCAGCCCCGCCTCCAGCAGCCTGGACTACTCCAAGCTCAAGCTCGATGCTGCCGCCGCGCTCGCATCGACGATGCCGGAAACCAAGGCAACCACGGCCTACCCCAATGCCAGCGGTGGCCGCATCTACGTCGACATCGGCAAGAGCACGGAGCGCCAGCGCTCGGCGGCCGACATCGCCACCGACCTGCGTGCGAAGGTGGCACGCCTCGTCGGCGCGGAATACGTCGTGCTGGACGACCTGAACAACGGCGCGCAAAAGCCCGTGCAGATCCGCTTCTACGGCACGGACAGCCGCAAGCTGCAGCAGATCACGCAGGACTTCCAGAAGACCATGCAGGGCATCAAGGGCGCGGTCGACGTCGGCTACTCCGAGCAGGACCCGCAGAACGAACTGCAGATCGAGCTCGACCGGGGCCTGGCCAATCAGCTCGGCATCTCCGTCAACGACGCGGCGCAGTCGCTGCGCGTCGCCTTCGCCGGCGTCGAGGCCGGCGACTGGGTCGACCCCACGGGCGAGACCCGCGACGTGTCCATTCGCCTGCACCCCAGCGACCGCATCGACGCGGCCAACATCGAGCGCCTGCCGATCGCCGTCTCCGGCACCAACCGCATGGTGCCGCTGGACCAGATCGCCACCGTCACGATGGGCAAGGGCCCGGGCCAGATCCAGCACGGCGACGGCAAGCGCACCATCACTGTCAGCGCCAACGCCCAGGGCCGCTCGCCCGGCGAGATCACCGCCGAGGCGGTCAAGCTGGCCAAGGCCATCAACTTCCCGTCGGGCTTCGGCATCGAGCTCGCCGGTGCGGCGCGCGACCAGCAGGTCGTCTTCACGGCCATGATCACGGCGCTGCTGTCCGGCATCGCGCTGATGTACTTCGTGCTCGTCATCCAGTTCAACAGCTTCACCGCGCCGCTGGGCGTCATGTTGTCGCTGCCGCTGTCACTGATCGGCGTCGTGCTGGCCCTCATCATCACGCGCGGCACGCTGAACCTGATGAGCCTCATCGGCGTCATCATGCTGATGGGCCTGGTCGCCAAGAACGCCATCCTGCTGCTGGACGCGACGCGCCAGGAAGAGCGCGCCGGCGTTGACCGCGAGGAGGCGCTGATGCACGCGGGCCGCAAGCGCTTCCGACCCATCCTGATGACGACGCTGGCGCTGATCGCCGGCATGATGCCCGTCGCCATCGGCGTGGGGGAGGGCGGCGAGTTCTACCGTCCGATGGCCGTCGCCATCATCGGCGGCACGCTCACGTCGACCTTCCTGACGCTGCTCGTCGTGCCCAGCTTCTACGACAGCATCGAGATCGCCCGCGACGGTGCGCTGGCGAAGTTCCGGCGCCGCGTGCCTCGCTTCACGATGGTGGGCGCCTTCTTCATCACGCTGGTCGAGGCGCTGCTGACGCTGGTGATGATCCGCTTCGTCTTCCGCATGGTGATGAGGCTGGTGCGCCTTGCCACCGGCCGCGTCGCCGTCACACCAGCCGCCCAGGGTTGAGCAGATCGAGCGGGTCCAGCGCCCGCTTGATCGCGCGCATCAGCGCCAGGGCCGTGGGATCTTTGCGGGCCGCCAGTTCCTCGCGCTTGAGCCGGCCGATGCCGTGTTCGGCCGAGATCGAGCCGCCGCGCTTCTGCACCGCGTCGTAGACCTTGGCGTTGATCGCCTCTTCGTGCGCCGCCAGGAAGGCGGCCGGCGCCACAGCGCCGGGCGCCTGCACGTTGTAGTGCAGGTTGCCGTCGCCGAGATGCCCGAAGTCGATGACCTCGATGCCGGGCAAGTAGGCGGCCAGCGCTGCGTCCATCTCGGCGACGAAGCCGGGGATGGCCGAGACCGGCAGCGAGATGTCGTGCTTGATGTTCAGCCCGGCCTGCGCCTGGGCCAGCGGGATGGATTCGCGCAGGTGCCAGAAGGCTTTCGCTTGCTGCAGGTTCTGCGCGACGGCCGCGTCCTGCACGCTGCCGCGCTCGATGGCGGTCTCCAGCAAGCCTTCGAAGACGGTGCGCGCATGCTCGGCGCTTTCGGCGTCGGACAGCTCCAGCAGCACCGTCCACGCGGCCGCGCCAAGCGGTTGCGCCAACTGCGGCAACTCGCGCGCCACCAACGCAAGCGCAGCACGGTTCATCACCTCGAAGCCGGTCAGTGCATCGCCCGCCCGCTCGCGCGTCAGGCCCAGCAGCGCGACGGCATCGTCCAGCGACGCGCAAGCCGCCAGCGCGGTCAGGCGTTCCCTGGGCTGCGGGTAAAGCTTCATCGTCGCTGCGGTGATGACGCCCAGCGTCCCTTCGCTGCCGATGAACAAGTCGCGCAGGTCGTAGCCGGTGTTGTCCTTGCGCAGCCCCGACAGCCCGTGCCAGATCTCGCCGGCTGCCGTCACCACCTCCAGCCCCAGGCAGAGCTCGCGCGCGTTGCCATAACGCAGCACCTGCGTGCCGCCGGCATTCGTCGCCAGGTTGCCGCCCAGCGTGCACGAGCCCTCGGCCGCGAGGCTCAGCGGGAAGAGCAGGCCGGCATTGGCCGCGGCGGCCTGCACGTCCGCCAGCACGCAGCCGGCCTCGGCGGTCAGGCTCAGGTTGGCCAAGTCGATGGCGCGCACGCGCTTCATGCGCGAGAGGCTCAGCACCAACTGGCGGCCGCTGTCGTCCGGCGTCGAGCCGCCGACGAGCCCCGTGTTGCCGCCCTGCGGCACGACGGGCACGCGGTGCTCGTGGCAGAGCTTGAGCACGGCCGCGACCTCGTCCGTCGACGCCGGCCGCGCGACCGCCAGCGCCTTGCCGGCGTAGCGCTTGCGCCAGTCGTTCTCGTAGGCCGACAGGTCACCACCTACCAGCAGCCCGGCCTCGCCGAGCCGCTCGCGCAGGGCGGCGAGAAATTCCGTCATGCCACCTTGGCCGCCGCCAGCCGCTGGCGGATCTGGGCGGTGCAAGCCACGAAGATGACGACACCCAGGCCCACCTCGGCCAGCGCCAGCCATTGGCCGCGGCCGACTTCACTGGTCGAGCGCACCAGGCCTTCCAGCACGTAGAGCCAGATGGCCAGGGCCAGCCAGCGGAAGGTGTACATGCGATAGCGCCACAGGCCCATGGGCGCGGCCAGCAGCGGCAATGCCTTCACGGCCAGCGTGCCGCGGCCGGTCGGCGCCAGCCACAGCTCCCAGGCCAGGCACAGCAGGATCAGCGCGATCGTGGCGCCCAGCGCCAGGTTTCGCGACAGGCGTTCGACGGCCGTGGGTTCGGTTCTTTCGAGGGCAGGTGACATAGCTGCGGCATCATAGAAGCCATGCCTCCGACCCCTGTCCCGCCCGCCGCGGCCGATAACCCCGACGCGCCGCTCGCCCACAACCCGATCGCATTCGCGAGCGACTTCATCACCAACCTGCTGGCCTGGCCTTGGCTGCAGACGCTGCATACCTTCCGCCAGCGCTTCCGCGAAGAGAAGCTCGGCCTGACCGCAGGCAGCCTGACCTTCACGACGCTGATCTCGCTGGTGCCGCTGCTGACGGTCATGCTGGCCATCTTCACGGCCTTCCCGATCTTCTCCAACTTTCAGGCCGCGCTGGAGCAGTATTTCCTGAAGAGCCTGATCCCGCCCAACATCGCCAAGCCCGTGCTGGCGTCGCTGACGCAATTCGCGGCCAAGGCCAACAAGCTTGGCGCGGTCGGCCTGGTGGCCCTGGGTGTCACGGCGCTGGCGCTGATGCTGACCATCGACCGCACATTGAACGCCATCTGGCGCGTGCAGCGCCCGCGGCCCATGGCCCAGCGCGTGCTCGTCTACTGGGCCGCGATGACACTAGGCCCGCTGCTGCTGGGCGGCAGCCTGACGTTGACGAGCTATGCGGTCAGTGTCGGCCAGGGTTATCTGACGGCGATGCCGGCGAGCATGTCCACCGCTCTGGGCGGCGCCGATGTCCTGCTCTTCGGCCTGGCAATGGCCGGCCTCTTCCATTACGTGCCCAACACCCACGTGCGCTGGCGCCATGCGCTCATCGGCGGCGCCTTCGTGTCCATCGGCTTCTCGCTGGCGAAGTCGCTGCTGGCCTGGTACGTGAAGCAGGTGCCGACCTATTCGACGCTGTATGGCGCCTTCGCCACCGTGCCCATCTTCCTGATCTGGATCTATCTCGGCTGGGTCATCGTGCTGCTGGGCGCCATCCTGGCCGCCAACACGCCCAGCCTGACCGGCCGCCTGCATCTGCGCGCCGACACGCCGGGCCAGCCCATGGCCATCGCACTGGAGGTCTTGCGCGAACTGTGGCGCGTGCGCGAGGCCGGGCAGCGCGGACTGTCTCATCTGGCGTTGGCGAGCGCGCTGCGCGTGGACCCGCTGCAACTCGCTCCCGTCATCGACAAGCTGCAGGCGATGGACTGGATCGGCCGGCTGGAAGAAGACGGTGCCCAGCGCCTCGTGCTGCTGTGCGCGCCGGAACGCGCGCCGGCGGCGCCCTTGCTCGACGCCTTCCTGGCCCAGCGCCAGGGCCTGCTGGCCAACCTGTGGGCGCAGGGCGACTGGGCCCAGCTGACGCTGGACCGGCTGCTTCTCACTGAGGCTGGAAGCCCCCTGCCTTGATGATGCGGGCCCAGGCCGCGGAGTAGGCCCGCTCGCGGGCACCCAGCTGGGCCGCACTCATCATGCCGACCGACAGGCCCAGTTCCGTCAACCGCGCCTTCACGCCGGCCTGGGCGATGACGCTGGCCAGTGCGTTCGAGAAGCGGTCCAGCGCGGCGGGCGGCGTGCCAGCGGGCGCGAAGAAGCCGTAGTAGGGCAGGTCCTCGAAGCCGGCGATGCCCAGCTCGGCAAAGGTCGGCACTTCCGGCACGACGCTCTGCCGCTGCGCGCCCATGACGGCGACGATGCGCAGCTTCTTCTGCTGGTGGTTGGTGATCAGGTCAGGCACCGAGCCCACGCCGGCGCTGATCTGGTTGCCCAGCATGTCGGCAATCATTGGTGCGCTGCCACGGTAGGGCACGCTGAGCAGGTGGACGCCATGCTTCTCGCCCAGCAGCTTGACAAGGAACTCCGGCACCGAGGCCGGCGCCGGGATGCCGACGCTGCCCTGGCCGCCTTGCTTCTTCACCCAGGCGACGTACTCCGGCAAGCTGGCGGCCGGCGTGGCGCCGGACAAGGCCAGCGCGTTCGCAAAGGTCGCGAAGCCGGCCACGGGCACGAAGTCCTTGGCCGGGTCGAAGCCCGGGTTCTTCATGACCAGCGGCAGGATGGAGATGGTGTGGTCGTGGCTGACGAAGAAGGTCGTGCCATCCGGCGCTGCGGTCTTCAACGCCTGGGCCGCGATCTGGCCGCCAGCGCCGGGCTTGTTCTCGACGAGGACCGTCGTGCCGAGCGACGCCTGAAGCGCCTCGGCCAGTACCCGCGCGATGGCGTCGGTGCCGCCGCCGGCAGGGAAGCCGACGAGCAGGCGGATGGGCCTGTCCTGGGCCTGGGCGGCCCGAGGGATCAACGGCAGGGCGGCCAGGGCGGCCAGGGTTGCGCGACGGGTGATCTGCATGCATGCCTCCTTGTGCGGAGGCTGCAGTCTACGGATGAAGGACGACCAACAGCGCGGTCGCCGCGGACTTGCCCGCGTTGCGGATGGCATGCGGCCCGTCCACGGCATAACGCGCCGTCTCGCCGGCCTTGAGCTTGCTGGTCACGCCCTGGGCGCTGACTTCCAGGCTGCCGGTCAGCACGCTCAGATGCTCGCGCGAGCCGGGCTCGTGGGCCTGCGAGTCGAGCACGCCGCCAGGCTGCACGCTCAGCTCGTACCACTCGAACTGACCCGCCAGTTCGATGGGACCGAGGATGCGCAGCTTGCACAGGCCATCGGGACTGGTCAGCCCGGGCGTCGCGTGCGCCGGCACGGTCTCGATTGCTGGCGTGGCCGCGCGCTCGCCACCCAGCAGCTCGCCCATGTCCACGCCCAGCGCATTGGCCAGCCGCCAGACGACGGCCACTGTGGGATTGGCCTGGTTGCGCTCGATCTGCGACAACATGGACTTACTCACGCCGGCCCGCTTGGAGAGATCATCCAGTGACAAGCCACGGCTCGCGCGCAGCGCCTGCAATGCGGCACCGACGCGCGGTGGTTCCATGTCTGTCGTGGGCTTGTTCATGTTGACGGCGATAGACGTTTTTCGGATACTGCACGAAAGTTCGATATATCGAACAAGTTCAATTTACCGAATTGTGCATCAGGAGCGGCGCCATGAGCCAAGCGTTCTACCAACACCTGCAAACCGAACTTGACGGCATCCGTGCCGCGGGCCTCTTCAAGGCCGAGCGCATCATCACGACGCCTCAGGGCGCCGTCGTGAAGACGACCGACGGCCGCGAGGTCATCAACCTGTGCGCCAACAACTACCTGGGCCTGTCGTCGCACCCGCAGGTCATCGAGGCGGCGCACGAGGCGTTGCGCACGCATGGCTTTGGGCTGTCGTCGGTGCGCTTCATCTGCGGCACGCAGGACCTGCACAAGGAACTCGAAGCCCGCATCGCCCGCTTCGTCGGCTGTGAAGACGCCATCCTCTACGCTGCCGCGTTCGATGCCAACGGTGGCCTGTTCGAGCCGCTGCTGGGTGAGCAGGACGCCATCATCAGCGACGCGCTGAACCATGCCTCCATCATCGACGGCATCCGCCTGTGCAAGGCGCAGCGCTACCGCTACGAGCACAACAACCTCGCCGACCTCGAGCGCTGCCTGAAGGAAGCCAAGGAGAAGGGCGCCCGCTTCACGCTGGTGTTCACCGACGGCGTCTTTTCAATGGACGGCACCATCGCCCAGCTCGACCAGATCCGCGCGCTGTGCGACCGCTACGACGCGCTACTGGGCATTGACGAATGCCATGCCAGCGGCTTCATGGGTAAGACCGGCCGCGGCACCGCCGAGCACCGCGGCGTGTTCGGCAAGATCGACATCATCACCGGCACCTTCGGCAAGGCGCTGGGCGGCGCCAGCGGCGGCTTCACAGCGGCGCGCAAGGAAGTCGTCGAGCTGCTGCGCCAGCGCTCGCGGCCCTATCTGTTCAGCAACACGCTGGCGCCCAGCATCGCCGGTGCGTCGCTGGCCGTGCTGGACCTGCTGGAAGGCTCCACCGCCCTGCGCGACAAGCTGGAAGCCAACACCGCCTATTTCCGCGAAGCCATCCAGGCGGCCGGATTCGAGATCAAGCCGGGCACGCACCCCATCGTGCCCATCATGGTCTACGACGCGGTGAAGGCGCAGGCGCTGAGCAAGCGCATCCTGGAGCTGGGCATCTACGCCGTCGGCTTCTTTTTCCCGGTCGTGCCCAAGGGACAGGCGCGCATCCGCGTGCAGGTCTCAGCCGTGCACGAGCGCGAGCATCTGGAAAAGGCCGTCGCCGCCTTCACGCAGGCCGGCCGTGAACTGGGCCTCGTGAAATGACCCAGCCCACCCGCATCCTCATCATCGGCGCCAACGGCCAGATCGGCACCGAGCTGGCCACCGAGCTGGCCAGGCTGCATGGCGAAGACGCCGTCATCACCAGCGACCTGACCCCGCAAGGCCGTGTGCGCACGCTCAAGCACGAGGCCCTGGACGTGACCGATGCCGGCGCGCTGACGACCATCGTCAAGCGCCACCACATCACGCAGATCTATCACCTCGCAGCAGCCCTCTCGGCCAACGGCGAAAAGCACCCGATGTGGGCCTGGGACCTGAACATGAAGGGCCTGCTCAACGTGCTGGAGCTGGCCCGCCACGAAAAGCTGGACAAGATCTTCTGGCCCAGCTCCATCGCCGCCTTCGGCCCCAACACGCCGGCCGTCGACACACCGCAGACGACGGTGATGGATCCGACCACGGTCTACGGCATCTCCAAGCTGGCGGGCGAGCGCTGGTGCGACTGGTACCACGCCAAGCACGGCGTGGACGTGCGCAGCCTGCGCTATCCGGGCCTCATCAGCTGGAAGACACCGCCCGGCGGCGGCACGACGGACTACGCCGTCGAGATCTTCCACTCGGCCATCAAGGAGGGCCGCTACACCTGCTTCCTCGAAGCGCAGCAGGCGCTGCCGATGATGTACATGCCCGACGCGCTGCGCGCGACCATCGAGCTGATGAACGCGCCGGCCGACCAGATCAAGCAGCGCGGCAGCTACAACCTCGCCGGCGTCAGCTTCACGCCGGAAGGCATCGCCGCCTCCATCCGCCGCCATCTGCCGCAATTCACGATGGACTGCGTGCCCGACTTCCGGCAGGCCATCGCCGCGAGCTGGCCGCAGCGCATTGACGATCAGTCCGCCCGGGCCGACTGGGGCTGGAAACTGCAGTACGACCTTGACGCCATGGTCGATGACATGTTGACTCAGCTGACACGCGAATTGAAGGTTGGCTGACAGCGCCTGCCTTGTGCTGGCTGCTAGTCTCGGTGCATGAGAGTCGCTTTCATCGTCGTCCTGACCTTGGCCAGCACCGCGCGGGCGGCCGACCAACCAGAGGTCGAAAGCCCGTCGGCCCGCTACCTGCTGGGCGCCTCGGTGGTGTCGCAGCCGGAGTACGACGGTGCCACCAAGCGCGAGACCAAGATCAGGCCGCTGTGGGCGGTGAAGTTCGGCCGGGTGCGCATCAGCACTTCCGGGTCCGGAAGCCTGCTGGGCTTCGGCCAGGAAGAGGCCGCTGGCGGCGCCAGCACGGACTTTGTCAACACCAACAGGCTGCGTGTGGGCGTGTCTCTGCGCATGGACAGCGGCCGCAGCAGCGGCGATGCCAGCACCACGCGAGGCCTGCCCGACGTGCGGCGCACGCTGCGGGCGCGCTTCTACACGAACTACAGCCTCACCAAGGATGTGAACATCGGCGCGACGCTGTCGCAGGATCTGCTCGGCCGCCACGGCGGCATGACGCTGGGCACCGACCTGGGCTGGCGCTTCTATCGCAGCCCGACGCTGGAGTGGACCAGCGGCATCGGCATCTCGGCCGGCAGCGCGCAGAACCTGCGCAGCTATTTCGGCGTGCCCGAATCGGCCGTGGCGGCGAGCGGCAAGCCGGCCTATGACCCGGGCAGCGGCCTGCGGGACATCCACATCGGCGTCGGTTTCATCCGGCCGCTCTCCAAGCACTGGATCGCCTACGGCAACGCGGGCGCCAACCGGCTGCTCGGCCCCGTGGCGGACAGTCCGCTGATCGAGAAGCGAACAGGGATGTCCGCCGGCATCGGCCTGGCCTGGCGCAATTAGGCGTTGATCAGAGCTTTACGCGCCCGCGCCAGATGTCGGCGTACATCACCCAGTCGCCCATGAAGCTGAACAGCGGGTACTTGAAGGTCGCCGGCCGGTTCTTCTCGAAGAAGAAGTGCCCGACCCAGGCGAAGCCATAACCGCACATCAGGCCGTACAACAGCCACGCCAGCGCACCGGTCCTGAACAACTGCCACAGGCAGACGAGCACCAGCGTCGAGCCGACGAAGTGCAGGCGCCGGCAGACCCCATTGCTGTGCTCTTGCAGGTAGAAGGGATAGAAGTCCGCGAAGCGGGTGAAGCGTTCGGTGCCCATGTGCCGATTCGAACGCCGCGGCCACCCGACGGCAAGCGGGCTTGCCCTCGCAATAATCCGGCGATGCACGCCGACGACCCCCACCATGCCCAGTGCTGACTTCGAGGTCGTCATCCTCGGCGCCGGCATGTCCGGCCTGTGCATGGCCGTGCAACTGCAGCGCGCTGGCATCCACGATTTCCTCGTCGTCGAGAAGTCCGCCGGCATCGGCGGCACCTGGTGGGACAACCGCTACCCCGGTGCCCAGGTCGACGTGCCCGCACCGGCCTACAGCTTCAGCTTCGCGCCCAACCCGCACTGGACGCACCGCTTCGCCGATGCGCCCGAGATCCTGCGCTACCAGCAGGACATTGCCGCGCGTCACGGCCTGCAGGCCCATCTGCGTCTGGGGCAGGCAGTCACCGAGGCGCATTTCGACGCCGCGGCGGGTCTCTGGCGCCTCGGTCTCGCCGACGGCCAGCAGATCAGCGCACGCTTCTTCGTCTGCAGCCTGGGGCCGCTGAGCCGGCCACGCTGGCCCGACATCCCCGGCCTGGACAGCTTCCAGGGGCGGCGGCTGCATTCCGCCCGCTGGCCGGCAGATGCGGACCTGGCGGGCCGACGCATCGGCGTCATCGGCACCGGCTCGACGGCCGCGCAACTGGTGCCAGCGCTGGCCCCCGCGGCGGCGCGGCTGAGCGTGTTTCAGCGCACGCCCAACTGGGTGTTGCCGCGGCTGGACCGGCGCTACGGCGCGCTGGACCGCTGGCTCGCGCGCAGGCCGTGGTACGCGGCCCTGGTGCGCCGTGCCTGGGTGCAGGTGCTGGAGCTCGGCCGGCGGGGTTTCGACGAGGGCACGCTGGCGCGCCGTGGCCTGCAGGCTGCCGTGGTGGGCCATCTGCGCCGCCAGGTGAAGGACCCGATCCTGCGCGAGCGGCTGACCCCGCGCTACCCGGTGGGCTGCAAACGCATCATCTACTCCAACGACTACTACCCGGCGCTCAGCTTGCCGCAGTCCGAGCTGGTGACCTCGGCCATTCGCGCGGTCACGCCGCGCGGCGTGCTGACCGAGGACGGGCGCGAGCACGAGCTGGACGCGCTGGTCTGCGCCACCGGTTTCGACACCGTGCGGCCGTTGGCCGGTCTGCGGGTCAGCGGCCTGGACGGCCGGACGCTGGACAAGGCCTGGAGCAACAGCCCAAGCGCCTACTTCGGCCTCACGGTGCCGGGCTTCCCGAACTGCTTTCTGATGCTGGGACCCAACACGGGCACGGGTCACACGTCGACGCTGCTGTATATCGAGCCGCAGGTGCAGCACGCCATCGCCTGCATGCAGCGCGTGCGGCAGGAAGGCAGGCGCTGGATCACCGTGCGGGCCGACGCCTTCGCCGCCCAGGATGCCGCCGTGCAGCAGCGCCTGGCGGGCTCGATCTGGACCCAGTGCAGCTCCTGGTACCGCAACGACGATGGCCGCATCTTCGCGATCTGGCCCGGCTTCACGCGCGAGTACGTGAAGGCCGTGAGCCGGCCCGACCCCGCGGCCTACGAGCTGGCCTGAAGCGCGAGCTTCAAGGCCGCCAGCACCGCGTCCGGCGCCTCGGCGATGAGGGCATGGCCGGCGGGCACGGTGTGCACGCGCGGCTTCAGCAGGGCGCCGAGCACGGCGTTGTGCTTGGGCAGGGTCATCTGGTCCAGCGCGCCGAGGATGAAGTGCACCGGACAGCTCACGCGCGCCGCGGCGGCCTCGCCGCCGGCGTAGCGGTCGCAGACCTGGAAATCGTTCTCGAACAGGTTGACCGCCGTCTGCCGCCCCTGCAGGCGGCGCATCAGCGCCATCGACCCGCCGCGCAGCCAGGCGCCCGGGCCGGGGTAGCCCGGCTTCGCGCTGGCCAGCGAATGCGAGAAGGCCGTGACCATGGCCATGGCCGCCTCGGGCTGGTCGCGGGCCGTCGTCAGCAGCGCCTCGGACACCTTCATCGGATAGGACGTGCCGATCATGACGAGGGTGCTGGCTCGCTCGGCAGCTTCCAGCGCGATCAACGAGCCCATGCTGTGGCCGACCAGCACGGCCTTACCCGCGCCGGCCGCGTCCAGCAGCCGGTGCAGCCAGGCCGCGATGGCCTCGACGCTCGTCAGCGGCGTGCCGGCACTGCGGCCGTGGCCGGGCAGGTCCACGGCCAGCACGCCGTAGCCGTGGTGGGCGCACCAGCGGGCCAGCAACGTCCAGACGCTGTGGTCGTTCAGCGCGCCATGGATGAAGACGACGCAGGGCAGGGCGGGGTCGAAGGCCTTGCCGCCGGTGTAGGCATAGGCCTCGTGGGCGTCGACGATGAGCTTCATGCCCAACTCCCCAGCTTCGTCGCGATCTTCAAGGCGCGCTTGAGGTCGTCGATCAGGTCCGCCGGGTCCTCCAGGCCGACGGACAGGCGGATGGTGCCCGGGCCGATGCCGGCGCTCTTCAGCGCCGCGTCGTCCATGCGGAAGTGGGTCGTGCTGGCCGGGTGGATGACGAGGGACTTGCTGTCGCCCACGTTGGCGAGGTGGGAGAAGAGCTTCAAGGCTTCGATGAAGGCGCGGCCCTGTTCCCGCGTGCCCTTCAGGTCGAAGGAGAACACGGCGCCGGCGCCGCGGGGCAGCAGTCGCTGCGCGAGCGCGTGGTCGGGATGCGAGGCCAGGCCGGGATAACCGACCTTCTCGACCAGCGGTTGTGCAGCCAGGAACTCGGCCACCGCCTGGGCATTGGCGACGTGCCGTGCCATGCGCAGCGGCAACGTCTCCAGGCCTTGCAGCATCAGCCAGGCGGTGTGCGGGCTCATGCAGGCGCCGAAGTCGCGCAGCCCCTCGCGGCGGGCACGCAGCAGAAAGGCGCCGACCGTGCTCTCCTCGGCAAACACCATGCCGTGGAAGCCGTCATAGGGTTCGCACAGCGTGGCGAATTTGCCATGCTTGTCGTGCGCGGCCTGCCAGTCGAACGAGCCGGCGTCCACCAGCACCCCGCCGACGACGGTGCCATGGCCGCACAGGAACTTGGTGGCCGAGTGGTAGATCAAGTCCGCGCCCAGTTCGGCCGGGCGCTGCAGGAAGGGTGTCGTGAAGGTCGCGTCCACCAGCAGCGGCACGCCGGCGTCGTGCGCGATGGCGCTCACCGCGGGAATGTCCAGCACATCCAGCCCCGGGTTGCCCAGCGATTCGCCGAACAGCAGCCGCGTCTCGGGTCGGATGGCATTGCGCCAGGCGTCCAGGTCGCGGGGGTTCACGAAGCTGGTCTCGATGCCGAAACGGCGCAGCGTGTAATGCAGCAGGTTGTGGCTGCCGCCATACAGCGCCGTGCTGGCGACGATGTGGCCACCCGCGCCCATCAGCGTGCAGATGGCCAGGTGCAGGGCCGCTTGGCCGCTGGCCGTGGCGATGGCGCCGACGCCGCCTTCCAGCGCGGCCATGCGCTCCTCGAAGACGGCGGTCGTCGGGTTGGACAGCCGGCTGTAGACGTGGCCGGAGCGCTCCATGTTGAACAGCGACGCGGCGTGCTCGCTGCTCTCGAAGACGAAGGAGGTGCTCAGGTGCAGCGGCGTGGCCCGCGCGCCGGTGCCCGGGTCGGGCGCGGCGCCGGCATGCAAAGCGAGGGTGTCGAAGCCTGGCATGGTGTTTTTCATGGGGTGGAGGCGCGGGGATTGTGTGCTATGTTGCCCATGCGTTTTGCCATGGAGGCCCCTATGAAAGTCGTCGATATCCTGCGTGTCAAAGGTGGCACCTTGTTCACCGTCACGCCCGGCGAGCCGCTGAAGGATTCGCTGGCCATCATGGCCGAGCGCGACATCGGCTCGCTCGTCGTCATGGAGCATGGCGACCTGGTCGGCATGCTGACCTTCCGCGAGGTCATCCAGGCCATCGTCAAGAACGGCGGCTCGGTCGGCACGACCATCGTCCGCACGGTCATGGACGACCATCCGCTGACCTGCACGCCCGAGACCGAGATCGACGAGGTGCGCCGCATGATGCTGGGCCGCCACGCGCGCTACATGCCGGTCATGAACGGCAAGACGCTGATGGGCGTCATCTCGTTCTACGACGTGGCCAAGGCCGTCGTGGACAGCCAGGACTTCGAGAACCGCATGCTCAAGGCCTACATCCGCGACTGGCCCGTCGAAGAGCCCAACGAAGACCCGGCCAAGACGGGCTGAGCCCCACGGCGGTTCGTGCTCCATGAAGGCGGCCTTGCGGGGCCGCTTTTGCTTGGGCGCGGCTCCTAGAATCGCGGAAACAACGGCCCCCACGCTCGCGTCGCTCGCTGCCCCCCCGAGGGGGCGCATCAGTGGTTTCGGGCGGCCGGGCACCACTGATATGGCTGGCAGCACCTTCGGCGAACTCTTTCGCGTCACCAATTTCGGCGAGAGCCATGGTCCGGCCATCGGCTGCGTCATCGACGGCTGCCCGCCCGGCATGCCGCTCAGCGAGGCCGACATCCAGCCCGAGCTGGACCGCCGCCGCCCGGGCACCAGCCGGCATGTGACGCAGCGCAACGAGCCCGACGCGGTCGAGATCCTGTCCGGCGTCTACGAGGGGCTGACGACCGGCACGCCGATCTGCCTGCTGATCAAGAACACCGACCAGCGCAGCAAGGACTACGGCAACATCCTCGACACCTTCCGCCCTGGCCACGCTGACTACACCTACTGGCGCAAGTACGGCCTGCGCGACCCGCGCGGCGGCGGGCGTTCGTCGGCACGCCTGACGGCGCCCATGGTCGGCGCGGGCGCCGTGGCGCGCAAATGGCTGAAGCAGGCCTACGGCACCGAGTTCCGCGGCTGCATGACGCAGCTGGGCGAGATCGAGATTCCGTTCGAGGGCTGGGAGCACGTTGGCCAGAACCCCTTCTTCGCGGCCAACGCCGGCAAGATCGCTGCGCTTGAGGACTACATGGACGCGCTGCGCAAGGCCGGCGATTCGGTCGGCGCGCGCATCCGCGTCGAGGCGACCGGCGTGCCCGTCGGCCTGGGCGAACCGCTGTTCGACAAGCTGGACGCCGACATCGCCTACGCGCTGATGGGCATCAACGCCGTCAAGGGCGTGGAGATCGGTGCCGGCTTTGGCGTCGTTGCCCAGCGCGGCACGGAACACGGCGACGAGCTGAGCCGCGAAGGCTTCGCCAGCAACAACTCGGGCGGCATCCTGGGCGGCATATCCACGGGCCAGGACATCGTCGCCAGCCTGGCGATCAAGCCAACCAGTTCCATCCGTTCGCCCAAGGCCAGCATCGATCGCGCCGGCAACCCGTCCACCGTGGAAACCTTCGGTCGCCACGACCCCTGCGTGGGCATCCGCGCCACGCCCATCGCCGAAGCCATGCTCGCCCTGGTGCTGATGGACCATGCCCTTCGTCATCGGGCGCAGTGCGGCGACGTGGTGCTGCCCATCGAGCCGATTCCCGCCGCTCGTCCGGGCTGAGCTGCAACTCGTCCCCGGCATGCCAGCCTGATCGCGGGCCGGTGCAGCTCAGCCCTCGCAAACCGCGTTTCGTCACAAGCCCGCTGCGCCGAGGCGCCCTCGTTTCTAGACTGCAAAGGTCTGTATCAGAGAGCCTTTGGGGGAGCCATGCGTAAGTCTTGGAAATTGGGTGGCATTGCCGCCGTGGTGCTGGTGATCGGCGGCGCCGGCGTGGCCGTCATGGCGAGCAAGGGCGATGGCCCCAAGAAGCCGGGTGATGACAAGGCCAAGGTCGCGCTGGAGTTCGTGCCCAGCGAAGTCGTCAAGCCGACGCTGACCGCCATGCCGGCCTTGATCGAATTCAGCGGCCCACTGGTGGCGCCCGGTACGGCCATGGTGCGCGCGAAGTCCAACGGCACGCTGCTCAACCTCGCCGTCGGCGAAGGCAGCCGCGTGAAGGCCGGCCAGGCTCTCGGCCAGGTCGACCTGGAAGAGCTGCGCTATCGCATCGCCGAGCGCGGCGCCAGCGTCGAAGCCATGCGAGCCCAGATGGAGCAGGCCGAGCGCAGTTACAAGGCCAACGAAGGACTGGCGGCAAAGAATTTCATCGCCCAGACCGCGCTGGACACCTCGCGCGCCGCCTACGAGTCGGCCCGCGCGAACTGGAACGCCGCCAAGGCCCAGCTCGACACCAGCCAGGTGACGATGCGCCAGGCGGCCCTGGTGGCGCCGATCAGCGGCGTCGTCTCCAAGCGCCATGTGGTGCCCGGCGAGAAAGTGGCGGCCGAGCAGCAGATCCTGACCATCGTCGACCTGTCCAGACTGGAACTCGCCGGCCTGGTCGGCACCCATGAGGTCAGCCGCCTGAAGCCGGGCATGACCGTGCAGGTGCAGGTTGAGGGCATGGATCAGCCGGTCGAAGCCAAGATCGACCGCATCGCCCCCGCCGCCGAGCCGGGCACGCGCTCCATCGGCGTGACCCTGGTGTTGAACAACCCCAAGGAGCTTTACCGCGCCGGCCAGTACGCCGTCGCCAAGGTCGTGCTGGCCGACGATACCCAGCGCCTGACCGTGCCGATCGCGTCGATCAGCCGCAACTCCGGCCAGGAGCAGGTCTGGATGATCGAGGGCGGGGCGCTGGTGCGCCGCATCGTGACGACCGGCCGCAGCGATGCCCGCGAGGGCCGCGTCGAGATCCTGAACGGCCTCAAGCCCGAGGCCCAGGTGCTGGCCGCGCGCTTCGACAACCTGCGCGAGGGCGACAAGGCGAACATCGTCGCCACCAAGGCCAAGGTGGCCAGCTCGGCCGCATCCGCTGCCACGACTCAACAGTGAGGCCTGCATCATGTGGATGACCCGCGTTTCCATCCAGAACCCGGTCTTCGCGACCATGGTGATGGTGGCCCTGTGCGTGCTGGGCCTGTTCTCCTACGCCAAGCTGGGTGTCGAGCAGATGCCCGACATCTCGCTGCCCGGCGCCTGGATCGACATCCGCTACCCCGGCGCCTCGCCCGACGCCGTCGAGCGTGAGGTCGCCAAGCCGCTGGAAGAGGCCATCAACAGCATCGCCGGCGTCGACCGCATCCAGTCGCGCAGCTTCGAAGGCCGCGTGCAGGCCAGCGTCGAGTTCACGCTCAACACCGACATGAGCCGCGCGATGCAGGACTTGCGCGACCGCGTCGCCGCCGCGCAGGCCGCCTTCCCCAAGGACGTGAAGCCGCCGACGGTGTCGCGCTTTCAGGCCGACAACGCCCAGCCTGTCGTCGTCATGGCCTTGCTGTCGCCGACCCGCGGCTCGCGCGAGCTGTCGATGATGGCCGACCTGATCGTGTCCAAGCGCCTGGGCCGCGTCGAAGGCGTGGCCAAGGTGGACGTGGGTGGCATGACGACCCGCGAGGTCCGCATCGACCTGGACCCGATGCGCCTGCGCGCCTACGGCGTTACGCCGGCCGAGATCTCCAAGGCCCTGGCCGACGCCAACAGCGACCAGCCGGTGGGCCTGCTGTCCGACTCCAACGCCGACGCCATCCTGCGCGTCGAAGGCCGCGTCAAGGACCCCAAGGAATTCGCCCAGATGGTGGTCGCGCGCCGCGGCAACCTCGCGCTGACGCTGAACGATCTCGGCACGCTGGTCGAACGCGAACGCGAGCGCGACAGCATCGCCCGCATCAACGGCCAGCCGGCTGTGAGCTTCAACGTCTTCAAGCAGCAGGATGCCAACATCGTTGCCACCGGTGACGCCATCAAGGAGGCGATGGAAGAGCTGCGCAAGGTCCTGCCCAAGGACGTCGAGCTGCGCCTGATCTATGCCAACAGCGACTTCGTCAAGGGCTCGCTGACCGGCCTCAAGCACACGCTGATCGAAGGCGCGCTGCTGACCGTGGCCATCGTCTTCCTGTTCCTGCACAGCTGGCGCTCGACCATCATCACGGGCCTGACGCTGCCCATCGCCGTCATCTCCAGCTTCATCGCCGTGAACGCCTTCGGCTTCACGCTGAATTTCATGACGATGATGGCGCTTAGCCTGTGCATCGGCCTGCTGATCGACGACGCCATCGTCGTGCGCGAGAACATCGTCCGCCACGTGGCCATGGGCAAGGACCACCACACGGCGGCTGCCGACGGCACCAACGAGATCGGCCTGGCGGTGATGGCCACCACCTTCGCCATCTGCGCCGTGTTCGTGCCCGTCGCCTTCATGGGCGGCATCATCGGCAAGTTCTTCTACCCCTTCGGCATCACCGTCGCCGTGGCCGTGATGGTCAGCCTCTTCGTCAGCTTCACGCTCGACCCGATGCTGTCCTCGGTGTGGCATGACCCGGTCAACACGCGCATCAAGCACTGGCCCGTGCTGGGCCACGCCATCCGCCTGACCGACTGGTCCATGGAGCACCTGCACACGGCCTACGAGCGCCTCATCACCTGGGCCTTCTCGGGCCGCCGCTACCGCGTCTTCGTGCCGCCCATCCCCGCCTACGGCCACCCGTTCAGTGCTGACGGCAAGCGCGACAAGGCCGCCAGGCGCGTGCTGCGCTTCGCCACGCTGACGCCGCGCGGCCTGGTGATGTGGGGCGCCTTCGCCAGCTTCGTCGCCGCGCTGATGCTGGCGCCGATGGTGGGCAGCGAATTCGTGCCCCAGACCGATAACGGTTTCACCCAGGTCAACCTGCGCATGCCCGTGGCCAGCAGCGTCGAGCGTGGCAGCGCCAAGGTCGCCCAGGTGGAAGAGATCCTGAAGGCCTACCCCGAGATCAAGACCGTTTCCACGGTCGTCGGCAGCACCGGCGAGGGCCTGGCGACGGGCCGCAACCAGGCCTCGCTGAACATCTCGCTGACCGACCGCAATGAGCGCAGCCGCAGCCAGAAGGAAATCGAGGACGCGATCCGTGCCGACATCGCCAAGATCCCCGGCATCGAGGTCAGCGTGGGCTTCGACCGGCCGATCTGGGTGACCATCCTGGGCACCGACCCCGAAGTGCTGACCCAGGTGTCCAAGGACTTCGCCGAGAAGCTCAAGGGCATCAAGGGCGTGGTCGACGTGGACACCACCGTCAAGCCCGGCCTGCCCGCCTTTGCCGTGCGCCTGAAGGACTCGGCCATCCGCGAGCTCGGCCTGACCGCGCCGCAGATCGCCGCCAGCCTGCGTGCCTACGTCAATGGCGACATCGCCACCTACTGGACCACGCCGGACGGCAACCAGGTCGAGGTCCTGCTGCGCCTGCCGCGCGACCAGCGCGAGCGCATCGAGCAGATGAGCAAGCTGCCCGTGGCCTTCTCCAAGGACGGCGCGCCCATCGCGCTGGACCAGGTCGCCAACATCGAGCCGGTGTTCAACCCCGAGGTGATCCGCCGCGAGAACCTGCAGCGCCGCGAAGCCGTGTTTGCCGGCGTGCAGGGACGCCCCAGCGGCGACGTGAACGCCGATGTGCAGAAGCTCATCAAGTCCACCCAGCTGCCCCCGGGCATCAGCTTCAAGGTGGACGGCGCCGGCAAGCAGCAGGCGGAAGCCTTCAACGGCCTGCTCGCGGCCATGGGCCTGGCGGTGATCTTCATCTACATCGTGCTGGCTAGCCAGTTCGGCAGCTTCCTGCAGCCCATCGCCATCATGGCCTCGCTGCCTCTCGCGCTGATCGGCGTCATGCTGGCGCTGCTGCTGTGGCGATCGACGCTGAACGTCTTCTCGATGATCGGCCTGGTCATGCTGATGGGCCTGGTGACCAAGAACGCGATTCTTCTCGTCGACTTCGCCAACCACGCCCGCAAGGCCGGGGCCACGATTGCCGAAGCGCTGCTGCAGGCCGGCCTGATCCGCATGCGCCCCATCATCATGACGACGGCCGCCATGGTCTTCGGCATGCTGCCCATGGCCATCGCGCTGAACGACGGCGGCGAGATCCAGGCGCCCATGGGCCGCGCCATCATCGGCGGCGTCATCACGTCGACGCTGCTGACGCTGGTGGTGGTGCCCGTGCTGTACAGCTATCTGACGCGCGAGAAGAAGCCGGCAGCCAAGGCGGCGGAGCAGGGCGGCAGCGCGTTGCCGTTGCATGGCATGCCGGGAGCGATGCCGGCGGACAAGGATTGAACCTCAACCTCAATACGGCAGTTAGGCGCGCCTGGGGCCTGCGAGGCGCGCGCTAGCCTTCTTCGCGCGGTTGTTCGATGGGAATGGTCACTCTGAAGCGCGTGCCGCGCCCGACTTCGCTATCCACATCGATTCGACCGCCGTGCTTCTTGACGATGCCGTACGACAGTGACAGCCCCAATCCCGTGCCCTTGCCGACGGGTTTGGTTGTGAAGAATGGATCGAAGATTCGCCTGAGGTTGTCCGCGGGTATGCCGCAGCCGTTGTCCTCGACTTCCACCCATACATGTCCGTTACCTGCACCGGTGCGAATGGTGACCGTGCCACGCTCTTGGGTCACGGCATGGGCGGCGTTGACGAGCAGATTCATGAACACCTGGTTCAGTTCGAACGGCAGGCAAAGCACCTCGGGCAGGACCCCATACGCCTTGACTACTTCGGCCCTGTACTTGATCTCGCTGTTGACGATGTTCAAGGTGGAGTCGATGCCCTTGTGCAGGTCCGCCCACTCCCACTGATGATGCGCATCCACGTGTGAGAAGTCCTTCAGGTCCTGGACGATCTTGCGAACTCGTTCCAGTCCTCCCCGCGTCTCGTCCATCAAGGCGGGAATGTCCTCCTTGAGGTAGTCCAACTCGACTTCCGCACGCAGCGCCGCCAGCCGACC
>JAEKLF010000008.1 GCA_019509985.1 Burkholderiales bacterium | reverse complement strand
ACTGACCGGCCAGGCGCGCCAGCAGCGTGGCCCAGGCGGCCAACAGCGTCATGAACAGCGTGCAGCCGTGGCGCTGGGCAAGCGCCTTGAGCTGGGCGCTGAGGGCGGGCTCGAGGGCGAAGTCCAGCGAGGCGCCGGCATAGTCCTGCACGGGAGGGCGCGGCCGGTCAGTGGGCAGCTCCAGCAGGGCCGGGGCGCCGAGCAGGTGGGCGCGCCAGAACTCGAGCTGACGCTGCAGCAAGGCGCCGGAGATCCAGCGGTGCTGCCAGGCGGCGAAGTCGGCGTACTGGATGGGCAGGGCAGGCAGCGGGTCGGGCAGCCCGGTGCTGAAGGCGGCGTACAGCGTGCTGAACTCGTTGACCAGCACGCCCATGGACCAGCCGTCGCTGACGATATGGTGCATCGTGAGCAGCAGGATGTGGTCGTGCGCGGCCAGCTTGAGCAGCACGGCGCGGAGCAGCGGGGCATGGGCGAGGTCGAAGGGGGTACGGAACTCTTCTTCGGCCAGGCGCTGGGCCTCATCCCGGGGGTCGGGCAGCGCGGACAGGTCCTGCATCCGCAGCGGCAAGCCGACGTCGTCGGCGGCGATGATCTGGACGACACTGCCATCGGGCTGCTGGACCAGGCTGGTGCGCAGTACTTCGTGGCGCGCGACGATGCGGTCCAGCGCGCGTGCCAGCGCGACTTCGTCCAGCGGGCCCTGCAGGCGCAGCCTGCCGGGCATGAGGTAAGCGGCGCTGGCGCAGGCATCGAGCTGGGCCAGGAACCACAGCCGCTGCTGGGCGAAGGACAGCGGCAGCGGCAGATCACGCGCGACGGGCACGATGGCCGGCAACGCGCTGTCCGACGGAAGTGGCTGTGCGTCAATTTCGTTGAGAAGCGTCCACAGGGCTTGAGACTGCTTGTCGGTCAGTAGCCAATCGCCTGTATCCATACGAGTGTCTGGGGTCTCTGTGGATTTCATGAAGCATTACCTTGGGGTGCCGAGTGGCCTGACGCATCGCGACGCTGTGCGACCGAATCGTTGCGTGGAGGAAAGTGCCCGACCAGACGGCTCTTGAGTCGGAGTTGTTTGGTACTCACGAGTAACGCCGCTTTACGGAATCAATGAGCTGAGTGGCTGCATCACTTCCCAGTTGTGACAACCGTGTCTTCAGCACAAGCTGAGCGAGTGCTGCGAGTTGGCGGTGCTTGAAGAGATCGGACAGCGAGACTGGGCATTTCAATGCAGTTTGTATGCGCGAGGCCAGCTGTACGGCCAGCAACGAATGCCCGCCGAGGGCAAAGAAGTCGTCGTGGCGGCCGACCTGGGTCAGGCCCAGCAGCTCGCACCACAGCGCGGCCAGGGTCAGCTCAAGCGGGCCTTGCGGGGGCTCGTAGGCGCTGGTGCCGAGCGCCAAGGCATCGGGTTCGGGCAGGGCTTGGCGGTCGAGCTTGCCGTTGGGGGTCAGCGGCAGGGCGGGCAGCCGCACGTAGGCGGCCGGCAGCATGTACTCGGGCAGCCGGGCGGACAGCTGCGTGCGCAGCGCCTCGGGCGAGAGTGACTCTGGCGAGATGATCTCGGCCGAGGTGGATTCCTCGCCCACGAGGTAGGCCACCAGGCGCTTGTGCGCGCCGTTCTGGCGTGCCAGCACGACAGTCTCGCGCACGCCGGGGCAGGCCTGCAGGGCGGCCTCGATCTCGCCGAGCTCGATTCGGAAGCCCCGGATCTTGACCTGGTGGTCATTGCGGCCGAGGAAGTCCAGCGTGCCGTCGGCGCGCCAGCGCGCGAGGTCGCCGCTGCGGTACATGCGGCTGCCCGGCGCGCCGAAGGGGTCGGGCACGAAGCGCTCGGCGGTGAGCTCGGGGCGGTTGAGGTAGCCGCGCGCCAGACCGGCGCCGGCGATGTGCATCTCCCCGGCCACGCCAATCGGGCAGGGCTGGCCCCAGACGTCCAGGATGTGGATGCGGGTGTTGGCGATGGGCTGCCCGATGGGCGGTGCCGTGTCTTGT
>JAEKLF010000007.1 GCA_019509985.1 Burkholderiales bacterium | reverse complement strand
GGCCTGGCGCTGCGCCGCGCCGCGCAATTGCCCGCCGCGCGGATTGAGCCGCTGGCCCGCGCGCAGGCGCTCGAATGCCTGCTGACCGGCCAGATCGACGAGGCCGCGCAGGCGGCGCTGCTGGCACTGAGCCAGGCCGGGGCGCGGCCACTGGCCCAGGCCGAGCACCTGGGCCTGCTCGCCCGCATCGAGTGGACACGCGGCCGCGCCGAAGCCGGGCTGGCACACGCCGAGGCGGCCGTCGCGCTGCTGACCGAGCACGCCGCCGACAGCCCGGCCCTGGCCCGCGCGCTGGCCAGCCGGGCGCAGCTGCACCTGCTGGACGACGACCCTAGCCCGGCACTGCGCGGTGCCGCGCAGGCGCTGGCCTTGTTCGACCGCCTGGGCGACCCGGCGGGCGCGCTGGGCGCGCGCACCACGCTGGCCTCGGCACGACTGGGCGGGCCGGACGAGGGCCTGGGCACGGCCGAGCTGCACGCGGCACTCGCACAGGCACAGGCCGGCGGGCAGGAAGAACTGGCCGCTCGTGCCTGGACGAACCTGGCCTCGGCCGCGCTGGTCGCGTCGCGCTACGACGAGCTGGACCGCCTGTGCGCCGCCGGGCTGGCGTTCTGCGAGGCGCGCGACCTGGATCTCTTTGCCGTGCCGTGCCGCTACGCGTGCGCCAGGCCTGCGGCGACATCGCCCGCGGCGACTGGCCGGCCGGCGAGGCGCGGCTGCGCGAGCTGCGGGCCCGCAGCGATCTGAACGACCTGCAAGGCGAACAGGTGAGCCATTTGCTGGCGCTGCAAGCGGCCCGGCGGGCGGAAGCGGGTGCCCTGGCCTACTGGCAGGCGCTGGCCGGCAACAAACGGCGGCTGGCGCTGCGGCCGTGGTTCATGTCGGTCGACGTGCAGCAGGTCGAGATCGCGGCGCTGTCGGGCGCGTCGCAGCAGGCCTGCTCACTGGCAGAGGCGGCGCTGGCAGGTGCGGTGGCGCGGCTGGGGCCGTGGCGGCGGGCGCAGCTGCAGGTGTGGCTCACGCGCCTGGGCCGACCTCAAGCCCTCGCCGCCGACGCGCCGGCCGCCTGCGCGCTGGAGGCGGCTGGCCAGCACTGCGCCGCCAGCCGGGCCTGGGGCGATCTGGGCTGCCCCTACCAGCAGGCCTTGGCGCTGCTGTGGGGCGATGCCGAGGCCGTCTCGCAGGGCCTGCAGCAGTTGCAGGGCCTGGGCGCCGAGCTGGCCGCGCGATGCGCACGCCAGCGCCTGCGACAGGTCGGCGTCAGCGGCGTGGGCCGCGGCCGCTACGGCCATGCCCGGCAGGATCCGCTCGGCCTGACCGCGCGCGAACGCGAGGTGCTGAATCTGCTGGTGCAGGGCCACAGCAACCGCGCCATCGCGGCCACGCTGCAGCGCTCCGAGCGCACGGTGGAGAACCATGTCGCCACGCTGTTGCTCAAGCTCGGCGTGAAGACGCGCCAGGACGCGATCCAGCGCGCGAAATCTGCGTAGTGCGCATCCAAATCCGAGTAGCGCCGCAGCGGTGGCGCGGCGCGGTGGGCTCTAGCCTTGGACATGCCGGGTGGTTTGCCCGCGCATTGCGTTGCCATCGCCAGGGAGACCATTCATGAAGATCCACGCTCTGTTCATCACCACCTTCGCCTTGCTCGCCAGCGGCGCCGCCTGGAGCGAGGCCGGCCTCGCCAGCGCGAGCGGCTATGCCCGGGGCGACTTCCAGATCGGCTGCAGCACCTGCCCGCACTTCGCGCTCGGCCTCAGCGGCACGCCGGTGCAAGACCAGCGCGGCCCGGCGGCTGCCCAGGTGGACTACCTCGGCCAGCCGCTGCGCGACACCGACAACGCGCCCTACAGCCTGGGCGGCGACGTGGAGTACCACGCCAGTGCCGCCTTCGAGGGCCCGCTGGCCAGGCCGGTGCTGGGCGCCTACGCCAGGGCCGACAACGCGCCCGTCGTCATCAGCGCCGACCCGGCGCAGATCGTCATCGGCATCGATCTGT
>JAEKLF010000111.1 GCA_019509985.1 Burkholderiales bacterium | reverse complement strand
GCTAAGTCGTGGCGAGATCGACTTGGCTCTCACCACGCCTGATCCCAGTCACGTACATCTGCGAACCTGCCACCTATTCACGGAGACCTACGTCCTCATCGGTCGACGAGATCATCCAAGTCTCAGGCCCGGGCTTACGCCCGAAGAGTTCGCGAAACTGGAGCATGTCATCGTGTCACCGTCGGGCGGCGCCTTCACGACTCCGATCGACGAGGCGCTGGCAGCGCTTGGGCATAGACGCCAAGTCGTTATGTCGGCAGCGTCCTTCCTCTTCGTCCCCGAGATCGTCTCGTCTAGCGATCTTGTCGCCCTTGTACCGAGGCGGCAACTACGAGGCCAGGCGGACCGACTCGTCTTGGTCGATATCCCTTGGCTTTCAGAGCAGTTCGACATCAGCTTGATTTGGCACGAACGCAGCCACGGACACGCGGGCCATCGCTGGATTCGGGACCTGGTTGTCGAGGTCGCTGCTGACGAAGGCAAAGGCGTGCGCATGCCGGATTTAGCCCGAGCAGGCAGGGCGACTAAGGCCGACAGAATGTCGGCTTAAGGCACGGCGACAACGTTCGCGCTTTGCCGCGGGTCCTGCCTGGAAGCACCGCGGCACCGGAGCTCGGTTGCTAACGTGGCCGTCACGCTTGTCGCTGCTGCAATGAAGGGTTGAGGCTTGACGCACAGGCCGTAGAGAGCCGAGCGTCCAGTGCCGGCAACCGCTCGACACCTTGACAGGCCGCTCGGGGTCGGACGTAGCCGGCCACCGCTGCACACAGCGAATGTCGGCTCCCGGTCGCTCAATCCGTCGAAGCCGATGTCGCCTCCGGGTCCGTATCGCCATTCCAACGCTTCAGGCAACAGACGTTCGACGACGACTGCCGCGGACAGCCAGGCTGGACGACCGCAGCACCCTCAACACCCGTCGTTGAACCCGTCAGCCGGCCAGGTGCGCCGGCGTCTGCTTCATGCCAGAGCGTGAACTCGGCGGCTGATCGCCGATGACGGCAACCGCTGCGGAACCGCCCTCCAGCCCTGATCTGGAACTTCGGCTTTGGGCACTTTGCTGCCCCCGCAACTGATGAATCCGAGCGGCAGCAGCCAGCCTAGAGCGGTCGTATCAGACGCACAGCCCCACGCCCGACCGGCGAGCGGCACACTCATCGCCGCCACTTGTCAGAAGTCGTAGAAGCTATTCACCGTCAGCCGCCCAGCCCGCGGGTCGCTGGTCAGGCTGCACTGCGGGTTGACGACGGCCGAGTGCAGCAAGCTGCCGCGGTAGATGACGAGGCGGTTGAAGCGGGCCGGCATCATGCCGAGGAACTCGAAGTGTTCGTCCGAGTCGTCGAAGTAACGCGGCGGCGGCGGGCGGGCGTTCAGCTCGGCGTAGTAGACGTCAAGGAAGTGCTCGCGGGTCTCGGGCGTGAGTTGCTGCAGGCCGGTAGCCCGGTGGCGGTAGAAGCCCGTGCCGCCGTGCTCGGCGTTGCACAGGTAGAGCAGCACCGCGATGTGGTGGGGCGTGCTGGCATCGAAATGCGGCGTGCGCTGCAGCGGGCCGAGGGCTTCGGGCGGCATCGTCGTCAGCGAGAAGGCGCATTCGCTCTTGCGCAGCGCCAGGTCCTCGGGCACGCCGAAGTTCAGCCGGATCAGCGGCTCCATCAGCGCCGTCAGGTTGGCTGAATAGTCGCCAGGTGCAGGAGCACGCACGCCGGGGTAGCCCTTGCGCTCGGCGACGCCCGGATAGAGCGCGAACGGGCTGCGGCTCGCGGTCTCGACGAGGGCCTGTGGGTCCTGCAGGAAGTTGTCGATGAAGACGACGGGATGGTCGCCGACCTGCACCGACTGAATCTGCGGCGGCATCCGCAACGCGAAGGGTTCGCTCACGGCTGCCCCTGCTCAGACCTTCCAGTACCAGCCACGCCGGTCCAGCGCCCAGACGATGGCCGCCCAGACCGACACAAAGGCGATGGCGAAGGCCAGCGACTGGCCATACGGCCCGACCAGAGGCCCCAGCGGCCCGAACACCGTGCGGTACAGCGGCGCCATCCAGCCGAAGCCCTCCAGCAGCACGGTGCACGTCCAGGCCCCGGCATAGGCGCCGATGGCGTTCAGGCCGAAGGCGCGGCCCCAGGCGCGGTGGCCAAGGCGGTCGACCCAGACGTGCGCCGCCGCAAGAGCCATCGCGGCCAGGCCGCCGGTCCACAGCGCGAAGGAAGGCGTCCACAGCTGCTTGTTCCAGGGCAGCCAGCGCGACCACCACCAGCCGACCAGGGCCGCCGCGAGGCCGGTGAGCAGCAGCGCACGGGTCTGCTCGCGGCGCAGCAGCCCGCCGCACAGCAGGCCGAACACCGTCGTCGCCAGCGCGCCCAGCGTGGACAGCAGGCCCTCGGGGTCGAAGGCGATGCCGGCGGCCGGGTCCCATTCGTAGGCAAAGCGGCCCAGCACGGCCGTGTCGATGCGCTGGTTCAGGCTGCCGAGCTTCTCCAGCGTCGGGCCAGCCTGCAGCAGCGCGCCGTAGCCGGCCAGCAGGGCCAGCAGCAGCAGCCATTGCCGGCGCGGGCGCAGGTCGACGGCCACCACGCCGACGAAGATGAAGCAGATGCCGATGCGCTGCAGCACGCCCAGCACACGGAACTCGGGTCTGTGCATCAGCCACCAGGCCAGCGCATGCAGCAGCAGCCCCAGGCCGATGATGCGCAGGCCGCGCTGGACCACGCCCGCGCGCAGCGGCCCGGGCGCCGCGCCGGCCTGCAGGCGCGGCTCCAGGTTCAGCGCCGCGGACACGCCGACGATGAAGAGGAAGAACGGGAAGATCAGGTCGGTCGGCGTGCCGCCATGCCACTGGGCGTGCTCCAGTGGCCCGTAGACATGGCCCCAGTCGCCGGGGTTGTTGACGAGCAGCATGGCCGCCACCGTCAGGCCACGCAATGCGTCAACCGACGCCATACGTCGGGAGGGCGATATGCCGCTCACGGCTGCATCGCGTTCAGGATCTCGCCGTTGTCCTGGCTGAGCTCCCACGCGAACACGCCCGCCAGGCCCTCGCGCTTGACCAGCGCCACCTTGGCGCGCACCGCGCGCGGATCGTCGTAGCCGACGAACCTGCCGCCGCCCACCATGGCCCAGGACTGCGTGCGCTTGTCGAAGTGGGCCTTCATGCCGGTCAGCGAATCGATGTCCTTGAACGGCACCGAGCCGTCCTCGTTGGGCCAGGGCCGGGCGTAGCGGCCGTCGGCCTTCACGCCGTCGAAGCCACGGCCGTACATCGCCACACCGGCCACGAGCTTGCTCGCCGGCACGCCTGCCTGCCGCAGGTTGGCCACCGACGCTTCAAGGCTGTCGTCGTCGCTCGGCCTGGCGCCGCGCAGCGCCGTGTGGTTGGCCGCCTTCTTCGTCCACGGGCCGTAGAAGTCGTAGGTCATCATGAAGACCAGGTCCAGCGACTTGGCCGCGCGGCCCATCGCCATGCGCGCCATCTGCTCCTTGGTGGTGGCGATCGCCGTGGTCAGCGCGTAATGCTTGCCCATGTCGCGGCCGAGCGCATCCAGGCCCGCGCGCAGGTCCTGCATCAACAGCACGTAGTTCTCGGCATCGGCCGGGCTGCCCAGCGCCACGCCGTTGGCCGCGCCGTTGGAGCCGGGATGCTCCCAGTCGATGTCCAGGCCGTCGAAGACCTGGTGGGCGCGCAGCCAGTCGGTCGCGTGATTCACGAAGGCCGCGCGGCCGGCCGCGCTGGCGGCGAGATGGAAGAAGGGGTCGGAGCCGCCCCAGCCGCCCACCGAGGCCAGCACCTGCACCTGCGGGTCGCGCGCCTTCAGGCGCTCGAAGGCGGCCGTGAAGGTCGCCTGGTCGGCATGCGGCGCGATGCTGAAGTTCGGCTGGCCCTGGCAGGCCTCGGCCTCCTTGGCGCGCTGACCCTCGCCGCAGACCAGCAGGAAGGCATAGAGCAAGTGCGTGACGCGGCCCGGCTTGAGCTGCTCGACGACGTCCACGCCACGTTCGGCCAGGATGTAGGTGCCGACGACCGGTTTGGTCTGCGCGTGCGCCAGAGCCGCAGCGAGGGCCAGGGCCGCGATCAAGGACTTCTTCATAGGTTGCATTCGCTGGTCAGGCCCGAGTCGGGCACGGTGTCGCGGCGGGCCACGCCTTGTTTGCGCAGCTGCGCGGCGCGGGCCTGCATGGCGGTGGGGCTCAGCGTCTTGCCAGCCTCGTGCAGCACCCAGTCGACCTCGAACTCGTAGGCGCGCCGCTCGGCCTCGGGCGCGCCCGCGGACAGCCAGTGGTTGAAGCTGATCGCCATCGGCTGGCTGGGCACGTTGCGGCCGGTGTGCTCGCCGATCAGTCGGCCGTTGACGTAATGGCGCGTGCGCATGGCCTCCACCTGCACGGTCAGCAGCTGCCAGCCGTCGAAGGAGCCTTGCAGGATGGACGCCTGGTTGAAGGACTCCCAGGGGTCGATGCGCACGGTGTGCCAGCTGACGCCGTAGAGCCGCGTCTCCGGCTCGCCCCAGCCGCCGTGCGGCAGGTATTCGAAATCGACCTCGCTGAAGTCGGGGTCGTAGTCGTGCTTGAGCGGACCGGCCAGGAAGAAGCTCTGGATGATGGGATCGCGCGAGCCCGGCGTGTCGCGAAAGCGCACGCGCGCCGTCGTCGTGCCGATCAGGAACTTGCGGGCCGCGCAGAGCTGGGCGAGCGTCGTGTTCGCGGGCCGGCCGTCGGTGGAGAGCTTGAGCCTGAGCAGGCCGCCGTCCAGCGACAGCTGCTGCGGCGAGAAGTGCGCGCCTGGCAGGCCGGGGTGGCCGGTTCCTTCGCGCAGGATCCAGCCGCTCGCGCGCAACGCGTCGAGATCCTTCTGCGAGAAGTCGTCGAAGAACTCGCCCGTGGCCAAGGCCGGTGCGGCAACGATCAGGAGCGCGAGCGCGGCCTTCACGCCGGCACCGCCTCGGCGTTCGAACTGCTCGCGCGCGGCATCGGCACCCACAGCAGCAGCAGCAGCGCGGGCAGGCCGCAGCCAATGGTCCAGGCAAAGAAATGCTGGTAGCCCATCGCGAGCTGGATGTCGCCACTGATGGACTTGGCGAAGATGAAGCCCAGCTGCATGACGCCCGAACCGAGCGCGTAGTGCGCCGTCTGGAAGCGCCCCGGGGCGACCGCCTGCATGATGTAGAGGATCATGCCGACGAAGCCGAAACCGTAGCCGAACATCTCGACGCCGACGGCCGCGGCGATGTGCGGCATGTCCTGGGGCAGCGCGCTGGCGAGGTAGTAGAAGGTCGCGTTGGGCACGCCCATCGCCAGCACCAGCAGCGGCATCGCGCGCCTGAGGCTGAGCCGGCTGGTCACCCAGCCGCCCAGCACCGAGCCGACGAGGAAGGCGCCCGTGCCCACCCAGCCGTACACGTCGGCGACCTGCCCGGTCGTCAGGCCCAGGCCGCCCTTGTCGCGGGCTTCCAGCAGGAAGAGCGGGCCGATGGTCTGCACCTGGCCTTCGGCAAAGCGGAACATGACGATGAAGAGCACGGCGCGCCAGATGCCGGGCTTCCTGAAAAAATCCTGGATGACCTCTTTCAGCATCGCGGCCACGCCGGCGGCGGTCAGCTCGCTGTGCTCGGTGCTCAGCGTGCCGGGCAGGAAGCGGGCGTTGTAGGTGGCCAGGATGGCGACCAGGCCGGCCAGCATCAGGAAGACGCTCGACCAGGCGTTGAACACGCCGACCTGGCTTTCGAGGTAGCCCGCCAGCTTCAGCACGACGCCGGTGATGAAGAAACGCGCGCCGTTGAAGAAGGCGCCCTGCCAGCCCGCGTAGGCGGCTTGGCGCTTGCTGTCCAGCGAAGCCATGTAGAGGCCGTCGCAGGCGATGTCGTGCGTGGCCGACGCGTAGGCGATCAGGAAGAGCACGACGATGGCCGCGCCGAACCAGTGCGGCAGGTGCAGGGCCAGCGCCATGAAGCCCAGGCCCGCGGCGCCGACGTACTGCGCCGCGACGACGATGAGTTTCTTGCTGCGCGCCAGCTCCAGGAAGGGGCTCCACAGCGGCTTGATGGCCCAGGCCAGGCCCAGTACCGCCGTCCAGCGCGCGATCTGATCGTTGGCCACGCCCAGGTTCTTGAACATCAGGCCCGCGATGAGCATGACGACGAAAAACTGCATGCCCTGCACGAAGTACAGGGTGGGCACCCATCGCATGGGATTGCGGGTCGGCGCGTCCATCACTGCAACCCTTGCGGCGCATGGCCCGTGGCTTGGGCACGGCCTTCCAGCCAGGCCTTCAACCCGGCCAGCGCACCCGGCGCGAAGCCCCAGCTCAGCACCGTCGGGCCGGCCACGTCCAGCGCCTGGTAGGGGTTCCACAGCGACAGGTGCAGGTCGGGCCGCCACTCGCTGGCGGCCAGGCCGTAGCGCGCGCGGCGCGTGGACACCAGCACGTTGACGCGGCCGTCCTGTGGCACCCGGGTCCAGTCGAGCTGGGCGATGTCATCGACCATCTGGATCTGCGCGTCGGTGAATGCGTCAAACAGCGCCACGGCCTGACGGCCCGTGGGGCCGGCCTCGGAGACCATGTCGGTGGGCACGTCGCCCTGCACGATGACGCGGATGGGCGCATTCAACGCCGGCGCCTGGGCGCCGCGCAGCGCGGTCAGGCCGGCGGCCCAGGCCTGGGCCATCAGCGCATGGTCGGCCGCGCGGGCAGCGCTGTCGTCCACGGCACGGGCCGGGTACGCGGCGGCGAGGCGGTCCAGGCGCCGGGCCGCGGTCTGGCCCTGCTCGGGCGTCAGGCGGCCGCTGGCGAAGGCCTGGCGCAGTGCGTTGATGGCGACCAGCTGTTCGGCGGGCGAGCCCTGCGCCAGCACCATGTCGGCACCGGCCTCGATGGCCATGACCGCGCTCTTGGCATAGCCGAAGCGTTCGGCCACGGCCTTCATCATCAGCGCGTCGGTGATGACGACGCCGTCATAGCCCCAGTCCTGGCGCAGGATGCCGCCGATGAGCTGCGGCGACAGCGTAGCGGGGCGGTCGGGGTCGATCTGCGGATAGACGATGTGCGCCGTCATCATGGCCGGCGCCTGAGAGGCCAGCGCCTTGAACGGCACCAGCTCCAGCGCGTTCAGCTCGGCGCGCGACTTGTCGACGGTGGGCAGCGCGTGGTGCGAGTCAACGTGCGTGTCGCCATGGCCGGGGAAGTGCTTGACGCAGCAGGCCACGCCTTCGCGCAGCGAACCGCGCATCCAGGCGGCAGCCAGGCGGCTGACCTCGAGCGGATCGTTGGAGAAGCTGCGCTCGCCGATGACCGGGTTGGACGGGTTGTTGTTGACGTCCAGCACCGGCGCGAAGTTCCAGTTGATGCCCAGCGACTTCAGGCCGCGTGCCACGGCCGCGCCCACGGCCTCGGCGCGGCCCGCGTCGCCGCTCGCACCCAGGGCCATCGCCGACGGCGGCTGGGGCAGGAAGGTCACGCGCACGACCGCGCCACCCTCCTGGTCGATGCCGATCAGCGCCTCGGGGCCGAGCACCTCGATGAGGTCGCGCATCAGCGCCCTGACCTCGTCCTCCGTGCCGATGTTCTTGCGGAACAGGCAGACCGAGCGGATCTTCTGCGCGCGCAGGAAGGCCGCCGTCTCGGCGTCCAGCGCCTTGCCGGGGATGTCGACCATCACGAGACGGCCGGGATCAAAAGTGCTCATGATCAATGCGTCTTCGTGACTTTGGCGAGGTTGGGCGGGACGTCGGGGTTGAAGCCACGCGCGCGCGCCAAGGCCTCGACCATCGGATAGAAGCTCTGCACGAGGGCGATGGGGTCGAGGTCCTCGTTGCCCGTCGTGACCAGGGGCAGCTCGGCGCCCGGCGTGCCCAGCGGCGCGGCCAGCAGCACGCGTCCGCCGCGCGAGCGCATCTCCTCGGCGATGGCGATCAGGCCGGCCTGGGCCGGGCCGCGCGGCGCAAAGACCAGCAGCGGATAGCCGTCGCGCACCAGAGCCATCGGGCCATGCTTGACCTCCGCGCCCGAGAAGGCTTCGGCCTGGATGCCGCAGGTTTCCTTCAGCTTCAGCGCCGCTTCCATCGCCACGGCCAGGCCCGTGCCGCGGCCGAGCACGAAGAGACGCTCCGCGCCCTGCAGCACCGGCAGCGCGGCGGTCCAGTCCAGCCTGGACGCCTGCGCCAGCGCGGCGGGCAGCACGTTGAGCGCCGCGCGCAGCGCGTCGTCCTGCTGCCAGGCGGCCACGACGCGGGCGCCGGACACCAGCTGGGCGATGTAGCTCTTGGTCGCGGCCACGCTCTTCTCGGGGCCGGCGTGCAGCTCGAACACATGCTCGGCCGCGGCCGCGAGTGGCGAGCCGCTGGCGTTGACGAAGGCGACCGTGCGCGCGCCGCCCTCGCGGAAGAATTTCGTCGGCGCGATCAGATCCGGACTCTGGCCCGACTGCGAGAAGGCCAGCGACAGCAGGCCCTCGCAATGGATGCGGCTCTGGTAGAGCGTGATCAACGACATCGGCAGCGAGGTGACCAGCCGACCCAGGCGCGCCATGACGAGATAGGCCAGATAGTGAGCCGCATGGTCGGAACTGCCGCGCGCGATGGTCAGCACGCTGGCGGGCGGCTGCTCCTGCAGCGCCTGGCCCAGGCGGGCATAACTGAGCGGGTCGGCCGCCAACTGGCGGGCCACCGCGTCCGGCGCGCTCAGCGCCTCCTCAAGCATCAGCGACGACATCGATCTCTTCACCTTCTACAAACACGCGCCGCAAGCTCAGCGCAGCATCCATCACGACCACATCCGCCCACGCACCGGCGCTCAGGCACCCGCGGTCCGCCAGGCCCAGGTACTCGGCCGCGGCGGTCGACACGCGCCGCGCGGCTTCGGGCAGCGTCAGGCCGACGACCTGCACGAGGTTGCGCAGCGCCTGGTCCATCGTCAGCGCGCTGCCGGCCAGCGTGCCATCGGCCAGGCGCACGCCGCCGAGGCATTTCTGCACCCTGTGCTCGCCCAGGCGGTACTCGCCATCGGGCATGCCGGCGGCGGCAGTCGAGTCGGTCACGCAGAACAGGCCCGGGATGCAGCGCAGCGCCGCGCGGATCGCGCCGGGGTGCACGTGCAGCAGGTCGGGGATCAGTTCGGCATGCTCGCTATGCGCCAGCGCCGCCCCGACCATGCCGGGCTCGCGGTGGTGCAGGCCCGTCATCGCGTTGAAGAGATGGGTGAAGCCGGCCGCGCCCGCGTTGATGGCGGCGACTCCGTCGTCGTAGCTGCCGGCGCTGTGGCCGATCTGTACGCGGATGCCGGCGTCACGCAATGGGCCGATCAGCGCGAGATGACCGGGCATCTCGGGCGCGATGGTCAGCACCTTGATGGGTGCGAATTCGTTCAGCCGCTGCACTTCGGCCAGCGTCGCGGGGATGGCGTGCGCGGGCTGGGCGCCGAGGCGGTCGGGGTTGATGTAGGGGCCTTCGAGGTGCACGCCGAGTACGCGCGCCGACTGCGCAGCACGCTCGCGGCAGACGAGGCCCAGGGCCTTGAGCGCGGCTTCGATCTCCACCAGCGGTGCGGTCATCGTCGTCGCGAGCATGCTGGTCGTGCCATGGCGGGCATGGCGCCGCGCAATCGTCGCGATGGCGTCGCCGCCCTCCATCGTGTCGCGCCCGCCGCCGCCGTGGACATGGGTGTCGATGAAGCCGGGCAGCAGGATGGGCCGGCCGCCCTCGCCGGCCCGCTCCGCAGCGATGGGTGTGCCGCTCACGTCCGTGATGCGGCCGTGCTCGATGCCCAGTTCGCCGGAGATCACGCCCAGCGGCGTGACGATGTCGCCATCAAGCCGCATCAGTCTCGCCTCATCTCGGCCACGAAGTCGTAGTAGTCGCTGCGGCAATAGGAATGGGTCAGCTCCACGGCCTGGCCCGAGGCCAGATAGCCGACCCGCGTGATGAAGAGTACGGCCGCCCCTAACGGCACCTCCAGCAGACCGGCCAGCTTGCCGTCGGCATTCAGCGCGCGGATGTGCTGCAGCGCGCGCACCGGCGCGCGGTCGCCGAGGTGGGTGTACAGCGAGGCCTCGACCTTCTGCGGGTCGGGCAGCACGGACTGCGGCAACACCGACACCTCGTAGGCCATGACGACGGAGTCCGCCAGGCGCAGCCGCTCCAGCCGCGCGACACGCTCGCCGCTCTTCAATTCCAGCGACAGCTGCTCGTCGGGTGCGGCCGGCGTGAAGCCGCGCAGCAGCCAGCGCGAGCTGGGCACGAAGCCGCGCTGGTGCAGTTCCTCGGAGAAGCTGGTCAGGCGCGTCAGCGGCTGTTCGAGCTTGGGCGCGATGTAGTTGCCCGAGCCGCGCTTGCGGATGATGAGACCCTGCTCGACGAGCCGGTCGATGGCCTTGCGCGCGGTGACGCGCGACAGCTCGAGCTGCTCGGCCAGCACGCGCTCGCTGGGCAGGGCCTCGTCGGCGTGGAAGACGCCGTCGCGGATCGCCGTCGCCAGGCTTTGCGCGAGCTGCATGTAAAGAGGCGACGCCGCGTTGGGGTCGGGCTTGAAATCGAAGACAGCACTCATGCGAGATTCAATTCCTGTTGGATCAGCCAGAGCGCGCCGGTGGCGGCATCGCCCTGAGGTTCGACGCGGCGGGACTGCAAGGCCGCACTGAAGCGCGGCGCCAGGCGCTGCGCGATGCTGCCGGCCAGGGCCAGCGGCAGCGTGGGATGAAGGGCGACGGCGAGCGCGTCCAGGGCGCGCGCGGCCTCGGCCAGCAACGCGGCCGCGGCCGGGTCGTCGGTTTCATGGTCGAAGACGAAGGGCGCGAGGCCGGCGTAGCCGCCCTGGCCCGCCTGGGCGCAGAAGGCCAGCATGGCCTCGCGCGTCGCGCCCGTCTGGGCCCAGACGGCATGTACGAGCGGGCCGGCCGTGGCACGGCTGTCGAAGGCGGCTTGCGCCAGCTTCATCGCCTGTTGGCCCAGCCAGGCACCGCTGCCTTCGTCGCCGATCTGCCAGCCCCAGCCGCCCACCATGCGCCGGCTGCCGTCGGGCAGCAGCGCTTCGGCGACCGAGCCGGTGCCGGAGATCATCAAGGCGCCCGGTCGGCCGCCATGCGCGCCGAGCAACGCGGCGAGACCGTCGGTGACCAGCGTGAAGCGCGCCACACCCGGATCTGCCGCCACGAAACCCAGCAGCTGGGCCGGCACGCCGGTGCCCGACAAACCCAGGCCCAGCGCACAATCCTTGAGTTCCAGGCCGGGCACGCCGGCGCGGGCAACGGCTTCGGCAATATGACGCCAGGCCTGCTCGGCTCCCTGGCCCAACGCCGATGCACCGGCCTCGCCCCGGCCCAGTATCTTGCCGCCGGCATCGGCCACCAGGGCTCGCGTGCTGGTGCCGCCGCCGTCGATGCCGACCCGCCAGCGCACAGGCCGGCCGGAGTCGCGAAAAGTCAGAAGTGAGGGATCGAGAACGAGCGGCATGGTCGACGGGGTTCAGTCGATACCACTCTAATACCAACGACGGAGGTCGTCAATTGGTTTTAAACTGGTCTACGGCCGCTGGTGTAGGCTACGGTCAGTCCCCAATCCAGTGACGGCGCACTCTCGGAATCGACAAGAATACCAGTGAGAAACCAACCAGAAACCGCCGTCGTGTTCACTCTCCAACCCGCCGCCAGCGAGGGCCTCGCCGAGCTGCTGGCCCGCATCGCCCAGGTCGCGCGCCGCCATCCGCCGGCTGCCGATCGTTTGCTGGAGGCGTTGAGCGTAAACGCTTTCACGGCGGGCGACACCGCTGTCGGCGTGGACGCGCTGTACGCCCGCTTCAGCCTGCTGGAGCCGCGCGGTCGCGCGCTGGAGTTGCTGCCCGCGCTGGAGCAGGCCGGCGCGCTCGCCGCCGCGGGCCACTTCCCGGTGCAGGCGGCACGCGTCTGCGAGGCGCTGGGCCGCATCGCCTACCAGCAAGGTGAGTACCAGCTCGCCAGCGAGCAATGGTCGCGCGCCCTCGACCTCGCCGAAGTCAGCGGCCATCAGCAGACCGGCGTGGCCGCGCGCATCGGCCTGGGCCAGATCCATTACGCGCAAGCCGACTGGGCTCGAGGCCTGCGCCAGATGCGCGATGCCGGCGAACACATGGCTCAGGCCGGCAGCCACGGTGACGACAGTTATCTGGCCGCCAAGCTGGCGCTGAACATCGGCGTCGGCAGCTTCGAGACCGGCGACCTGCCGGCCGCCGAGCGTCATTTCAGCCACGGCCTGGCCGCCGCCCGCCGCGGCGCCCACCGCGTCTTCGAGGCCGAGGCGCACTGGCATCTGGCGCGCGCGGCGCTGGCCCGCCAGCGCATGGACTGGGCCGTGGCCGACTGCCGGCTGGCGCTGGACATCGCGGCACGCCACGGCTACCCCTGGCTGGAGGCGGCCGCCAGCCGCACCTGGACCGAGATCGCGCTGGCCCGCGGCGACACGGCCGCTGCCGTGCGCTCCACCCGCCACGGCCTGGCCCTGGCCCAGCGCATCCAGGCGCGCGCGCAGGCGCGCCAGGCGCATCTGCAGCTGGCTGAGCTGTTGCAGACCGAGGGCGACGCGGCTGGCGCGCTGGACCACCTCTGGCAACACCTGGCCCTGCAGTCCGAGATCGAACGCCTGAGCCTGCCGGCCCGCACCACGCTGGCCGCACCGCCGGCAGAGGAAGGCGGCGCCCCGGTCACGCCCGAGGAGCTGCTGCTGCACCTGTGCGGCCAGCGCCAGCGCCTGGCCGCCGCGCCGCCGCCCGAGGCGCTCGCCGAACTCAAGTCGGCCAGCGCCCGCATCCTGGGCCTGGCCAGCGTCACCCGTTGGTCGCTGGGCCCGGGTGGCCTTGGCACGGCCGAACAGCCCCGCTACATCGACCTGCTGACCCGCCATGGCGCGCCGCTGGCACTGCCAGACGCGGCGCTGCACCCCTGTCACGCCGAGCTGGCCGGCCTGCCGGGCGCCGCCGAGGCGCGCATCGAGGTGCCGCTGTACGACGGCGCCCAGCTCGCCGGCGCGCTATGGCTCGTGGACGCGCGAGCCACAAGGGCCTGGACGCGGCAGGAGCTGCTGATCGCCAGTCAACTGGCGTTGCTGTTCGAAGCTCAGGGCAGCTGAGCCGGACGCGCGCCGGCGCGGCGCGCGGCAGCGGCGCAGCCGTGGCGAGATCGCGAGCTTGGCGAGCTTGCGTTCATAACTCGCCATGTCCTACAGCCCCGGGCCGGGCAATTTTCTAGAGTCCTGCGGCGAGCTGCCCTTCCACCCCTGCCATCCCGGCCGCAGCCTGGAGCCGCCATGCCCAAGAAGTCTTTCTCGCCCCGTCGCCAAGCGAGCGCGCCTGCCGATGCCACCAAGACCGCCGTGCGCGGCAACGGTGGGGAACTGCACCTGCTTGCCGATGGCAAGCATCCGCCGCTGACGACCAACCAGGGCATCCCGGTCCCCAACAACCAGACCTCGCTGAAGGCGGGCGCGCGCGGGCCCACGCTGCTGGAAGATTTCATCCTGCGCGAGAAGATCACGCACTTCGACCACGAGCGCATCCCCGAGCGCATCGTGCATGCGCGCGGCTCCGCGGCGCATGGCGTGTTCGAGCTGCACACGTCGCTGGCCAAGTACACGACGGCACGCGTGCTGACCGAGGTGGGCGTGAAGACGCCGGTGTTCACGCGCTTCTCCACCGTGGCTGGCGGCGCCGGTTCGGTGGACACGCCGCGCGACGTGCGCGGCTTCGCCGTCAAGCTCTACACGCCCGAGGGCAATTGGGATCTGGTGGGCAACAACATCCCGGTGTTCTTCATCCAGGACGCGATGAAGTTTCCCGACCTCATCCACGCCGTGAAGATGGAGCCCGATCGCGGTTTCCCGCAGGCCGCGAGTGCGCACGACACGTTCTGGGACTTCATCTCGCTGATGCCCGAGAGCATGCACATGATCATGTGGGCGATGAGCGACCGCGCCATCCCGCGCTCGCTGCGCTTCATCGAGGGCTTCGGCATCCACAGCTTCAGGCTCGTGGACGCGCGCGGACGCAGCACCTTCTGCAAGTTCCATTGGCGGCCGGTGCTGGGCCTGCAGAGCACCCTGTGGGATGAAGCGGTGCAACTCGCCGGCGCGGATCCCGACGCGCATCGACGCGACCTGTGGACCAGCATCGACGAAGGCCGCTTCCCGTCCTGGGACCTGGCCGTGCAGCTGTTCACCGAGGCCCAGGCCGCCGAGTTCCCGTTCGACCATCTCGATCCGACCAAGCTCATCCCCGAGGAGTTGGTGCCGCTGCAGGTCATCGGCCGCATGACGCTGAACCGCAACCCGGCCAACCACTTCGCCGAAAACGATCAGGTGGCCTACTGCCCCGCCAACATCCCGCCGGGCATCGACTTCTCCAACGACCCACTGCTGCAGGGACGCCTGTTCAGCTACCTCGACACCCAGCTCTCGCGCCTGGGCACGCCCAACTTCGACCAGCTCCCCATCAACGCGCCCAAGTGCCCCTTCCACACGACGACGCGTGATGGCCACATGCAGACGCGCGTGCCCACCGGCCGCGTCGCCTATGAGCCCAGCAGCCTGCAACCCGACGCGCCGTATGAAGCGCCGCGCGGCTTCCAAAGCTTTGCCGCGCCCGGCGAGCCCGACGCCAAGGGCCGCCTGCGCCCCGAAAGTTTTTCGGACCATTACAGCCAGGCGCGCATGTTCTTCCGCAGCCAGAACCCGCTGGAGCAGGCGCACATCGCTCTGGCGCTCGTCTTCGAGCTGAGCAAGGTGGAGACGCCCGCCGTGCGCGAACGCATGGTGGGCCACCTGCGCGTCATCGACGCCAACCTGGCCGAGCGCGTGGCGGCCGGACTTGGCATGCCCACGCTGCCACCGGCCGCGAAACCGGCTGCGCCCGTGCAGGACCTGCCGCCCTCGCCCGCCTTGAGCATCATCGACAAGACCCCGCCGTCGCTGCAGGACCGCTGCGTGGCCATCGTCTTCAGCGACGACTCCGACGCCAAGCGCATCGCCTCGGTCGAGAAGGCCCTGCGTAAGGCGGGCGCCAAGGTGCAGAAGATCGCCCCGCGCATCGGCGGCGCCAAGCTCAACGACGGCGCGCTGCTGCCGGCCGACGCGCGCCTGCACGGCAGCCCGGCCGCCGCGTTCGACGCCGTGGCACTCGTGCTGTCGTCGGCTGCCGCACAGCAGTTGGCGCAGGACGACACCGCGGCCACCTTCGTGCGCCAGGCCTACGGCCACCTGAAAGCCATCGGCCATGACGAGGGCGGCAAGCTGCTGGTGGAGGCGCTGCATCTCGTCGTCGACGATGGCGTCTGCGCTCTGGATCGCAACGCGCTGGTCTTCGTCGAGGCTGCCGCTACGCGCCAGTGGGATCGCGAGGAGCGCGTGCACCCACTGCCCTGAGCGGCAGGGTCGCGCGGGTCACGAAAGATTCATGCGCCGTTTCATCGGCGCTTCACGCGGTGCCGCCACAGTGCGGAGCTCGTGCCTACCGCTACGTCCGACCTCGCGCCCCCCACTCCCGCTCCCACACGGCGCGCCCGGCTGCCGCACGGCTTCGGTATCGTCATCGGCGCGCAGTTCGCCTCGGCACTGGCCGACAACGCGCTACTCATCGTCGCCATCGCGCTGCTGACGCAGCAGGGCTTCCCGGGCTGGTGGGCGCCGCTGCTGAAGATCGGCTTCATGCTGGCCTATGTGGTGCTCGCACCCTGGGTCGGGCCGCTGGCCGACGCCTTCGCCAAGGGTCGCGTGATGGCGGCGATGAACGTCGTCAAGATCGTCGGCCTGGTACTGCTCGCCTTCGGCCTGCACCCGGTTGCCGCGCTGGCCGTCGTGGGCCTGGGCGCGGCCGCCTATGCGCCGGCCAAGTACGGCCTCATCACCGAGATGGCCGAGCCCGAAGCGCTGGTGAGGGCCAATGGCTGGATCGAGATCAGCGTCGTGTCCGCGGCGCTGCTCGGCGCGGTGCTGGGCGGCGCGCTGGTCAGCCCGGCGTGGCTGGCGTCAGGACTGGCGGACTTCTGCGACGGCTTCGACCTGCCGGCAGACAAGCTGACCGGGTCGCTGGCGGCGCTGCTCGTCATCTACGCGGTATCCAGCTTGTTGAACGCCGGCATTGCCGACAGCGGGCAACGGCAGCGCAGCCTCGCGCATGACCCGGCCGCGTTGCTGCGCGAGTTCCGCGCCGCCAACCGCAAGCTGTGGCGCGACTGCGAGGGCGGGCTGTCGCTGGCAGCGACGACGCTGTTCTGGGGTGTTGGCGCGACGCTGCAGTTCGCAGTGCTGCGCTGGGCCGGCGTGTCGCTCGAATTGCCGCTGAGCCAGGCGGCATACCTGCAGGCGGCGGTCGCAGTGGGCGTCATCGGCGGTGCCGCCGCGGCAGGGCGATGGCTGGCATTGCACCAGGCGCGGCGCGGCCTGTGGGCCGGTGTGGCGCTAGGCTTGCTGATGCCGGTCGTGGCCCAGGTCAGCGACGTGACAATGGCCGCCATCATGCTGGCGCTCGTCGGCGCCGTGGGTGGGGCGATGGTCGTTCCGCTGAACGCGCTGCTGCAGCACCGTGGCGCCGCGCTGCTGAGCGCGGGGCGGTCGATTGCGGTACAGGGGTTCAACGAGAACCTCAGCGTATTGGGGATGCTGGCGGCCTACGCAGGCTGCGAGGCGGCGGGAGTGCCGATTGGCGCGACGCTCAGCGGGCTGGGTGTCCTCGTCGCAGCGGCAATCGCGCTGCTGATCGGGATGGATGCACGACGGCGCTCGCGTGCATCTTCACAGCGATAGCCCCTGCCGAACCGATCAGCGGACGCTCGCGCTAGAAACCACGGGCAAGCTCATCGACATCTTTGCCGGTGACCTTGCGACGTGCGGCGAGCTGCTCATGAAGTACGGATCACGCAGCCGCCTGCAACCCCGGCAACGCAAACCCAGGCTCGACCCGCGCAATCGCGCCTTCGAGCACCGACTCGAACCGCGCCGTGATGTCGCCCCAGTCCAGCCGGCGGGCCGTCGCGCGCGCCGCTTCGGCCACCGCGCGCCGGGCCACGGCATCGAATGCCGCCACGCGGGCCGCTGCGACAAAGGCTTCTTCCTTGCCCTGTCCGGCCAGCCAGCCATTCACGCCGCTGCGGATCAACTCGCCCGCGGCCGCGCTCTCGAAGGCGACAACGGCGCAGCCGCTGGCCATCGCCTCGGTCGTCACGTTGCCGAAGGTCTCCGTCAGGCTGGCGAACAGGAAGAGATCCAGCCCGGCGTAATGCGCCGCCAGGTCGTCGCCGCTGCGTTGGCCGGCGAACACGGCGTCCGGCGCGCGTGCGGCCAACTCGGCGCGCATCGGCCCGTCGCCGACCAGCACCAGCCGCGCGCGGGGCTGGATGGCCTTCACGGCTTCGTAGGCCGCCAGCACGACGCCGAGGTTCTTTTCCGGCGCCAGGCGGCCGACGTAGCCGAGCACGAGGTCGCCCGGGCCCGCGCCCCAGCTTTCGCGCATCGCGGCGCTTCGGCGTGCGGGGTCGAAGCGCTGCGCGTCGACGCCACGGCCGACGACGTTCAGGCGCTCGAAGCCGCGGTCCGCCAGCAGCGCGCGCATGGCCTCGGTGGGCACCATGGTCGCGTCGCAGCGGTTATGGAATTTGCGCAGGTAACCCATGATGGGCTTGGACAGCAGGCCCAGGCGGTAGTGCTTGCCGTAGGCATGGAAGTTGGTGCGGTAGTCTGACGTCACCGGCAGCGACAGGTGCTGGGCCGCCTGCAGCGCCGACCAGCCGAGCGGCCCTTCCGTCGCGATGTGCACAACGTCCGGGCGGCGCAGCGACCACAGCTTCACGAGCGCCCGCTTGCTCGGCACGCCCATGCGCAGGTTGGGATACAGCGGCACCGGCAGACCCTTGGTCAGCACCTCGTCCACGGTGGGTTTGGCGCTCAGCGGCGCCGCGGCCATCTTGGCCGGCTGGCGCGGGCGGATCAGCTGCACGTCGTGGTTGCGGCGGTTCAGGCCGTCGACGACGCGCGCCATCGACATCGCGACGCCGTTGACCTCGGGCGGGTAGGTCTCCGTGACCACCGCGAGTCGGCGCGAGTGGCGCGGCGCGGGCAGCTCGTTGACCAGGATGTCGTCGGTGTCGGATGGGGTGTTCATGGCGCGAATGGTCAGCAGTTCATGCAACAGCACGATGACAACCGGACCGTCACGCCGATTTCACGCAAACAGCCCACCATCCGCCCCGCTTGCCACCCAAACGACGAGGACGGGACGTGAACGAGTTCTTTCAAACCCTGAAGACCCAGCGCTGGGACGACCACCGCTACTACCACCACAGCCGCATCAACCAGAGCCTGCACCTGATCAGCGCACTGAGCTTCCTGGTGTCGTATGCGCTGCTGTTCGTGAACCCCGCATGGTCGGCGCTGCTGGCCTGGTGCGTGTCGATGACGACGCGGCAGGCGGGTCATTTCTTCTTCGAGCCGCGCGGCTACGACCACGTGAACCAGGCCACCGACGAGTACAAGGAAGAGATCAAGATCGGCTACAACATCCGCCGCAAGATCGTGCTGATGTCGGTCTGGGTGGCGCTGCCGGCAGTGCTGTGGTTTGCGCCGTCGCTGGGCGGCCTCATCGAGCCGGCCGTGGGCCTGAAGGGCTACGTCGAGGACGTGGGCATGGCCTGGTTCTGCCTGGGCGTGACGGGCCTGGTGTTCCGCGTCGTGCAGCTGTGGGTGACGCAGAACCTGATGCAAGGCCTGGCCTGGGGCTTCAAGATCATCACCGACCCCTTCCACGACGTGCTGCTGTACTGGAAGTCGCCCCTCTACCTGCTGCGCGGTCAGCTCATCGATCCGATGGAGCACGTCGCCCATCAACAGGCGCACTGACGCGGTGGACGAGACCTTGACTCTGTCGGCCCTGGCACTCGGCGTGCTGGCGCTGCTGCCGGCCGCCAAACGACGCCTGGAGCTGTCACGCGCCAAGCACCGGTCCCTCGCCGGGCATTCACGCATGGCCAAGCGGCTGGCGCGCTGGGTGCCGGGCTATGCCTATGACGAGACGCAGTTCTTCGCCGCCGATGGCGCGCCGGCCGATGTGGCCGCACAGCGCAAGGCGGCGCTGCAGCGCCTGGGCGCCGAGTTCGACACGCGCTTCGCGAAGACGCTGGCGGCGACTGAAGCCGCCCGCGACACCATCTCCGACCTGAAGTTCACCGGCCGCTACCGCGTGCCCTTCCAGTTCAGCCCGGTGCTGCGCGAGCACCTGAAGGTGGGCGCCTTCCTGCAGCACAGCGACGGCGTGCAGGTGGAGGACCTGGACGGCAACCGCCTCCATGACCTGACCGGCTCCTACGGCGTCAACGTGCTGGGCTATGACGCCTACAAGGAATGCATCGCCGAAGCCGTCGCCACGGCCGGCCAGCTGGGCCCGGTGCTCGGCGCGTATCACCCCTGCGTGCTGGACGTGCTGACCCGGCTGAAGGCCGTCTCCGGCCACGAGGAGGTGAGCTTCCACATGTCCGGCACCGAGGCCGTCATGCAGGCCGTTCGGCTGGCGCGTTATCACACGAAGAAGAAGCGCCTGGTGCGCTTTGCCGGCGCCTACCACGGCTGGTGGGAAGACGTGCAGCCCGGCCCCGGCAACCCGCTGCCGCCGCGCGAGACCTTCACGCTGCAGGACATGGCCGAGCGCTCGCTGAAGGTGCTGGCCACGCGCCGCGACATCGCCTGCGTGCTGGTGAACCCGCTGCAGGCGTTGCATCCGAACGCGAATGCGCCGGGCGACTCCGCGCTGATCGACGGCAGCCGCCGCGCCAGCTACGACCGCGAGGCCTACACGGCATGGCTCAGGAAGCTGCGCGAGGTATGCACGGCGCGCGGCATCGTGCTGATCTTCGACGAAGTGTTCGTCGGCTTCCGGCTCGCACCCGGTGGCGCGCAGCAGTACTTCGGCGTCAAGGCCGACCTTGTCACCTACGGCAAGACACTGGGCGGCGGGCTGCCGGTGGGCGTCGTGTGCGGCAGCCGCGCGCTGATGCAGCGCTACCGCGAGGACCGGCCGGCCGACATCTGCTTTGCGCGTGGCACCTTCAACGCCCACCCCTACGTGGTGGCGGCGATGGCGTCCTTCCTGAAGCGCATCGAACGCCCCGAGGTGAAGGCCTTGTACGACGGCCTGGACGAGCGCTGGAACGCTCGCTGCACTCAGTTCAATGCCCGGCTGCAGGCGGCCGGCGCGCCGGTGCGCATGGCCAACCTGTCGACGATCTGGACGGTGATGTACGACCAACCCGGCCGCTACCACTGGATGCTGCAGTTCTACCTGCGCAAGCACGGCCTGGGCTTGAGCTGGGTGGGCACGGGCCGGCTGATCTTCAGCCTGAACTACGGCGACGCCGAGTTCGCCGAGGTGATGGTCCGCTTCATCGCCGCCTGCAACGAAATGCGCGCCGACGGCTGGTGGTGGACCGCACCCGAGCTGACCGCCAAAGCCATCCGCCGCAGCGTGTTCCGCGAGATGCTGGGCCAGAAGTTCTGAGATGAAAAACCAAGACGCATCGCCCGTGCTGGACGGCGGCATGGGTGGCGACGCCCCGCCGCGCCCGGGTTGGTTCAAGCGCCTGGTCGCGCAGGAGGACTTGAACTTCCTGCTGACCAACCGCGTGCCGCGCATCGCGCTGACGAAGTTGATGGGTCGCTTCTCCCGCATCGAGAGCCCGCGGCTCACCCAGCTGACCATTCGCCTGTGGAAACTCTTCACGCCGCTGGATCTGAGCGAAGCCAAGCGCACCGACTTCCGCTCGCTGAAGGACTGCTTCACGCGCGAACTCAAGCCCGGCTCGCGCGTGTTCGACGCGCGGCCCGAGGTGTTCGCGAGCCCCAGCGACGCGATCGTCGGCGCCACCGGTGTCGTCGAGCGCGGTAGGGTCTACCAGGCCAAGGGCTTCCCGTACGCGATCGAGGAGCTGTTCGGCCCGACGCAGGACGCCAGCGTTTTCGAAGGCGGGCGCTTCGTCACGCTGCGGCTGACCTCGGCGATGTACCACCGCTTCCACGCGCCGGCCGACGGCACGGTGGAGCATGTGACCTATCTGAGCGGCGACACCTGGAACGTGAACCCGGTGGCGCTCAAGCGCGTGGAGCGCCTGTTCTGCCGCAACGAGCGCGCCGTCGTGCGAATGACGCTGTCGAGCGGGCATCCGATCGCCCTCGTGCCCGTGGCGGCCATCCTTGTCGCCAGCATTCGCCTGCATTTCCTCGACGTGCTGCTGCACCTCGGGCGCAAGGGCGCCAACGAGATGCCTTGCTCGGCGCCGCACGTGAAGGGCCAGGAGATGGGCTGGTTCGAGCACGGCTCGACCATCATCGTCTTCGTGCCCCGAGGCTTCGAATTGGCTGAAGGCATTGCCACCGGCGTGCAGATTCGCGCGGGTCAGGCGCTGTTGCGCCTTGCCTCCTGACGCCTCAGCGCGGCAACGACAGCGACCAGCTCAACGAGGTTGCGGCCACGATGGCCAGCCCGATCTGTGCCGGCCGCGACAACCGCCAGGCGGGCCGCAGCGCGGCGCACAGCGCGAGCATCACCGGCCCCAGCACACCGGCTTCGATGAGCAGGTTGCGCCAAAGGTAGAGGTTCGCGAACTCCAGCCGGCCGGCGCTGGGCAGCAGGCCCAGGGGCGACACGAAGCTGGCACTCGTGAGCGGCCAGAGCCAAGGCGACGGATGCACGCCGACGAGAAAGTCCAACAGCTCGTGCGAGGCCGCGGCGGTGACCAGGACCGGCGCGACGGCTGCCATGCGGCGCTGTCGCGGCGAAGTTAGGCTCAGCAGCAGCCAGGCCAACGCAGCAGTCGCCGCTGCGAAACCGAGGCTGTGCGTGATGCGCGGCTCGAGCTGCAAACCAGCGGCCCACCACAGCAGGTAGTCCAGATCGGGCAGCACGGCCAGCATGACGCTGGCAGCCAGCAGCGGCGCGTCGACGACGCGCGGCTCGCGCGGGCTGCGGCAGGCATAGGCCGTTACCCCAGCGGCAAGATGGGCGATCAACGACGACATGGCTCGGCATTCTCCGGCCGAGCCGGCGGCCGCACCGGCTCGTGTCAGCCGATCACTTCGGGCAGGGCCACCGGCGCCTCAGGCCGGATCGCGATGGGCTGGATCTTGGTCGCCGGCAGCATGCCCGGCAATGCCGCCTGGTCGCCACGGTCCAGGATCTCGAGCCTGCCATCGAAGTGCTCGACCAGGGCCGTCAGGCTCTCGACCCAGTCGCCGTCGTTGCAGTAGAGGATGCCGTCGATCTCACGGATCTCGGCGTGGTGGATGTGGCCGCAGACGACGCCATGGGCGCCACGCTTCCTGGCCTCGCGGGCGACGGCATTCTCGAACTCGTTGATGTAGCTGACCGCGCGCTTGACCTTGTGCTTCAGGTAGCGCGACAGGCTCCAGTACGGCAGGCCCATCTTGGCGCGGATGCGGTTGAACCAGCGGTTGACCTTGAGCGTGAACTCGTAGGCCAGGTCGCCGGCGATGGCCAGCCAGCGCGCGCACTGAATGACGCCGTCGTAGAGGTCGCCGTGGGTGATCCACAAGCGCTTGCCGTCGGCCGTCACGTGCATGGCCTCGTCCATCACATCGACACCGCCGAAGTTGTGCGCGATGTACTTGCGCGCGAACTCGTCGTGGTTGCCAGGAATGAAGATGACCCGCGTGCCCTTGCGCGCCTTGCGCAGCAGCTTTTGCACGACGTCGTTGTGCGCCTGCGGCCAGTACCAGCTGCGGCGCAGCTGCCAGCCATCGATGATGTCGCCAACGAGGTAGAGCGTCTCGCACTCGACGTCGCGCAGGAAGTCGAGCAAGGCCTTGGCCTGGCAGCCGGGCGTGCCGAGATGCAAGTCCGAGATCCAGACGGTGCGCACCGACAGCGTGGGCGTGTCGGCGGCGGCAGCGGTGTCTTGCGTCGTCGGCATGGCGGCATGCTGCCCGCCTGTCATGACGCGAGCGTGAACGTGTTGCTCGGGTCAGACCCTTGCAAGGCCAGTTGGCCACTGCGGTCGTCTAACCCTGGTGCCGGGAATTGCCCGGCGCAACGCTTCATGCCGGATGAAAGCGCGCCGCGAGTTTGGGCGATGCGGCTTCGACGTGCGGCGGTGAACTGCAGCGCCAAGGCATCCACTGCGGCGGCTGGGCCGAAGAGATGGTCGTCCGTGATGTTCCAGAGGTGGACGGCGCCCGCAAAGCGGTGAAAGGCCCGCTCGCGCGCCAGACTGTCGTCGCCGAACAGAAAACCCGGCGTACGCCCCTAGGCCGCCCATTCGAGTGCGGCGCCGGGCGGCGGGTCCTGGGCGCGAGGGCCCAGCACACGTCCGGGCGCGTGGCCGAGCAGCTTCACGAGCAGCGGCAGCATCCAATGGAAGAACAACCAGGTCTGGACGCGCGCGACGCCCGACTCGGTCTCACCGAAGCCGAGCGGCGCCTGAACTCCCGCGCCCGCGCCGTGCGCGATGCAGCCGAGGGCGCCCGCTTGGCGCTGCGACAAAGGCGCGACCAGCTCGACGGTACCCTGCGTATCAGTGCCACCACCGGCTTTGACTGCATCGTGCTCGCGCCTCCGCTGGCGCGCTTTCAGGTCTTGCATCCGGCCATTTGCTACGAGCTCTTCTTTACGGCCCGGCGCGTGGACCTGTTGCGCGAAGGCCTGGATGTCGCCTTCCGGGTGACGAGCAAGCCTCCGGAGGCCTGGGTGGCTCAACCAGCGCTGAATTTCGCCGTGCATGCTGATCGGCTTGGAGGCACGCAAGCGCTGTCGTCACCGCAGGAACTGGGAAGTACGCCCATGCTGCTGGGGCAAAACGAGGAGCCTTTGGCCAGTCAATGGCGGCACGAAGATGGGCGCCGCGAAGATGTGACGCTGCAGGCTTCGGCTTGGGGAAGCGACCTGGAAGGGCTGATCGCCTTGGCGCGACACGGGTCGGGTGTGGTTCTGTCGCCAGACTTTTGCGTAGACGCGGTGCCTGGCTGCCGAAGCAGCGCCACGGCGGTCCTGCACCCGTAAATGCCCTGCCTGGCTGGCGGCTACAGGCTGGGGTCGAGACGGTGCAGGCGCTGACCTTGCCGGCGCCTGCCGACTCGGAAACCGCAAGGATCTTGGTTCGCTTCGTTCGCCAAAGCTTGACTGGCGGCACGATGACGACGTGGACGAATGAGCGGGGTAAGCGGATAAACGAATCTCGAAGCTTCGTCCTTCATTCGATTCAAGCCAAACATGATACTCCGCAGCTGCTTTCCGGCTACGCAAAAGCAAAGCGCCCAATCGACGCCAAACGGGGACCAGGCGTCTTTTTAAAACCCGTAAAAAGCAAAACCCCTCGCAGCCTGAGCTGGAGGGGTTTTGAGGGGTAAATAGCCTGACGATGACCTACTTTCACACGGGAATCCGCACTATCATCGGCGCTGGCTCGTTTC
>JAEKLF010000006.1 GCA_019509985.1 Burkholderiales bacterium | reverse complement strand
CGAACTCCCGCGCCGCCCGTTGCACCGCCAACGGATCGGTTCCTCGTGGCATCGACAGCATGATGTTGTAGGCCTCGCGTCGCCCGCCCTGTTCTGCTTCCTCAGGGATCAACCCGCCACTGAACCGCCAGTCGTCGGCCAGGTCTCGCACCGCACGCGCGCCGCTGAGGTGCTCACCTCGGTCGTCCTCGATGTCCAGCCGCCCGTTCTTGCTGATGTAGCGGAAGTGCGCAGCGATGGCTTTCATGCCGCGCCCTCCCCCGGTCACCTTGACCACCACTTGCGGAGCGCTGCGCAGCGTCGCCGCGATCCGACCGCGGATCAATGCTGCGCGCCGGCGTAGGGCGTCGCCCGTCAGTTTAGGCGGCGGGTTCCCTTTGACCATGCGGTTGCTGGGATAGAAGAGCCGGTCACCCCAGGTGACCAGGACGCCGTCAATGTTCACGCCTCGTTCCTTGGCCGTCTCCGTTTCGCTTGCAGTGACCCGTCAGACACCGACGCTGCCCGACGCGAGGGTCGCAGTTCCGTGAGCACCTGCGCGGCGACATGCAGGTGCGCCTGCACGTCATCGGCCACGTGGTTCAGCACGTCGCGATACAGCAGCGCCTGCGGCACGTTGCCAACCTGCAGAAGCGCCGTCAGCTGATGCACGTTCCTGCTGAGCGTGGACAGTTCTGCGCAGGACCTGGTCAGCGCTGAGACGAGCTCGGGGCGCGCGCCACCGGACGCAAGGACCGGAACGCCATTGACCAGCCCGGCGAGGTAGGCGCCGCGAGACATGCCGGCGGCCCGGGCACCAGCATCGAGATTCGATGCCTCGCACCTCCGCATCCGGAGCGACAGCTTGACCCAGTCATCGCCGTCTGCAAGGCCGTCTGGCTGACGCGCGGGCCGGCCATCGGCATCGCCACCGTGGCCCATCTCTAACTCGACGGCCTTGCGCACAAGCACCGACACGCTGACCCGCCGCTGCGCTGCGCACGCCACCAACGCGGCCTTCAAGCCGCGCATATCGACGGTGACGAAGTCATGCGAAGAGGTGCCCATGATCCGACTGGAAGGAGGTGCACGGAGCGCTTGTGAATTTGGCGGCAGGCCGCCTATCTCTGCACTCACCCATGAATCAAGTATTGGCTCTGAAGCCGCCTTCAGAGCCGCTGGATTCGGCCCCGAATCCAGCATCTGGACTTGGCGTTCAGCCGCCTAACTTCTACTCAGTGACCAACTGCCGTCCAAAGAGTGGCCAAGTACCGCCCCATTACCGTCCAAGCAGCGACCAGGGCTGACCAAGAAGCGTCCAAGAACCGTTCATCAAGCGTCCAACAAGCGCTCAGCGACCGTCCAACACCGACCAACAGGCGCCATGAAGCTGACTCCTTCCCGTCCACCTGGGCGCGTTACCCGCAAGGCAGGCGCCTACGCGCTGGAGATTCAGCGACTGCGTGACGACGGCTACACGTTCGAAGCCATCCGTTCGGCATTGGCCGACGTGGGCATCCAGGTCAGCCTGAAGACGGTGCAGCGCGAGGCGTCACGCATAGGCGCCGCGCCAGCCACTGCTGCACGCGGACCGCCGGTGCCGCATCCCCTTTTCGCCAGCGCGGGCCAGCCCGTCGAAGCCCAGGCAGCCAACACCCTGCTCCCAACTGGATCAACCGGACGGGACGTCGCCGAGGACTTCTTCGAGCGCAACCAGTTCAACCAGCTTTTCTCTGAGGACTGACCATGAAAGTCGCCGTCATCAACTTCTCCGGCAACGTCGGCAAGACCACCATCGCCCGCCACCTGCTGCTGCCGCGCATCCCGGGCGCCAAGCTGATCTCTGTCGAAAGTATCAACGCCGGTGAGGCGGGCACCAAGTCGCTGCGAGGCCGGCAGTTCGCCGTGCTTCAGGAGTACTTGCAGGCCGTGGAGAGCACGGTGGTGGACGTTGGCGCCAGCAATGTCGAGGATCTGTTGGCGCTGATGGACCGATACCGGGGCAGCCACGAGGACTTTGACCACTACGTCGTCCCGGCCG
>JAEKLF010000279.1 GCA_019509985.1 Burkholderiales bacterium | reverse complement strand
ACGGACACGCCACCGAGGTCTTCGAGCAGCTTCTTGGCGCTGCCGATGTCTTCGAGGAAGGCGGCCGGGCTCAGGTCGCTGGCGCGCTCATGGCCATAGCCGTGGCTGGCCAGCTCATGGCCGCCCGCCACGATGGCCTTGACGACCTGTGGATAGCGCTCGGCGATCCAGCCCAGCGTGAAGAAGGTGGCACGCACCTGCTTCTCAGCCAGCAGCGCGAGGATGCGTTCGATGTTGCGCTCGACCCGGCATTCCAGGCCGTTCCAGTCCTCGCGGCGGATGTAGGGCGCGAAGGCCGAGACCTGGAAGTAGTCCTCCACGTCGATGCTCATCGCATTGCGCAGGGCCGGGGTCGGGGTGGGCATCAGCATGGTGGGCTCGATCAGTGCTGCTTCACGGCGTCGACCAGCTTCTGCAGCAGCGCCAGCGTCTGCAGGTTGATGCGCTCCAACCGCATCATGCTGCGCTCCAGGCGCTGCAGGCGGTCGGTGTGATGGTCGGCGTTCAGCGCGGCGATCTCGGTGGACAGGCCTTCGACCTCGGCGACGCTCATCTTCAGCTTGGAGACGTCCAGCGAGCCAGGCGTGCTGTCCAGAGCCGCAGGCCGGCTGTCTGCCAGCTTGGCGGGCGTGCTGTCGAGCGGACTGACGTCGCTGTTGCGCGGGATCTCGCTCTCCTGGGCGATGTCGCGCAGCACTTCCTTCACGTCGGCTAGCGTCAGGTGGCTGCGACCCTGCATGAAACCCAGCAGCAGCAGACGGTCGCACAGCCGGTTGATGCGGCGCGGGATGCCGTTGCTGGCCTTGTGGATGGCGGGGAAGGCGTCGTGGTCAAAGGTCGGCTTGCCGGCAGAGCCGGCGCACTTGAGGCGGTGCTCCATGTAGCGCTGGGTCTCGTCCTCGTCCAGCGGACCGATGTGGCAGGTGGCCGCGACGCGCTGGCGGAACTGCTCCATCTCGGGTTTTTGCAGGATGCCGCGGAACTCGGGTTGGCCGACGAGGAAGGTCTGCAGCAGCGACTGGTTGCTGAACTGGAAGTTGGACAGCATGCGCAGTTCCTCGACCGCGCGCGCGGTCAGGTTCTGCGCCTCGTCGACGATGAGCAGGCAGCGCTTGCCCTGGGTGACCTGGTTGACGAAGAAGGCTTCCAGCGTCATCAGCAGTTCGGACTTGGGCGCATCCTTGACGCGCACGCCGAAGGCAGCGCCGACCATGCGCAGCGTGTCCTCGGCATCGAGCTGGGTCGTCACGACGTTGCCGATGACGACATTGCTGCGGTTCAGGCTGTCGAGCAGGCCGCGCAGCAGCGTCGTCTTGCCGGCGCCGATTTCGCCGGTGATGACGATGAAGCCATCGTTGCGCAGCACGCCATAGTCCAGATACGCCTTGGCCCGGCGATGCTGCTTGCTGCCGTAGTAGAAGTTCGGGTCCGGGCTGAGCTGGAAGGGCTTGCTGCTCAGGCCGTAGAAGGCTTCGTACATGTCAGCTATCCATTCCGCATTCGCGGAAACCGCGACGCGTGAAACTTGCGGGCCGAGCGCCGAGCCGCTCCCAGGCCGGCCCGCCCGGGCGATGTGCTTGCGGCTCGATGCCGCACGCATCGCCGTCCCCGCGGGGAACCGGCCGGGCGCGCCCGCGTTCAGCGAGGCGAGACTGGACGAGGGGCTTCAGTTTCATCTCAGAACTGTTGGGTCAGGTTGGCGTAGGCGGCATTCTCGGAGTACGACGTGACACCTTCGAAGCGGCTGTGTCGCGCGCCGAGCAGCAGGCTCAGGCGCGGTCCGAGACGGGCGTTCCAGTTGGCCGACAGGCTGGTCAGCTGCGCCGACTGGGCGCTCGTGTCACCCGACGTCTCCTGGCGTGATGCGGTCAGCGAGAGGCCGGTCAGCGGCGTCAGCTGGTGGCTGGCCGACAGCGAATACGAGCGCTGCTCGATGCGCGACGTGTTGGCAAGGTCGCCCTGGTTCAGATTGCTGCCCAGGCGGCTGGTGATGGAACGACTGGCCTGGGCCGACAAGCTGCTGCGCACGCCTTGCAGCGTGAAACCAACCAGTTGGTTGCGCAGCCGGCTTGGGCCCGTCGACAGGAAGCCATTGGCGGCCGGCGCGTCGGGCGACAGGCCCTGGGACTGCAGATAGGCGCGCACCAATGCGTCACGCTTGATCGGATCGGGTTCGAGCGAGGTGAACAGCAGGAAGAACTGGTCGTAATTGCTGCTCACGCCGCCCGAGCCACCACCATTGCCCAGCGTGACCGTCTGCGTGTCCGCGAAGCGCCAGATCGAGTGCGCCATGCGGTGCTCGAAGGTCAGGCCATGGCTGTCGCCGTAGTTGTGATGCTGCCAATCGGCGCCGACGCGGGTCCGCGGCGTGGGCGTCCATTCCGCGGTGGCGCCGGTGGTGGCGCCGTTCTGCGAACCCGTGCCAAGGTAGTCATTGCGCTCACGGCCTGCGTTGGCGGTGAAGGACAAATCGGGATCGGGCTTGTAGTTCAGGCCTGCGGTCAGTGACGTGTTGTGGTTGGACAAGGCCGACACCGCCTTGACCTTCTGGCTGCTGGCTTGCAGCCACCAGCCCAGCAAGCCCGCGTTCCGCTGGTTGAGGCGCAGGGAGCCGCCGCTGCCGCGGCTGTCGCCCAGGCTGGTGCCGCGCACTTCGGTGCGCGTGAAGTTGCCACGCAGGTCGTAGGTGGCCAGGCCGCCCAACACGCCACGCAACGATGGCGACACGGCCAGCGTGCCGGTCTCGCGCTGGTTGTCGTTGGCGAGGTTGGACACCGCGCCTTGCGAGCCCAGCGTCGGCGCGCTCTGCAGGCCGAAGGCCGAGGCGCTTTGCTGGCCGATGCTGGCGTTCATGTCGACGTAAAGCGTCTGGCTGATCAACTCGGCCTGCCCCTTGGCGGACAGGGCGTTCTGAATGCGCGACGGCACGTCGGACTTCAGGTAGGCGATGCCGTTCAACGAATAGTCCAGGCTACCGCGCAGTGTGCCGCTGTTGCGCACCAGGCTGATGCCCGGCGACAGCGTCGTGATCAGCGCCGCGTCCTTGTTGCGATCGTCCAGGCGCAAGTTGTCGGTCCAGGTCTGCATCACGCTGATGCGGGGCTGGAGGGTCGTGCCGCCGACCGGGCCGCCGGCTTCGTTCTGCTGCGCATGAGCGGCCATCGCCCAGACGGCGAGTGCAAACGCGAGGTGATTCGGCTCAGCTCTGCGCCGAGTCATTGCTGCCATATCCGTAGCCGTAGCCGTAGCCATACCCGTAGCCATATCCGTAGCCATAGCCACCGGCGGCGTTCGGACTGGCCTGGTTCAGCAGCATCATCTTCACCGGGCAGGTTTCGATCGCAGCGAGCGCCTGCTGGACGGCGCTTTGCGCCGTCTTCTCGGCATGGACCACGATGACGATCTGGCCCATGTGGGAGGCCAGCACGCGGGACTCGGTCGTCAGCAGCAGCGGCGGCGAGTCGAAGATGATGATGCGGTCCGGATAGCGCTTGGCCATGTTGTCGAGCAGATGGCTCATCGCGTCGCTGGCCAGCAGCTCGGTCGCGCGCGGATGCGGCGTACCGCTGGGCAGGATGGTCAGCTTCTCGACATTGGTGCGCAGCAGCACCTCGGACATGTCGACGCGTTCTTCCAGCACGTCGAGCAGGCCCGGGCCTTGCGGCAGGCCGAGCATGCGCAGCACCGAGGGCCGGGCCACGTCGGCATCGACCAGCATGACGGTGTTGTCCAGTTCGGCCGCGATGCTGAGCGCCAGGTTGATGGACGTGAAGCTCTTGCCCTCGCCGGCCAGCGCGCTGGTGACCATCAACAGGTTGGCATGGTTGATCGTCGCGGCACCCTTGCCCATCGCATTCTTGATCAGCGGCCGCTTGATGACGCGGTACTGGTCGCCGGTCTGGGAACGAGGCGTGTGTGGCATCAGGAAGCCCTGAGCCGCCAGGGCGACCACGTCCAGCTCGACGCGCTTGGACGACACGTGATGGCCGTCGTCCAGCACCGAAATCCCGACGGGACGCGGCGCTTCTTCCGCGGCCGCTGTTGCTAGCGCGGGCGCGGCAACGACGGCTGCAGGCGGCGCCAGAGGCGGTTCCGCCGGACGGACGGCCTGCTCGTCTCCGGGCAGGACCACGCCGGCCTGGCGCAATTGCTCAAGCCGCTGAGCGGCCTGTTCGATCAAGCTCGTCATGTCAAACCACCTGCCGGCTGAGTTGCACGGCCAAGACCGTCAATGCGATGGCGAACATCGCCAACAGGCCTCCGGCTCCCGCCGAGAAGCGGATCAGATCCACACGCTGGCGCGCACGGTCGGCCTCCGTGACCAGACGGGTCACGACGCCCAGGATGGGCAGCTCGACGCGGTTGCGCAGGTCGTCTGCGTCATGGAAGACCGGACGCAGCTGGCTGGCCGCAAAAGTCGTGAAAACACCCATGGCGAGCGCCGCGGCCATGGCGCCGGCCAGCAGCAGAAGGCGGTTGGGCGCGACCGGCTTGGGATTGGCGCGTGGTGGGTCGATGACGCGGAAATCGGCCACGCCTGATGCAACGTCCAACTCACCGGAGATCGAGGCCTGCTCGCGCCGCTGCACGAGGTCTTCGTAGTTCTTCTTCTGGATCGCGTAATCGCGGTTCAACTGAGCCGCCTCGGCCTCGACCTGCGGCGCGGTCTTCAGCGCAGCCATCGCCTGTGCGTAGCGGCTCGAATACTCATCGACGCGGGCTCGCAGCGAAGCAACCTGGACTTCCGTCGTCGCCAGGATGCGCACCAGCTCCTGCGACGCCAGGCTGCCATTGTTCTGGCCCAGGGACACGGTCGGCATATTCATCGCCGCCTTGCGCAGCTCGGCCATCTCGCGTTTCTTTTGCTCTTCGAGATCCTTGATGAGCTTGCGCGTCGCGATGATGTCGGGGTGCTGGTCCGTGTAGCGCTGCAGCAGCGCATCGAGATTGCGGCGATGCTCGGCGAGCCGGGCATCGAGCTCGGGCGTGCTGACGTTGGCATTGGATTCCTGCATCAGGCTTTGCGCCGTCGTGAGTGCGCCGCCACGTGCCTTCTCGGCGTCGAGCTGAGCCTTGGCCGCATCACGCGCGTTGACGGCTTCGCGGAACTCGAGGCGAGCTCGCTCGAGCTGTGCGCTGAGTTCCGCGATATGGGTGGCCGAGTCTTTGCCATCGCCCGCCATGTTGTTGGACAGGTTTTTCAGCCGGAATTCCTTCAGCCTGGTTTCGGCCTCTTCGAGCTTGCTCTCGTAGGATTTGATCTGCTCGTTGATGAAGGTCGTCGCCGTCGAGGTGCCCTGGCGCGTCTGGCCGAGGCTGGACTCGACAAAGATGGACACCAACGCCTGCACGACTCGCTTGGCCGTCTCGGGATCGCTATCCCGATAGCCGAGGATGTACAGGTTGTCGCGACCGCTGCTCTGGATGGACAGGTTGCTGGTCACGGATTCGATGGTGGCTTCCTGCTGGGCCTTGGACTGATTCTTCAAATCCAGATCAGCCATGCGGACCAGTTTCTCGACATTGGGGCGGCTGATCAGCGTGCGACTCAACATCGTCACCTGCTGTTCGACATTGGGCTGCACCGCCAAACCCGACATCAGCGGCTTCAAGATGGACTGCGTGTCCACATAAATACGGGCGCTGGCCTCGTAGCGGTCCGGTAGCGCGAACACCACCACGGCGCCGACCACCCCGGCCACCCAGGCCACGACCAACCCGATCCAGCGGTATTTCCACATCCGCCGGACGATGATCAACAGCTGGACTATCAGCATTTCCATCAGGAACTGTCTCTGTTATTTGAATCTGCGAAAGAGGCCCGGCACCATGCCAGCCGCTTACGACTAGAACAAACTCTGCGGAATGATGAGAATGTCGCCCGGGCGCATTTCAACGTTGGCCGACACGTCGCCGCGCTTGATCAGATCCTTCAGGCGCACGGAATATTGCTTGTTGCCCTCAGCCGTACGCAGGATGGTTGCGCTATTGCCAGCTGCAAAATCGGTCAAACCGCCCACGGCGATCATCACATCGAGAACCGTCATCTTTTGCTTGTAGGGCAGAAACTGCGGCTTGGCCGCCTCGCCAACGACGCGGATTTGCTCGCTGTATGGCCCCACAAAACCAGTCACGATGACCGTGACGACCGGGTCCCGCACGTATTTGCCGAGCGCCTTCTCGACCTCGCGGGCCACCTGGACGGACGTCTTGCCCTGCACGACCATCTCATCCACCAGCGGCGCGGCAATCTTGCCGTCCGGGCGCACCGGCACGGTCATCGACAGTTCAGGGTTGCGCCAGACCTGGATGCTCAATGTGTCCCCGGCGCCGACGATGTAGCTGTAGTCGTCCAACGCGGCGTTCGCAGGGGCGGCAGGATGTCCGGCGCCCCAACCCATTGAGCTGCAACCAGCCAGCAGGATCGAGCCCGCCATCGACACAAGGGCAGCAAAACGGGTCGTTCGACGAAACAGCACCCCCGACGCAGACTGCGGCGTCTCGGCCAACACTTGACGGCTATGAAGCTTCTTCAACGCAATTCCCCTGCTGGAATGATCACCGCAGACCCTTGTCACGGAACAAGGGACCGAAAGCCAACCATGATGCCACAGCCCGCCGGGTCATATGTGCCCCAAGACAGGGGATCAAGGCCGCATGCGCGTGTGAAAAAACGGACTTCCGACGGAATTCGCCACCGCGAATTCGCAACGCGCTGGACACGCCGCAGCGTCCCGACTCGTGGATCCGGCCGACCTGTTCGGCTTAGAGCTTCAACAGCGGCCGGATGAAGGTCATGAGCACTCGTTGCAACGGATTCGCATTGCCAAACGGCCGCCAGGTGTATTTCAATTTCTGGCGATAAGCGTCGAACTGCAGCGCCCAGGGCGCTGCCCGCAAATGGCCGCGTTGCAACAGCACCTTGAGCACCGAAGTGCCCATGACACCGGCGCAGAGGTCACATGCCATCATCGTCGACGGTCCACGCCGCTCCCGAAAGTTGACCGCGTCAGGCACCACAAGATAGCTGCGCTGCAGCATTGCCGGAGAAAGGCCTGCAATGAAGCGCGCATACTGCTCAAGCTCGTCGTGGCCTTCGACTCGAAAGTATTGCTCGAAGCTCATACCGCCGCGCTTGAAATAGAGCAGCGAGGCCCCCATGCC
>JAEKLF010000278.1 GCA_019509985.1 Burkholderiales bacterium | reverse complement strand
TTCGGCACCGAGCAGCAGTGGAGCTTCTTTCTCTACCCGGTGCCGGCCGACGAGGCGGTGGTCGCGCGCGGCACCCACGTCGCCCTCGCCGCGCCGGGCCGCACGGCCGTGGCCGCGACGCACGAGGCCGCGCTGGCCGCGGCCGCCGAGGACATCTTCACGCCGCGGATGCGGCCCGACATCAGCGAGACCTATTTCGGCGCGATGTTCAGGGATCTGGACGGCCACCGCATCGAGGTGCTGACGAACGCAACCTGACGCCCGGCGTCGTCGCCGTCACGTGGTGGGGCTGCCACGGTGACGGCGCGGTTACACGCCTATGCTTGCCGCGGGGAGGTTGCCGTCCGCTGGCGGCAGAACAAGCATTTGCGCAAATCGACGCTTTCCTATGCCGAGGCCGGTGTCGTCACGGCGATCTGTTTCGGCCTCTTCATCCTGCTGTCCCTGCAGGCCGTGGTGGCCGGCTTTCCGGATGCGACCTACACCGACGAAGGCAATGCCTGGATCGTCGGCGTCGAGCTGACGCTGGCCGCCAGCGCGCTGTTCTACCTGCACCTGCGCGGCTTCGATATCGGTTCGCTCTATCCAGCGCCGACGCTTTCCGGCAGCCTGGTCGGCCTGGGCGTCTTCGGCCTGTCCTGGTGGGTCGCCGACGTCGTGACGATGCTGGCTCGCACGCCTGGGCAGGTGGACGTCGTGAACTTCTCTTTCGAGGGCGTGTCCGCCATATCGGCGGTGGCGCTGGCCGTCGTCAACGGCAGCTACGAGGAAGTCTTCCTGCTGGGTGTGCTGGTGCGCGGGCTGCGCGGCTTCGGGTTGTCGGTGGCCATCGGCCTGCCGCTGCTGGTGCGGGTGCTTTATCACGTCTACCAGGGACCGCTGGGTGTCGCCTCGGTGGCGGTGATCGGGCTCGCGCTGACCCTGTCCTATGTCATCACGCGCAAGCTCTGGCCGGCTGTGCTGGCCCACATCCTCTTCGACATCGTCGCGACGCTCTGAGGCGCCGCCGCTCAAGCCGCGCAGGCGGCCACGATGACGCGGTTGCGCCCGGCCGCCTTGGCGCGGTAGAGGGCGTCGTCGGCACGCCGGATGACGGCCTCAAGCTCGGTGTCGGCAGCGCCATGCTCGGCCACGCCGATGCTGACCGTCACCGGCACGCCCGCGGCGCTGGCCGCCACGCGGGCGCCGACGCGCTCGGCCAGCTGCTGGGCATCGGCCAGCTGCGTGCCCGGCAGCAGCACGCAGAACTCCTCGCCGCCCCAGCGGCCGACGAAGTCGTTGCCGCGCAGCGCCGCGCACAGGCCGGCCGCGACGCTCTTGAGCACCTGGTCGCCGCGGGCATGGCCGTGCTTGTCGTTGATGGCCTTGAAGTGGTCGACGTCCACCATCATCAGCGCATAGCCGACCTTGCCCTGCCGCGCGGCGGCGTGCGCGGCCTCCAGCCGCTGCAGCAGGCCGCGGCGGTTCAGCACGGCGGTCAGCTCGTCGGTCGTGGCCTGCTGGCTCAGGCGCGTCAGCACGCGGCCGAGCACGAGACGGACGTGGGTCAGGTTGATGAGACCGCCGACGAAGAGCACGACGATGGCAAACGGGATGTTGGCGTGGCCGGTCGCGTCGATGGAGATCTTGGTCGTCGAGCCCACGGCCAGCGCCTGCACGCCGCGCACCAGCAGCCCCGTGGCCAGCAGCGCATAGCCGGCCGCGGCGACGCCGGCGAACAGAGGCGTGCCGACGCGGCCGAAGCGCCACATCAGGCCGGCACTGGCCAGCATCATGGCGCTGCAGCCGAAGCAGACGACGGCCACGCGCAGGCCGTGGCCGTTGGCCAGCAGGAAGCTCGCGGCCAGCGCCGCGGTGGCGGCGAGCATCATCGCCGCGTAGGCGCGCGTGCGCGGCGTGCGGCCCCAGTGCAGCGTCAGGCCGCGGTGCTCGATGACGGAGGCGCCGACGATGAGCAGGTCCGCCAGGTTGCGCGGCGCGCTGCCGCTTTCCAGCGGCGGCACGAACAGCGCCAGCCCGGCCGCCAGCAGGCCCCAGAACAGCGCGAAATGACCCTCCACGGCCCGCCAGCGCCGCGCCAGCCGGGCCGTCATGGCCCAGATCAGCGCATGCACGAAGAACTGCACGGCGACGAGCGCGATCAAAAGCGTCTGCGCGGTCAAAGGGACTCCGGGGTGGTGGCGCGGTGAAGCCGAAGTGTGGCGCAAGCGCGGTGTGCGCTGCCGGCTTCAGACCTGCGCGGACTCCCCGCCGGGCATGGCGGCCCCAGTAGGCCGCGTTGCCGTTTGACCAGCCACTCAAGCCGGCGGGTCCTTCAGCCGTGTCCGGGACACAGCCATCATGATGCCGACGCCGGCCACGATCAGGCAGGCGATCGCGACATAGGTGGCGGCGAGGCCGGCCGTGATCAGGGCCCAGGCGACGCCACCGAGAAGCACCGCGAGGCCAAGGATGTAAAGGGCGAACGACATAGCACCTCCGTTTCGAACGCAGTGGCTGCATCCGTCGAACGACTCTAGGCGCGGGCCCGGCAGCAGCGCGTCGGAAGCAGGTCCGGCCCGCCGTAGGTTGGCTCCTACCGGCCCGCCTGCGTCAGCGCAGCATCCTGCGTTCGGGGTCCCTGCACCACCCGGTGCAACAGCGCGTCCGGCGCCGGGGTTGGTCGGACCTCGCCTAAACTGCCTTGATGCCCTTTCTCCTGGCCCTCGACAGCGCGACCGACACGATGGCCCTGGCCCTCGTGACGCCGGCGGAGACGAAACTGTTCGAAGCGGCCGGTGGCGCCCAGGCGTCGGCGCGCATGCTGCCCGAGATCAAGGCCTTGCTGGCCGGCGCGGGCCTGACGTTCGATGACCTCGATGCCGTCGCCTTCGGCCAGGGCCCCGGCGCCTTCACGGGCCTGCGCACGGCCTGCGCCGTGGCCCAGGGCCTGGCCTTCGGCCTGGAGAAACCGGTGCTGGCCATCGACAGCCTGATGCTGGTCGCCGAGGATGCCCGTGCGCAAGGCGCGGGCGATGACGTCTGGGTTGCCATGGATGCACGCATCGGCGAGATCTACGCGGCCCATTACCGCTGGGCCGACCGGGCCTGGCAGGTCGTCGAGGCGCCGGCCCTCTACCGCCCCGAGGCCCTGGCCGCCCACTGGGGCACACCGGCTGCGGTGGCCGGCACGGCGCTGACCGAATACGCCGCCGCGCTCGGCACCTTGCCGCGCGCCTGGCCGCAGGCCCGCTCGCGCGCCGCGGCGCTGGGCGCACTGGCGCTGGCGGCCTGGCAGCGCGGCGAGACGCAGGACGCGGCCGAGGCGCTGCCGGTCTATGTGCGCGACAAGGTTGCCCTGACGACGGCCGAGCGAGAGCAGCGGTCATGAGCGCGCTGCTTGAGCGCAACCTGCCGCCCTTCGAGGCCGCGGCGATGCGGATCCCCGATCTGACCGAGGTCATGGCCGCCGAGCGCCTGGCCTACCCGGTGCCGTGGACACATGGCAATTTCGTCGACTCGCTGGCGGCGGGCTACCCGGCCGAGGTGCTGCGTGGCCCGCGCGCCGAGCTGCTCGGCTACTGGGTGGCGATGCCGGGTGCGGACGAGATGCATCTGCTCAACATCACCGTCGTGCGCGCCTGGCAGGGACGGGGTCTGGCCGTCGTGATGCTGGACCGCCTGCTCGCCGACTGCCGCCGCCTCGGCCTGACGCAGCTGTGGCTGGAGGTGCGCCTGGGCAACGAACGGGCCCGCGAGGTCTACCGCCGCTACGGCTTCGCCGAGGTGGGCCGGCGCCGCGCCTACTACCCGGTGCAGGACGGCCCGCGTGAGGACGCCATCCTGATGAGCCTGATGGTTGAGGCCTCATGAGCTGGGATGAGCGCCAAAGGGCCATGCTGGCCGAGATGGGGTTTCGGCTGCCGGCAACGGCAAGCGCGCATGCCGCGGCGGCCGATGTCGTCGAAACCGAAGCCGAGCCCGAACCCATCGTTGTCGCCGCGCCGCCGCCGGCCATCGTGCGCGTGGCGGCCCCCGCGGCGCCGTCTCATTTCACTGACCTCGACCTGCCCGCGCTGCGCGAGGCCGTGTCCGCCTGCCGCGCCTGCGGCCTGTGCGAACAGCGCCGCAATGCCGTCTTCGGCGTCGGCGCGCTGCAGCAGGTGCAGTGGCTGGTCGTCACCGATCCGCCGGACGAGGCCGACGACGCCAGCGGCGAGGCCTTCGGCGGCAATCCCGTCAATGACAGCGGCCGGCTGCTGGACCGCATGCTGCTTGCCGCCGGCCAGCGCCGGGTCGCGGGCAAGGACGGCGAAGCGCCGACCGCCTTCGTGACCCCCATCGTCAAGTGCCGCCCGCCGCGCGGCCGCGCGCCGCAGCCTGGCGAGCTGGACGCCTGCGAGGCCGTGCTGGCCCGCCAGGTCGAGCTGCTGCAACCCCGCCTCGTGCTGGCCGTCGGCCTACAGGCCGCGCGTCGGCTGACCGGCCTGGCCGAGCCGCTGGGCAAGCTGCGCGGCCGCGTGCACCGCTGGCGTGGCCTGCCGGTGGTGGTCACCTACCATCCGGCCTATCTGTTGCGCTCCCCGGCGGACAAGGCCGGCGCCTGGGACGACCTATGCCTGGCCCGGCGGACGGCGCAAGCCTCGTGACTGCCCACATCGACCCCCATCTCGAACGCCAGGCCCTGGACGCGGCGCGCTTTCGCATGCTCGCGGACCACGTGCCGGCATGGATCGCGCTGTACGGCGCCGACGACCACCGCTGCCTGTTCGCCAATCGCGGCTATGCCGAGGCCTTCCACCAGACGCAGGACTCCATCGTCGGCATGCACTTCAGCGAGATCATCGGCGCCGAGGCCTACGAGCAGGTGCGCGTGTCGGTGGACGAGCTGGTGCGCGATCTCAAGCCGGTGGTCTACGAGCGCGAACTGACGCGGCCCGACGGCGAACAGTCCTGCCTGGAGATCCACCTGATCCCGCAGTTCGACGACCAGGGCGTGCTGCTCGGCAGCTGGGTGCTGGTCTACGACATCACCCGCCACCGCGTGGCGGAGCGGCGGCTGCGCGAGTCCGAGGCGCGGCTGGACAAATTCATGCAGGCCTCGGTGGAAGGCATCCTCTTTCACCGCGACGGCACCATCACCGACGTGAACCAGCCGCTGTGCGCGATGACGGGTTGGTCCGCCCAGGAGCTGATCGGCCAGCATGTGCTGTCCTATGTGACCGAGGACGAACTGCCCAAGGTCCGTGAAGTCATGCTGCAGGGCCAGGAGCTGCGCTACGAGACGGTCATCCAGCACCGCGACGGCGCGCGCGTGCCGGTCGAGCTGATCATGCGCACGATGGAGCGCGACGGCGAGATGCTGCGCATGGCCGTCGTGCGCGACATCCGCGACCGCCTGGCCAGCGAGGCGCGCATCCAGCACCTCGCCCACCACGACTCGCTGACCGGCCTGCTCAACCGCGCCTCCTTCATGGAGCGCATGGCGCTGCTGATGAAGCGAGCCGAGCGCAAGGGCGAGATGCTGGCGCTGCTGTTCGTCGACCTGGACAACTTCAAGCGCGTCAACGACTCCCTGGGTCATCTCGAAGGCGACCAGGTGCTGACGACGGTGTCCGAGCGCCTCGTCGGCGCGCTGCGCGGCAGCGACCTCGTCGGCCGTTTCGGTGGCGATGAATTCGTCGTGCTGCTGAGCGACCTGAACAGCCGCACCGACATCATCGTCGTGCTCGAGGCGCTGCTGTCGGTCGTCGAGGTGCCCGTCAAGGCCGATGGCCGCGCGCTGTCGGTCACGCCGTCCATCGGCGTGGCCGTCTACCCGGACGACGGCCAGCAGGCCGACGAACTCATCCAGCACGCCGACACCGCCATGTACCGCGCCAAGGCCCGTGGCCGCGCGACCTACCAGTTCTTCGAGCCATCGCTGGCCGAGACGGCCTACGCCGACCTCGTGCTGGAAGCCGAGCTGGCGCAAGGCCTGACGCGCAACGAGTTCGAGCTCTTCTTCCAGCCCCAGGTCGAGGCGACGACGGGCCAGCTCTCCGGCGCCGAGGCGCTGCTGCGCTGGCGCCATCCGCAGCGCGGCCTGCTCAGCCCCGACGCCTTCATCTTCGTCGCCGAGCGCCACCGGCTGATGCTCGCGCTCGGCGAATGGGTCATGCGCGAGGCTGCCGCCACCGCCCGGCGCTGGCGCGAGCGCGGCGTCACGCAAGGCCACGGGCCCATGCGCATCGCCGTCAACCTGTCGCGCATGCAGTTCCACCTGGACGGCTTCGCCGACACCGTCAAGCATGTGCTGGCCGAGTCCGGCGCGCAGGGCCAGTGGCTGGAGCTGGAGCTGACCGAGCGCATGCTCATCGACGACATCGAGCACGCCCCCGCCACGCTGGCCCAGCTGCGCGCGCTCGGGCTGACCGTGTCCGTCGACGACTTCGGCACCGGCTACACCTCGCTCGCCCACCTGACCGAGCTGCCGCTGGACAAGCTCAAGATCGACCAGAGCTTCGTCGCCCGGCTGCCCGACGACGTCGGCGCCCAGGCCATCACGCGCGCCATCGTGCAGATGGCCGTGGGCCTGGGCCTGACCGTCACGGCCGAAGGGGTGCGCAGCGCCGCGCAGTGGCAGCTGCTGGCCAGCTGGGGCTGCCAGCAGTTCCAGGGCGACCTCGTCGGCTCGCCGATGCCCGCGGCCGAGTTCGAAGCCTGGGTGCGCGCGCGGTGAGCCTCGCGGACCGCATCCACGCCGCGATCAACGGCAACGGCGGCTGGTTGCCGTTCGACCGCTTCATGAGCCTGGCGCTGTACGAGCCCGGCCTGGGCTACTACGCCGGCGGGCGGCGCAAGTTCGGCCAGATGCCCAGCGAAGGCTCGGACTTCGTCACCGCGCCGGAGATGTCGCCGCTGTTCGGCCGCGCGCTGGCGCGTCAGCTCAAGCAGGCCATGGACGCCAGCGGCTGCCGCGATGTCGTCGAGTTCGGCGCCGGCTCGGGGGCGCTCGCGGCCCAGCTGATCGCCGAGCTGGACGCGCTCGGCGCGGGCCTGGCGCGCTATCGCATCGTCGAGCTGTCGGCCGAGCTGCGCGAGCGCCAGCGCGAGCGACTGTCGCACTGGCAGGGCCGCGTCGACTGGCTGGACGCGCTGCCGGCCGAGCTGGAGGCCGTCGTCATCGGCAACGAGGTGCTGGACGCGATGCCGGTGCAGCTGCTCGCGTTCGACGGCCAGCTGTGGCGCGAGCGCGGCGTCGTCAGCGCCGGCGCGGGCTTCGCCTTCGAGGACCGCGACACCATGCTGCGCCCGCCGCTGGAGGCGGGCCTC
>JAEKLF010000189.1 GCA_019509985.1 Burkholderiales bacterium | reverse complement strand
CAAGAGATGGGGCTCGGCCGACAGGACTTCAAGCATCTGCTCGGCGTAGGGCTGCCAGTCGGTCGCCAGATGCAGGTAGCCGCCGGGCTTGATGTGCCGCACCAGGTTGGCCACGAACGGCGCCTGGACCAGGCGGCGCTTGTTGTGGCGCGTCTTGTGCCAGGGGTCGGGGAAGAAGATGTGCACGCCATCCAGCGCGGCTTCGCCGATCATGTCGCGCAACACCTCGACCGCGTCGTGCTGGACGATGCGGATGTTGCCGATCTCGCGCTCGCCGATCAGCTTGAGCAGTGCGCCGACGCCGGGCTCATGGACCTCGCAGCCGATGAAATCATGGTCGGGCAGCGTGGTGGCGATGTCGGCGGTCGCGGCACCCATGCCGAAGCCGATCTCCAGCACCAGCGGCGCGCTGCGGCCAAAGGTCGCGGCGGCGTCGATTCGCTGGGCCTTGTAGGGCAGAACAAACTTCGGACCCAGCTCGGCCATCGCTTTGATCTGGCCCGTGCCCATGCGGCCTGGGCGCGTGACGAAACTCTTGATTGCGCGGCGTTTCGGATCCTGCTGTGGCTGGCCCTGCTTGACCTCTTCGTCGGACATCAGCCCACCTCGGCCATGACCATGGGCGTGGCGGCCACGTCAGCGTCGCCGAGCGTGCAGGCGGCCAGGTACGACGCGATGGCGCGGTCGGCGGCGGCGTCATCGGCCGCGTGGATCAGCGCCAGCGGCTCACCGGCGGCGACGCGGGTGCCGAGCGGCTTGACCTCGGAGAAACCGACGCGCATGTCGATGGCATCGCCGGCCTTGCGGCGGCCGCCGCCCAGCTCGACGATGGCCACGCCCAGGTCGCGCGTCGACATCGTCGTGATGACGCCGGCACGCGGTGCGGCCACGGGCTTCACGACGGGCGCGGCGGTCAGGTAGGCGTCGGGGCGCTCCATCAGGTCGGCCGGGCCACCCAGTGCGACGACCATCTTGGCGAACTTCTCGGCGGCGGCGCCAGAGTCCAGCGCGGCCTGCAGCTTGACGCGTGCGGCGGCGGTGTCGGCGGCGAGCTTGCCCAGCACCAGCATCTCGGCGCACAGCGCCAGCGTCACCTCGTGCAGGCGCGGTTCGCGGTGTTCGCCGGTCAGGTAGCGGATGGTCTCGATGACTTCCAGCGAGTTGCCGACATCGGTGCCGAGGATCTGGTTCATGTCGGTGATCAGCGCGCGCGTCTTCAGGCCCGCGCCGCCGGCGACGGCGACGATGCTCTCGGCCAGTTCCCTCGCGAACTCGGGCGTGGACGCAAACGCGCCGTTGCCGCACTTGATGTCCATGGCCAGGCCTTCGAGGCCAGCCGCCAGCTTCTTGGACAGGATGCTGGCGGTGATCAGCGGCACGCTCTCGACCGTGGCCGTCACGTCACGCGTGGCGTAGAAGCGCTTGTCGGCGGGTGCGAGGTCGGCGGTCTGGCCGATGATGGCGCAGCCCAGCGAACGCACGATCTGGTCGAACCTGGCCGGGTCAGGCGTCGTCGTGTAGCCCGGGATGGCTTCGAGCTTGTCGACCGTGCCGCCCGTGTGGCCCAGGCCGCGGCCGGCAATCATCGGCACGTAGCCGCCGCAGGCCGCCACCATGGGCGCCAGCATCAGGCTGACCTTGTCGCCGACGCCGCCGCTGCTGTGCTTGTCCAGCACCGGGCCGGGCATGTCGGGCCAGCGCATGACGCGGCCGGAATTCATCATCGCGCGGGTCAGCAGCACGGCTTCGTCGCGGCCCATGCCCTTCAGGAACACAGCCATGCCGAGCGCGGCGACCTGGCCTTCGCTCCAGGCGTTGTCGACGAGGCCGCGGACGAAGTGGTTGATCTGCGCTTCGTTGAGCGCCTGGCCGTCGCGCTTGGCGCGGATGATTTCTTGGGCAAGCATGGTTCAGTAGGCCGCAGTGACGGCAGCAGATTCAGCGCCGGCGAGAACGGCTTCAATGTCGGTGAGCAGGCCGCTGGCGCCGAAGCGCAGGCGTTGCGGGTTGAGGGCGTCGGCGCCAAGCGCCGCTTCGACCTGGGCGATATAGCCGG
>JAEKLF010000110.1 GCA_019509985.1 Burkholderiales bacterium | reverse complement strand
TTGGTGCCGGCTATCGGATTCGAACTGATGACCTACCGCTTACAAGGCGGTTGCTCTACCAACTGAGCTAAGCCGGCGAAAAACTGGAGCGCATTCTAGGCGCTCGCCAACACGCTCACGCGCAGTTCACTTCACACGCTTGAGCGTGGGACGCGGGCCGCCGCCCGGTGCGTCCGGCGGCGGCGTGTCGTCGCCTCCGTCCTCATCGCTGGCCTCACTGGCCAGGCGCAGGCCGCTGCGGCGCGGCTCGGGTGTGGGCACTGCGGCCGGCACGGTGGGGGCGGCGCCTTCGGCCGTGGCCTCGGGTGCCGGGAAGGCCATGCCCTGGCCGTTCTCGCGGGCGTAGATCGCGACGACATGGTCCACCGGCACGAGGATCTCGCGCGCCACGCCGCCGAAGCGGGCCTTGAACTGGATGAAGTCGTTGCCGAGGTCCAGCCCGCTGGTCGCATCGAAGCCGATGTTCAGCACGATCTCGTGGTTGGACACGTACTCCATCGGCACCTGCACCGAGCGGTCGACGTGGACCGCGATGTAGGGCGTGAAGCCGTTGTCCGTGCACCAGTCATGCAGCGCGCGGATCAGGTAGGGGCGGGTGGACGTGCCGTTGCCCGCGCCACCGGAGGCCGGGGTCTGGTCCATCAGCGGCGCATCACCTTTTCGGAGGGCGTCAGCGCCTCGATGTAGGCCGGGCGGCTGAAGATGCGCTCGGCGTACTTCAGCAGTGGCAGCGCGTTCTTGGACATGTCGATGCCGTAGTAGTCCAGGCGCCACAGCAGCGGCGCGATGGCCACGTCGAGCATCGAGAAGTCGTCGCCCAGCATGTACTTGTTCTTCAGGAAGATCGGCGCGAGCTGGGTCAGGCGATCGCGGATCTGCGAGCGGGCCTTTTCCAGCTGCTTGTCGGTCGCCTTGGTCGTCGTGCCGCGGCCTTCGAGGATGTTCACGTGCGCGAACAGCTCCTTTTCGAAGTTCAGCAGGAACAGGCGCACGCGGGCACGGGCGACCGGGTCGCCGGGCATCAGCTGCGGATGCGGGAAGCGCTCGTCGATGTACTCGTTGATGATGTGCGATTCATAAAGAATGAGATCGCGCTCGACGAGGATGGGCACCTCGTTGTACGGGTTCATCAGCGCGATGTCTTCGGGCTTGGCGAACAGGTCAACGTCACGGATTTCGAAGTCCATGCCTTTCTCGAACAGCACGAAGCGGCAGCGGTGCGAGTAGGGGTCGGTGGTACCGGAGTAGAGGACCATCATGGCTTGGGCTCCCGAGGGGTCAGTCAATCAAAACGCGCGGCGGGTAGCCACGCTGAAAAAGCAAACGCAGTGGGTGGCCGAGGCGCGCCCCACTGCGTGGTTCGGCGGCGCCGTGAGGCGCTGCCGGGATGGACGGGCTTACTTCACGTCCTTCCAATACGAGGCGTTCAAACGCCACGCGAACACGGTCAGGATGCTGAGAAAGATCAGCACGATGACGCCCAGCTGGAAGCGCTGGCCCTGTGCAGGCTCACCCATCCATTGCAGGTAGGCGACCAGGTCGGCCACCGCATCGTCGTATTGACGCTCGGTCAGCTTGCCAGGCGTCAGCTGCTCGTACTTGCCAGTGAAGACGTGAGTCGTCTTCTCATGGTCGTGCGGGTCGGCCATTTCCTCGAATTTGGCGACGCGCTGGCCCTGCAGCTCCCACAGCACGTGCGGCATCGCGACGCTGGGGAAGGCCATGTTGTTCCAACCGGTGGCCTTGGTCTCGTCGCGGTAGAAGCTCCGCATGTAGGTGTAGAGGTAGTCCGCACCCGAGCCCTTGGAGCCGTCGGCGCGCGAGCGGGCGATGACGCTCAGGTCGGGCGGGTTGGCACCGAACCAGGCTTTCGCGTCCTTCGGGTCGAGGCTGACCTTCATGGTCTCGCCGACCTTGTCGGCGGCGAACAGCAGGTTGTTCTTGATCTCGATCTCGGACAGGCCGATGTCGCGCATGCGGTTGTAGCGCATGTAGGCGGCCGAATGGCAGTTCAGGCAGTAGTTGACGAACAACTTGGCGCCGTTTTGCAGCGCGGCCATGTCCGACATCTTCTCCTTGGGGAACTTGTCCCACTCGATGCCGCCGGTGTTGGCCTGGGCGGCGCCGGCCAGACCCAGGGCGGCCAGCAGGAGGGCGATCAGCTTTTTCATTGTGTTTTTGCTCCGCGGCTCAGTGGGCGTGGAAGGTCACACGGTCGGGCACCGGCTTCGGCTCGCCAAGGCGGCTCCACCACGGCATCAGCAGGAAGAAGCCGAAGTAGAACAGCGTGCCCACCTGGGCGACCAGCGTGCCCATCTCGCTCGGCGGCTGGATGCCGAGGTAGCCCAGCCAAAGGAAGAAGACGACGAAGACGGCGTACAGGTACTTGTGCCAGTCGGGACGGTAGCGGATCGACTTGACCGGGCTGTGATCCAGCCAGGGCAGGAAGAACAGGATGATGACCGCGCCGCCCATGACGACCACGCCCCAGAATTTGGCGTCGAAGACCTTGAGCAGGAAGATCAGCACGACCGCCGCCACCAGCAGCGCCACCTTGGCCGCGCCGCCGAACTTACCCTTCAGGAAACTCACGACGGCGGCGATGCCGACGACGCCGCACAGCACGTTGACCATGGTGTCGGTCGTCGCGCGCAGCATCGAATAAAACGGCGTGAAGTACCAGACCGGGGCGATGTGCGCCGGCGTCTTCAGCGGGTCGGCCGGGATGAAGTTGTTGTACTCGAGGAAGTAGCCGCCCAGTTCCGGTGCGAAGAACAGGATGGCGCTGAAGGCCATCAGGAACAGGCAGACGCCGTAGATGTCGTGCACCGTGTAGAACGGGTGGAAGGCGATGCCGTCCAGCGGGATGCCGGTCTTCGGATCCTTGTGCTTCTTGATCTCGACACCGTCCGGGTTGTTGGAACCCACATCGTGCAATGCCAGCAGGTGAGCCACAACCAGGCCCAGCAGCACCAGCGGCACGGCGATGACGTGGAAGCTGAAGAAGCGGTTCAGCGTCGCATCGCCGACGACGTAGTCGCCGCGGATCATCAGCGCCAGGTCCGGGCCGACGAAGGGCACGGCGGCGAACAGGTTGACGATCACCTGGGCGCCCCAGTAGGACATCTGGCCCCAGGGCAGCAGATAGCCCATGAAGGCTTCAGCCATCAGGCAAAGGAAGATCGCGCAGCCGAAGATCCAGACCAGCTCGCGCGGCTTGCGGTAGCTGCCGTAGATCAGGCCGCGGAACATGTGCAGGTAGACCACCACGAAGAAGGCCGAGGCGCCGGTGCTGTGCATGTAGCGGATCAGCCAGCCCCAGGGCACGTCGCGCATGATGTACTCGACCGATGCGAAGGCCAGGGCCGCATCCGGCTTGTAGTGCATCACCAGGAAGATGCCGGTGACGATCTGGATCACCAGCACCAGCAGCGACAGCGAGCCGAAGATGTACCACCAGTTGAAGTTCTTCGGCGCGTAGTACTCCGACATGTGGACCTTGTAGGCGTCGAACGCGGTCGGGAACCGGTTCTCCAGCCAGGTCACGGTCTTCACGCCCATCGAGGCGCCTGCGGGAGCTTCCTTGAATTCAGCCATGTCTCGTCCCGTGTTTCCTGTTAGGCCTTCTTGTCTTCACCGATCAGCAGACGGCTGTCGGTGAGATACATGTAGGGCGGCACCTCGAGGTTGTCGGGCGCGGGCTTGTTCTTGTAGACGCGGCCGGCCATGTCGAAGGTCGAGCCGTGGCAGGGGCACAGGAAGCCGCCGTTCCAGTCGTCCGGCAGCGAGGGCTGGGCGCCGGGCGTGAACTTGTCGCTCGGCGAGCAGCCCAGGTGCGAGCAGATGCCCACAACGACGAGGTACTCGGGCTTGATCGAGCGGTTCTCGTTCTTGGCGTAGTCGGGAATGGGAAAAGCCTTGCGATCCGAATTCGGATCGGCCAACTGACTGTCGTTCTTCTTCAGGGCCTCGACCTGCTCAGGCGTGCGACGCACGATCCAGACCGGCTTGCCGCGCCATTCGACGGTCAGCTTCTCGCCGGGCTTGATCCCGGAGATGTCGACCTCGACGGGAGCACCGGCGGCCTTGGCGCGCTCGCTGGGCGCAAAAGTGCTGACAAAGGGCACGGCGGTCGCAACGCCACCAACGGCACCGGCACAGCTGGTTGCAATCAACCAGGTACGCTTGCCTTGGTCCACTTGCTGGTCACTCATGAGGGTCCTCTAAAGAGACTTCTGATCAGGGGCAGCCCAGGATTCTAGCGGACGCTCACTCCCACCCCGATCAAGCCGCGGCAGCCGACCGCAGGTTTACCCGCCTTCTGACCCTGTCGACTTGGCGCCAACATCAGCACCAGTCATCCTTCAAACGTTGCCAACAGGAGCACGCATGAGTTTTTTCTCGGAGTTCAGGGAGTTCGCCGTCAAGGGCAATGTCGTTGACCTCGCGGTCGGTGTGATCATCGGCGGCGCCTTCGGCAAGATCGTCGACTCCCTGGTCGGCGACGTCATCATGCCGGTCGTCAGCAAGATCTTTGGCGGGCTGGACTTCAGCAACTACTTCATCCCGCTGGCCGGCCAGACCGCCACCACGCTGGCCGAAGCCAAGAAAGCAGGCGCCGTGCTGGCCTACGGCAGTTTCATCACGGTCTCGCTGAACTTCATCATCCTGGCATTGGTCATCTTCCTGATGATCAAGCAGATCAATCGCCTCAAGCGCGACGAACCGGCGGCCGCGCCGGCCGAACCGCCGCCCACGCCCGAGGACATCCAGTTGCTGCGCGAAATCCGGGATTCACTGAAGCGCTGAGCTTTTTTTGCTCCATGGGCCCGGTAAGTAATGGTTACCGGGCTTTTTTTTGCCACCAAGTTGGCAACTCGATGAAAACCCGGCCTTGTTGCAGGCGCGATACTTTCGGCGCAGCTTTGTGCCACTTTGTAGATGACCGCGCCCGAGATACGCCTGAATCCGCACGTCGAAGCCTCGTTGACCCGCATCCGCCTCGCGGGGGAACAGGCGGCTGAGCGCTGCGCGGAAGGCCTGGGCCTGTCAGCGCTGTCGGCCGGCCAGATCAAGCGGCGCGACGCGCTGCTGGCCGCCCAATTCGTGTTCCGCCAGCAACAAGGTGTGTTTTCACAACGTTTCGTGCAGAGCCTGCGCAAGCAGGTCGCCGCGGAACAATCCGACACCAAACCGGTCGCCGCACCCGCGACCAAGAAGGCCTGGGGCGAACTCTCGCTGATGGATGACGACCAGGTCAACAACCTGGTCGCGGCCGACCGCATCGGCCTGGCCATCGGCCACCACAGCGAATGGGAGCTGCGCGAGGTCGAGTCCTACATCTCCGGCGTCCAGGTTGGCGAGCGCAACCCGCTGCGGCCGGAAATCGTTGGCCAGGCCCTGCTCGACGCGGTGCAATCCATCACCGACGACCCGCTGACCCGCCAGACCCTGATCGACGAGCTGACCCGCTCCCTGGCCCAGGAGATGCGCGCCTGCTATGCCGACATCGCCGAGCTGCTGCGCTCGCGCGGGCTTCGGCCGCAGGACCTGCGCGTGCGGGCGACGCCCGACGGCGCCGCGTCGCGCCACGGAGCCTTGAGCGGCGGCAGCCAACAGGGCGAGCTCGATTCCGGCCCCGGCGGCATGTCGACGCGCGGTGGGGGTTACGGCGGTTCGGGCCACGGCAGCCTGGGACATGGCGGCAACGGCGGGGGTCGCGGTGGTTTTGGCGGCGGTGGCGGCTTCGGCGGTCGCGGCGGCGCCAGCGTCAGCGGCGGCTTCGGCCGGGTCGACCCGCAGATGATGGACCTGCTGCGCCGCCTGGCACATGCGCCCGCGGCCTACGAGCCCAGCTACGACACACATGGCCATTCCAGCCGCATGGGCCTGGACACGCTCAGCGGCGAGCCCAGCGCCTGGGGTCAGGTGCCGCTGCCGACCAACCTGATCCACCAACACCGCGACGAGCTGCGCCAGGCTGCCACGGGCCGGCTGGACCACATGGTCATCGACGTCGTCAGCAGCCTGTTCGACCAGATCCTGTCCGACCCCAAGGTACCCCCGCAGATGGCGCGCCTGCTCGCGCGCCTGCAGCTGCCGGTGCTGCGCGTGGCGCTGGGCGACGAGACCTTCTTCTCGTCGCGCCGCCATCCGGTGCGCCAGTTCGTCAACCGCATGGCGTCTCTGGCCTGCGCCTTCGACGACTTCAGCGATGACCCCGGCCGCTCCTTCCTGGCCCATGTGCGCGACCTGGTGCAGGACGTCGCCAGCGGCGACTTCGACCGCATGGACGTCTACACGGCCAAGCTGGACGCGCTCGAAACCTTCATCTCCGACCAGACCCGCACCACGCTGAAGGCCGCCGGCGACGCCGCCGCCGTCGTCGAACGCCGCGAGACCGACCTGCGCCTGCAGCAGCGTTACGCGCTGCAGTTGCAACAGTCACTGGCCAAGGTGCCGATGCAGGAATTCCTGCGCAGCTTCCTCGCCCAGGTGTGGAGCCAGGCCATCGTGCTGGCCTCGCGCGAAGGTGCGCCGGAGCGCGCACTGCGCCTGCGCCAGCTCGGCCGCAGCCTCGTCATGAGCGTGCAGCCCAAAGGCGGCACCGCCGCCCGCGCCGACTTCCTGCGCGAGCTGCCCAACCTGATGCGGACCCTGAACGAGGGCATGGACCTGATCCGCTGGCCGGATGGGCCGCGCAAGGATTTCTTTGGCGCGCTGCTGCCGGCCCATGCCGAATCGCTGAAGGGCCAGGCGCCAAGCGCGCTCGACACCAACCTGCTGGTGCGTCAACTCGACCAGATCTTCGGCGTGGCGCCGCCGGCCGAAGCCGACCTCGCCAAACCCATGGTCGGCGAGACCCTGCCCGGGGATCTCGACGCGAGCCAGCGCCTGACACCCGCCGAGGCCAAGAGCCTGGGCCTCGTCGAGGAATCCGGCGTCGACTGGAACGGTGAGCTCGATCTGGACCTCTCCGGCAACGACGCGGCCACCGCGCCGCTGGAAGCCGTCGACATCTCCATCGACGGCCTGCCCGCCGCCGAGAGTGCGCCGGAACCGAGCAGCGGCGCGCTGCTGGTCGACAACATGCAGCTCGGCTTTGCCTACCAGATGCACACCGGCGACGAGTGGCAGAAGATGCGCCTGGCCCATATCAGCGCGGGCCGCAGCTTCTTCATCTTCACCCACGGCAACCGCCACCAGGAGACGGTGACGATGACGGCCCGCATGCTGAAGAAGCTCTGCGCAGCCGGCCGCATGCGCGCCTTCGAGCACGCCCACCTGATCGAACGCGCCACGGCGCGCACGCGCGCTCAGTTGGCCGCTCTCGGCGGCCGCTAAGTCACCGGGACCCCAAGGCGGCGTGCCATCGCCAACGCCGCGCCCAGGCTGGCTGGATCGGCCAGGCCGCGCCCAGCGATGTCGAAGGCGGTGCCATGGTCGGGGCTGGTGCGCACGAAGGGCAGGCCCAGCGTCACGTTGACGCCCTGCTCCACGCCCAGGTACTTGACCGGGATCAGGCCGTGGTCGTGCGTCATCGCGACGACGACGTCGAACTCGCCGCGGCGGGCGCGCATGAAGATCGTGTCCGGCGCGAAGGGGCCACGGGCGTCCAGCCCCTCGGCGCGGGCATCGGCAATGGCGGGCGCGATGTGCAGGATCTCCTCGTCGCCGAACAGGCCGCCCTCGCCGGCATGCGGGTTCAGGCCAGCCACGGCGATGCGCGGCGCGGCGATGCCCATGCGCTGCAGCGCCGCGCCGGTGATGCGCAAGGTCTCCAGCACGGCCTCGCGGGTCACTCGATCAATCGCCTCGCGCAGCGAGCAGTGGATGGTGACCAGGACCGTGCGCAGCTCCTCGTTGGCCAGCATCATGCGCACCGGCACGCCACCGGCCAGGGCCTGGAGCATCTCCGTGTGGCCCGGGTAGGGTGAACCGGCCGCGTGCAGCGCCTCCTTGTGGATGGGCGCCGTGACGAGGCCGCGCGCCTGGCCGGCCTGAATCAGGCCGACGGCGGCCTCGATGCACAGCGCGGCGGCGCCGCCGGCGCGTGCGTCGACCTGGCCGAGCGGCGCGTCGATCAGGCCGGCCGGCAGGCCCGCGGGCTGCCAGACCGGCAGGCAGCGCGGCGGCACGCGGCCTAACTCGCCAAGCGACTGCAACGCGGCGACCGCTAGACCACCACCGGTTGCCGCCACGGCACGCCTCAGCACGGCCACATCGCCGACGACGACGGCATCACGCGGCGCGTCCTTGCGCCACAGGCTGGCGATGATCTCGGGGCCGATGCCGCAGGCGTCGCCCATGCTGATGACGAGGGGCAGGCCTAGGGAGTTTTCCGGAGTCATGCGCCATTCTTTCATCACGCCGCGGCCGTGCTGGCAGACTGCGCGCCGCCCCTCGCCCGATGTGGAGATGCCCTTGCGCCCGACCCTCGTTGCCGTCCTGATCGCCAGCCTGCACCTGGCGGCACCCGCCGCCACCCAACATGCCCCCAAACCGGCTGCCGTGGCGCCGACCGCCGATGCCGCCACCAAGGCTCACCAGGCCCTGCACGCGATGTTCGACGAAGCCTGGGAGGCCGAGGCCCGCAGCGCGCCCGAATTTGCCAGCGTGCGCGGCGACCTGCGCTTCAACGACAAGCTGGCCGACCACTCCGAGGCCGGCCTGGCCGCCCGCGATGCCCTCGCCCGCGACCTGCTGGTCCGGGCGCGCGCCGTCGACGCCAGCCTGCTCAACGACGCCGACCGCCTGTCCCAGGCTCTCTTCGTGCACCGCTACCAGCAGGAGGTGGCGATGCAGGCCTACCCCGGCTGGCGCACGCTGACGCTGGGCACGCTGGGCGGTGCGCAATCGGCTCTCGCCGGCCTGGCGCGCAATGTGCCGGTCAACAACGAGACCCAGGTCAAGCAATGGCTGACGCGCCTGGCGGCCTACCCAGCGCGGGTGGACCAGGAGATCGCCATCCTGCGCCGGGGCCTCGCGCTCGGTTGGGTCACGTCCAAGCCGGTGCTGGCGCGTGCCATCGCCCAGATCGAAGGCCAGCTGACCGAGGACGCCAGCAAGAGCCCGGTCTACGAGCCCTTCGCGCGCATGACGGTGGACGCCAGCGTCAAGGCACACTACCAGGCGCTGGGCCAAACGGCCGTGCGCGAACAGTTCTACCCCGCCCAGCGCAAGCTGCTGGCCGTGCTGAAGGAGGAGCTGGCCCCGAAGGCGCCCGACAGCGGCTCGCTGTCCAGCTATCCGGGCGGCGACAAGGTCTACGAGGCGCTGATCCTGCGACACGTGACGCTGCCGCTGGCGGCCGGCGACATCCACACCACCGGCCTGCGCGAGGCCGCGCGCATCCGCGCTGAGATGGAGAAGGTCAAGGCCGAGGCAGGCTTTGACGGCGACCTGGCTGCCTTCAAGAAATTCCTCTACAGCGATCCCAAGTTCTTCAACCAGAGCGGCGAGGAGTTGCTGGACGGCTACCGCACCATCGCCAAGCGCATCGATCCCGAGCTGCCCAAGCTCTTCGCGCAGCTGCCGCGCTCGCCCTATGGCATCCGCGGCATGCCGGCCTACATGGGCGAGGGCGCGGCCGACAACTACAACGGCCCGGCGCTGGACGGCACGACGGCCGGCTGGTTCAACGCCAATGCCATCGCCTTCAAGCGTCGCCCGAAGTGGGCGATGGAGACGCTGGTCGCCCATGAGGCCGTGCCGGGCCACCATTTGCAGATCTCGCGCCAGGTCGAGCTCGGCGAGCTGCCCAACTTCCGCCGCCAGGCGCAGTACTCGGTCTTCAGCGAGGGCTGGGCGCTGTACGCCGAGACGCTGGGCCCACAGATCGGCCTGTACCGCGACCCCTACACGCGCTTCGGCCATCTGCAGGCGCAGATGTTCCGCGCCGCGCGCCTGGTCGTCGACACCGGGCTGCATGCGCTGGGCTGGAACCGCGACAAGGCCATCGCCTACATGATCGAGCAGACCGGCCACGATCCCGTTTTCATGACGGCCGAGGTGGACCGCTACCTGGCCCAGCCCGGCCAGGCGCTGAGCTACATGATGGGCGAGCTGAAGATCAAGGAGCTGCGCGCGCGGGCCGAGGGGCAGCTGGGCTCAAAGTTCGACCAGCGCCGCTTCCACATGGCCGTCATCGACCAGGGAGCGATGCCGTTGCCGCTGCTGGAGCAGCGCATCAATGCATGGATTGCCAGCGAAAAGACACGCCCCCAACAGGATCCCAAGCCATGACCGACGCCCTCCCCTATCCCATCGGCACGCCCGGCCAGCCTTGGGGCGCCGCAGAGGTCTCTGCCTGGCGAGCCCGCCAGGTGCGCCAGCGCAGCCATGCCGACGACGTGCTGGCTGCCATCGAGCCGCTGCGCCAAAGCTTCGATGTCGCCGAGTACGGCGCCCTCGACTACGACGGGGAGCATTTTCCGCTGCTGGTCATCCGCAGCCACGACTGGCGGGACGACCTGCCCATCCTGGTCGTGACCGGCGGCGTGCATGGTTACGAAACCAGCGGCGTGCACGGCGCGCTGCGGTTCGTCAGTCAGCATGGGCTGGAGCAGGCCGGTCGCGCCAATCTCCTCGTCGTGCCGTGCGTGAGCCCATGGGCCTATGAGCGCATCCAGCGCTGGAACCCCGATGCGCTGGACCCGAACCGCAACTTCCGCGAGGGCAGCCCGGTGGGCGAATCGGCGGCGCTGGTGGCCCTGCTCGCGCCGCTGCGCGGCCGCGTGCTGATGCACATCGACCTGCACGAGACGACGGACACCGACGAGTCGGAATTCCAGCCGGCGCTGGCCGCGCGCGACGGCGAGGCCTTCGTACCCGGCACCATCCCCGACGGCTTTTACCTCGTCGACGACGCCGACCATCCGCAGCCGGAGTTCCAGCGCGCCGTCATCGACGCGGTGGCCCGGGTCACCCATATCGCCCCGGCAGACGGCAACGGCCAGATCATCGGCGCGCCGCTGCAATCGCCGGGTGTGATCAGCTTCGCCGTCGGACGGCGGTGGCTGTGTGCGGCCATCACCCGTGCTCGTTTCAGCACGACAACCGAGGTCTACCCCGACAGCCCGCGGACGACGCCGCAGCAATGCGTCGCGGCCCAGGTCGCCGCCGTGCGCGCGGCCATCGACTACGCGCTGGCCCACAAGGACGCCTAAGCCGGGTTGTCCACGTCGATGAACTGCCAGCTCAGGCCCAGGTCCTGCGCGACCTGAGCGCCCACGCCCTGCACGCCGTAGCGCTCGGTGGCGTGGTGGCCGGCGGCGATGAAGGCGACGCCGGTCTCGCGGGCGTAGTGGGCCTGGGGCTCGGAGATCTCGCCGGTGATGAAGACATCAGCGCCGACGGCGATGGCCGCCTCGAAATAGCCCTGCGCGCCCCCGGTGCACCAGGCCACGCGGCGCAGCGGACGGCCGTCGCCGGGCACGGCGGTCACGTCGCGGCCCAGGCCTTCGCGCAGCAGCGCGGTCAGCGCGGCGAGTCCGGTCGATTCGATGGCCGCGCTGAAGCCCAGGTCCTGCTCGCCAAAGCGCGCGTCCGCCGTCCAGCCGAAGCGCGCGCCGAGCTGGGCGTTGTTGCCCAGCGTCGGGTGGGCGTCCAGCGGCAGGTGGTAGGCGAAGAGGTTGATGTCGTGGGCCAGCAGCCGCGCCAGGCGCTGCTTCATCCAGCCCGTCACACGACCGTCCTGGCCACGCCAGAACAGGCCGTGGTGGACGAGGATGGCATCCGCCTTGGCCGCGATGGCGGCGTCGATCAGCGCCAGGCTGGCAGTGACCCCGCAGACCAGATGGCGGACCTCGGCCCGGCCCTCGACCTGCAGACCGTTCGGCCCATAATCCTTGAAGCGCGAGGGCTCCAGCAGCTGGTTCAGGCGGAGCTCCAACGCGGCGCGATCGGTCATGGCTTGTGAGGGATTAGGGTGTTGAAGCGGCTCTGGCTGATTTTCGCGCAGACGGTCACCGTGGCCCTGGCTGCCGTCTTCGTCGTCGCAACGCTGAAGCCGCAATGGCTGCAGACGGCACCCTGGCGGACTGCGTCATCCGCCACCATCGCCGCCACACAGCGCCAGATCGCACTCCCCGCCCAGCCCGCCTCCCCGGCCGCATCCGTCGTGCGCGCCGGCTTCTCGCAGGCGGCACGCGTCGCCTCGCCGGCCGTCGTCAGCATCACCGCCAGCAAGGCGCCGCCGCGCTCGCTCGGCCGTACGCATGAAGGCCTGCCCTTCGGTTTCCCCTTCGGCCCGCGCCAGCAGCGCGGCGGCCCGCAGCTGGGCCTGGGCTCGGGCGTCATCATCTCGGCCGACGGCGTGCTGCTGACGAACAACCACGTCGTCGAAGGCGCGTCGGACATCGAGGTGCAGCTCAGCGACGGCCGCCAGGCCCAGGCCACCCTCGTCGGCACCGACCCCGAGACCGACGTCGCCGTGCTGAAGATCAGCCTGCCCGACCTGCCCGCCATTCCGCTGGGCGACGCGGCCAGCCTGCAGGTGGGCGACGTGGTGCTGGCCATCGGCAATCCCTTCAACGTCGGCCAGACGGTCACGTCCGGCATCGTCTCGGCGCTGGGCCGCAACCAGCTTGGCATCAACACCTTCGAGAACTTCATCCAGACCGACGCGGCCATCAACCCTGGCAATTCGGGCGGCGCCCTGGTTGATGCCGACGGGCGGCTGGTGGGCATCAACACGGCCATCTTCTCGCGCAGCGGCGGATCCTTGGGCATCGGCTTCGCCATCCCCGTCGACGTGGCGCGCCAGGTGGCCGCGGCCATCCTGAAGGACGGCAGCGTCGCCCGCGGCTGGATCGGCGTGCAGACGCGCGAACTGACACCGGAGCTGGCCGAGGCGCTCAAGCTCGACGAGGCCAAGGGCGTGTTGATCGGCGGTGTCGTCACGGACGCACCGGCGGCGAAGGCGGGCATCAAACCGGGCGACGTGCTGACGCGCATCGGCGCCCATGTCGTCGCAACGCCGGCCGAGCTCTTGGCCCGCGTCGCGGCGCTCAAGCCCAAGAGTCAGGTCGAGGTGGGCGTACAGCGCGGTGGCAAGGCCCTGAGCTTTCAGCTCTCCGTCGCGCAGCGGCCCAAGCCGCAACGCGTGGCGGAGGACGACTGATCAGCTGCCTTCGTCCGGCGCCTTGGTGTGGCGCACGAAGTAGGTGGCCGCGAACAGGCCCAGCTCGTAGAGCAGGCACATCGGGATCGCCAGGGCCAGCTGCGAGACGATGTCCGGCGGCGTGATGACGGCCGCGACGATGAAGGCGACGACGATGAAGTAGCCGCGCCATTCGCGCAGCTTTTCCACCGGCACGATGCCCATGCGCACCAGCACGACGACGACGACCGGCACCTCGAAGGCCGCACCGAAGGCGATGAACATGTTCATCACGAAGCCGAGATAGGCCTCGATGTCAGGCGCCGCCGTGATGCTCTTGGGCGCAAAGCTCTGGATGAAGGCGAAGACCTTCTTGAAGACGAAGAAGTAGCAGAAGGCCACGCCCGAGAAGAACAGCAGCGTGCTGGACACGACCAGCGGCATCACGAGGCGCTTCTCGTGCGAATACAGGCCCGGCGCGACGAAGGCCCAGGCCTGGTAAAGCACGACGGGCAGCGCGAGCAGGAAGCCGGCCAGCATCGTGATCTTGATCGGCACGAAGAAGGGCGCGATGACGTTGGTGGCGATCATCTTGGTGCCTTCGGGCAGATTGGCCACCAGCGGCGCGGCCAGCAGGTCGTACAGCTGGCCCGGGCCCGGGTAGAGGCACAGCGCGCCGAAGCAGACGGCAATCGCGATGACCGCGCGCAGCAGCCGGTCGCGCAACTCCATCAGGTGAGTGACGAAGGGCTGCTCGGTGCCGGCGAGTTCGTCGTGGTCGGGGTTCTGGAAGGAGCTCATGATCGGTGCGCGCAGGACCGCTCCAAGCGCACCGACGCCCCCTTAGTGGGCCGCGCGCGAAGCAAGCGTGGGGGCTTCATCGGTTGATGCCCGGCGGACGGAAGCGCGCCACCCGGGCCGCGCCAGACTGGGTGTGGCGCTTCACGCCGGCCTTCTGCTTGAACCACATGGGCGTCGCTCCGCGCTTCAGGCGCCAGTTCTTCTTCGGGTGGCGGTATTCGGGTGGCGGTGGCGCGATGCTGCCGCTCTCGTAGGCGCTGCCGTCGCTGGTCACGTCCTGCCAGGTCTGGTTCAGCGCCTGCGAGGCGGAGTTGACCTCCTGGCGCACGCTCTGCTCGACGTCGCGCGCAGCCGTCTCGAACTGGGACTTCATCTTCTGAAGCTCCTCCAGCTCGATGGAGCGGTTGACCTCGGCCTTCACGTCGGCCACATAGCGCTGCGCCTTGCCCAGCAAGGTGCCGACGGTGCGGGCGACGCGCGGCAGCTTCTCGGGGCCGATGACGATCAGCGCCACCGCGCCGATCAGCGCGATCTTGTCAAAGCCGAAATCAAGCACTCGTCAGGCTCAGGACTTGGTCTTGGCGTCGACATCGACGGTGTTCGGGTCGTTGACCTTGGCTGCCGTGACCTGCTGGGGCGGTGCGCCGGGCGTGTCGCCCGAGGACGTGCCCTCCTTCATGCCGTCCTTGAACCCCTTGACGGCGGCGCCGAGGTCGGAACCGACATTGCGCAGCTTCTTCGTGCCGAAGATGGCGATGACGACGACGAGAACGATCAGCCAGTGCCAAATACTGAATGAACCCATGATGCTTACTCCTTGAGGACTGGCTCAAATTCTAGGTGAGGGCCCGTGTCAGCCTTTCAACCAGGGCCGCGGGCCGCCCATGACGTGCAGATGGAGGTGATACACCTCCTGGCCACCGTCGGGACCGGTGTTGATGACGTGGCGGAAACCATTGGTGACACCCAGCTCCTTCATCAGCCGCGGGCCCAGTGCCGTCATGCGTCCCAGCAGGCTGGCTTCGGCCTCGGTCACGTCGGCCATGGAGGCAATGTGGCGCTTGGGAACGATGAGGACGTGGACCGGCGCCCACGGGTGGATGTCGTGGAAAGCGAACAGGTCCTCGTCTTCATAGACTTTGTTGCTCGGGATCTGGCCGGCGACGATCTTGCAGAAGATGCAGTTGGGGTCGGAATGGCTCATGGCTGCTGCTGTCCTCGTTGGGCGAATTCGGTCAGGCCCGACAGCCCCTCGCGACGCGCCAGTTCGGCCAGCACGTCCTCGGGCTTGAGGCCGAAGTGGGCCAGCGCCACCAGGCTGTGGAACCACAGGTCGGCCACCTCGTAGACGACCTTCTTGGGGTCGCCATCCTTGGCCGCCATGACCGTCTCGGTGGCTTCCTCGCCGACCTTCTTCAGGATGGCGTCCAGGCCCTTGTCGAAGAGCTTGGCGACGTAGCTGGTCGCCGGGTCCGCGCCCTTGCGCGAGGCGATGACCGCGCCGACGCGGCTGAGGATGTCGTCACTCATAAATTTTTGCGGGATCTTTCAGCACCGGTTCGGTGGCGCTCCAGACGCCGTTCTGCAGCTTCTGGAAGAAACAGCTGTGGCGGCCGGTGTGGCAGGCAATGCCGGGCTCGTGGCCGAGCTGGGTGATGGTCAGCAGCACGACGTCGTTGTCGCAGTCCATGCGGATGGCATGCACCTGCTGGAAGTGGCCGCTTTCCTCGCCCTTGTGCCAGAGCTTGTTGCGCGAACGGCTCCAGTAGACGGCCTGGCCGCGCTCGGCTGTCAGCGCCAGCGCCTCGCGGGTCATCCACGCGAACATCAGCACGTCGCCCGTGCCCTGTTCCTGGGCGATCACGGGCACCAGGCCCTTCTCGTCCCATTTGATTTCGTCCAGCCAGCTCATGGATTCAGTCTAGGTGAGTGGGGCCGGAATGCTGGCGTTCTTCGGCAAACCAATTCAGCACGGGGATGGTGCCGGGCAGCACGGGCTTGACCTGCACGGGCAACGCGGCCCAGGCCATCTGCTGGCCTTCCAGCATCTGGAACTCGCCCTGCCAGTCGAAAACCTTGCAGAAGTTCAGCCGCACGCGGGCGTGGGGGTAGTCCATGACCAGCGTCTGCCAGGGGTGGACGGCGCCGATGCGGATACCCAGCTCTTCATGCAGCTCGCGGGCCAGCGCCTCTTCGATGCTCTCGCCCGGCTCGACCTTGCCGCCCGGAAACTCCCAGTAGCCGGCATAGACCTTGCCCTCGGGACGCGAGGTCAGCAGGAACTGGCCGTCAGGTGCGACGAGGACGCCGACGGCGACCTCGGTGATTTCACGCTCGGTCATGCCTGCCGCCCCGCCATGTCCCGCGCGAACTGGTAGGCCACACGCCCCGAGCGCGAGCCGCGCTCCAGCGCCCAGATCAGCGCCTGCTGGCGCGCGCCGTCTATGGCTGCGTCGTCCAGGCCGAAGTGGCGCAACCACTGCGCGACGATGGCCAGGTATTCGTTCTGGCTGAAGGGATAAAAACTGATCCACAGGCCGAAGCGCTCGGACAGCGAGATCTTTTCCTCCACCGCCTCGCCGGGGTGGATCTCGCCATGCTCGCCGTGCGTGCCGGCGAGGTTGTCGACCATCTTCTCGGGAAGCAGGTGGCGGCGGTTGCTGGTGGCATAGATCAGCACGTTGTCGCCAGCCGCGGCGACGGAGCCGTCGAGCACGCTCTTCAGCGCCTTGTAGCTGGCCTCGCCTTCGTCAAAGCTGAGGTCGTCGCAGAAAACGACGAAGCGCTCCGGCCGCTGCGCGACCTGCTCGACGAGGTCCGGCAGGTCGACGAGGTCGGCCTTGTCGACCTCGATGAGGCGCAGGCCCTGGCCCGAGAACTCGTTCAGCACGGCCTTGATCAGCGAACTCTTGCCCGTGCCCTTGGCGCCCGTCAGCAGCACGTTGTTGGCCGGCCGGCCGGCAACGAACTGGGCCGTGTTGCGCAGCAGGCGTTCCTTCTGCGGCTCCACCTCCTGCAGGTCGCTGAGAAGGATGCGGCTGACGGCGCGCACCGGCTCCAGCACCAGCGCGCCATGACGCCGTCGGGCACGGAAGGCGGTGGACGCAGCCCAGTCGGGCGGCGTGGCGGCGTGGGGCAGCACGGCTTCGAGCCGGGTCAGCAAGCCCTCGGCGCGGGCGATCAGGGATTCCAGGGCAGCAGACATCGCCGCAGTTTAGGCGGCCGGCGCTTCACGCCATCGTCCACGCGCCCCTCCGCGACGGCCGGCGACGCCCTGGGTTTGAAACCTCACCACACACGCCGGCCGAGATCTGCGAGGCGGCCCTGCCCCAAGTCGCGCAGCTGCTGCGCTGAATCACTGCGGCAGCGCACGCAACGCCGCGTCCAGCTGCTCGGTCGGCACGCGCTTGAAGCCAGTGCGCGCATAACGCTGCAGCCGGCCGATGATGAAGCTGACCCAGACCGAGGCCAGCACGTTGGCCTGCACCGTGGGTGCCATGACGCCCTGGGCCTCGGCCGTGGCGCGCAGCACCTGGCGCAGCGAGGACTCGATGCGGTCGAAGAACTGGTTGATGCGCGCCAGCAGTCGCTCGTGCTCGAAGACCAGCGCGTCGCCGACCATCACGCGCGTCATGCCGGGGTTCTTCTCGCCGAACTGCAGGATGACGTTGGCGATGCGCCCGGCCTGGCCGGGCGGCGGCAGCGGATGCGGGCTGTCGGCGATCTGGTTGACCATCGTGAAGACGCTGGTCTCGATGAAGTCGATCAGCGCCTCGAACATCTGCGCCTTGCTGGCGAAGTGGCGGTACAGCGCCGCCTCGCTGACGCCGAGCTTGGCCGCCAGTGCGGCCGTCGTCACGCGCTCGGCGCCGGGCTGCTCCAGCATGCCGGCCAGCACCTGCAGGATCTGCGTGCGGCGTTCGCCCGGCTTGGGACGCTTGCGGGGAGCGGGTGTCTCGGCGGCGGGGGTGGCGGCGTCCATGCCGGCGATGCTAATCGCGGAGCCAGCCCAAACGACGTGCTTCGTAGATCGCTTCCACTTTCGAGCGGACGTGCAGCTTGCGGTAGACCCGCTTCACATAGGTCATCACCGTGTGTGGCGACACCTGCATGAACTGCGCGATCTCGTCGAAGGTGAAGCCCTTGGCCGCCAGGTGCAGCACGCGCGACTCCTGCTCGGACAGGGCGACGACCTCCTCGTCGGCCAGCGTTGCGGCCATGGCCTCGGGCGAGGGGCCGGTCGCGCCCTGGGCGCCGGGCGCCAGGCGCACCAGCAGGCGGCGCGCGATGACGGGGCTGATCGGGCTGCCGCCGGCGCGCAGGCTGCGCAGCTGGCCGGGCAGGTCCAGCGCCAGGCTGTCCTTGAGCAGATAGCCGGTGGCGCCGGCCTCGATGCTGGCGACAACATGCTGCTCATCGCCGAATACGGAGATGACCATGACCTCGCACTGCGGCCGGGTCTGCGCCGCGTGGCGGATCAGCTCGATGCCGCTGCCGCCGGGCAGGTCCAGGTCGACGAGCAGGACGTCGGGTTGCAGCTGGTCGAACATGCGCCGGCCCTGGGGCAGGTCGGGCGCGATGCCGAGCAGTTCGATGTCCGGCACGCTGCCGAGCGCATGCGTGAAGGCCTCCCGGAAGCGGGCTTGGTCTTCAACGATCAGGACCGAAAACGGGGTCATTGGCTCTCTGGGCTCCTCAAAAGCGCGGGATTGGCATTCTCCGGGGAGGATACGCCCTCAAGCATTCGCGCCTCCCTTCAGAACTGGGGGGACCGCGCCAACACAGCCAGCGAGCTTACCCGCCGGCTGACGTAAACGGGCCGCCGGTGCAGACGCGCGACGCCCGCGCGGCGCAGCCAGCGCTGCATCCACACGGTGGCCAGGCCCAGGCCATGGGCCGTCTTCTGGTGGATCAGCGTGTCCTCGACGAGCACGCAGCGCTCCGGCCGCAGCTTCAGGCGCGCCAGCACCATGCGGAACATGCGCGCATCCGGTTTGGGGCGGGACTGGCCGAAGCAGCTCATGTCCTCGACGCAGATGAGGCCATCGAAGACGCCGACCAGGCCGATGGCGGCCAGCACGCGCTCGGCATAGGCCAGCGGCGCATTGGTCATCAGGAACTTTCGGCCGGGCAGACGCTTGAGCGCGGCCAGGTCGTGGGCATGGCCGTGCAGATGCGCGTCCAGCCCGGGCAGCAGGTGGGTCTCGCGCAGGAAGTGGGCCGGCTTGACGCCATGGTGGCGCTGCAGCCCGGTCAACGTCGCGCCATAGCGGCGAAAGTAGCCGTGACGCAGCGCGACGGCCGCATCCGTCGTCAGCCCCAGATGGGTCTCGATATAGGCCGTCATCGACGCGTTCAGCTCGACAAACGCACGGTGCGAGGCGTTGTGCAGGGTGTCGTCGAGGTCGAACAGCCAGACCCGGTCGCGCGGCTTCACCGGGAAGAAATCATCGCAAGTCCTCGCCCTTGGCTCAGACGCGGAACGGGCATTTCGTCTCATCGAGACGAAATCATTGTTCCGTAGGCCTGGTCCGTCAGCACCTCCAGCAGCATCGAATGCGGCACGCGGCCGTCGATGATGTGCACGGCGTTGACGCCGCTCTTGGCCGCGTCGATGGCGCCGGCGATCTTGGGGATCATGCCGCCGCTGATCGTGCCGTCGGCCACCAGCTCGTCGATGCGCCGCGGCGTCAGCTCGGTCAGCAGCTCGCCCTGCTTGTCCAGCACGCCACGGATGTTGGTCAGCATCAGCAGCTTCTCGGCTTTCAGCACCTCGGCCAGCTTGGCCGCGACGACGTCGGCGTTGATGTTGTAGCTCTCGTTGTGCTCGCCGAAGCCGATGGGGCTGACGACGGGAATGAACTGGTCGTCCTGCAAGGCCTTCACGACGCTGGGGTCGATGGAGACGATGTCGCCCACCTGGCCAACGTCGTGTTCCTTGCTCGGGTCATCCTTGTCCACCATGCGCAGCTTGCGGGCGCGGATCATGCCGCCGTCCCGGCCCGTCAGGCCCACGGCCTTGCCACCGGCGGCGTTGATGAGGCCGACGATGTCCTGCTGCACCTGGCCGGCCAGCACCCACTCGACGACCTCCATGGTCTCCTCGTCGGTGACGCGCATGCCCTGCACGAACTCGCCCTTCTTGCCCAGGCGGGACAGCGCCCCCTCGATCTGCGGGCCGCCGCCGTGCACGACGATGGGATTCAGGCCAACGAGCTTGAGCAGCACGACATCCTCGGCGAAGTCCTGCTGCAGCGCCGGGTCGGTCATCGCATTGCCGCCGTACTTGATGACGATGGTCTTGCCGTGGAACTTGCGGATGTAGGGCAAGGCCTGCGAAAGGATCTCAGCCTTCTCGCGCGGCGAGATGTGGGAAACGTCGGTGACGTGGGGGGCGGTCATGCTCGGACTCCGGGAAGCAGCCGGCGGATTCTAGGGAGCCGCCGTGGCGATGCCGGGCCAGGGGTGTAAGTGGCGGTGGCGCCCCGGCCTTGGCGGGCCACCGCCGTCATGTCAGCGTGCCGGCGCGGATGCTCCACGCGACTGCGCCCACTCATGCACTGCCTTCCCCACCTCTTCCCGGATCAAATGCTGCAAGGCCTCGACCTTGCGCTCCGTCGACAGTGCCTGCCAGGGGTCATTGCCCTGGCGCAGCGGGTCGCTGGCGACCCAGCTGGCGCGGGCCCGGTAGGCGGCCTGCAGGTCCAGCGTCGCAACGTCGACCAGGTACATGTCGAAGTAGGCGTAAGGCGCCAGGAAGCCGACGCTCCACTGGTTGTTGTCGACCCGCTGAACCTCCAGCGCCGTGTCGACGTAAAAGCCCAGGCCCTCCAGCTGGCCCGCGCCTGTGGCTTCCCTGAACATCTGCAGCTTGGCCTCGGCCCGTACGGGCTGGATCAGGACCAGGTGCGACAGCTTGGCCGCCTGCGCCGCCTCAAGCAACGGCCGCGTGACCAGCACGGCCTGACCGTCGCGCTGCCAGGGCATGCTGCCGTTCGACGGCCGGGCCAGCACCAGGGCCTCGCCCAGGCCCTCGCGGCGCGCGTCGTCCGCAGTCGTGCGCAGCACGAAGTTCTCGAACTCGTTGCCGACCTTGAGCGTGTCCTTGGCATTGCGGTCGATGCGGGTCCCGGTCGTCGGCGCATGGACGACGACCTCGACCTCTCGCCCGAGCACGGACATGACGCCCAGCTTGGTGATCTCGGAAGCGCATGCGGCGCCGGTCGACAGGATGAACAGGGCCGCCAGGCCGCCAGCTCGCCAGAAAGATCGCATGGAGTGACTCCGTATTTGGATGGACGCGGAGGTTAGCCCAAGGCGCGCGCCCCGCCCCTTGTGAATCCTCACTTGAGGGGCGTGCCGCCACAATGCCGGCCCATGAAAGCCAGTGCCTATCTCAAGCTCTCCGTGGCCACGGCGGTGGTCACCATCGTCCTGAAGACGGCGGCCTGGTGGTGGACGGGCTCCGTCAGCCTGGCGGCGGATGCGCTGGAGTCCCTCGTCAACCTGGCCGGCGCCGTGTTTGCGCTGGCCATGGTCACGCTGGCCGCCCAGCCGCCCGACGCCGAGCATCCCTACGGCCACCACAAGGCCGAATACTTCTCCAGCGGCTTCGAGGGCATCCTCATCATCGCGGCGGCGCTGGGCATCTTCTGGGGCGCCTTCGACCGCTGGCGCCACCCGGAGCCGTTGACTGCCGTCGGCCTGGGCGTGGCGCTGGCCGTCGTCAGCTCAGCGCTGAACGGCGTCATGGCCTGGGCCATGCTGCGCAAGGCGCGCGAGGTGCGCTCCGTCGCACTGGAGGGCGATGCCCGCCACCTGATCACCGACGTCTGGACCTCGGCGGGCGTCGTCGCCGGCCTGCTGGGCGTCATGGCGACGGGCTGGCAGTGGCTGGACCCGCTGCTGGCCGGCATCGTCGCGCTGAACATCCTGCGCGAGGGCGTGCACCTGATGCGCGAGTCCACGCGCGGACTGATGGACGAGGCGCTGGACGCCGACAGCCTGGCCCAGGTGCAGGCGGTGCTGGAGGGCTTCCGACATCCGCATGCCATCCGCTTCGATCATGTCGTCAGCCGCGTCGCCGGTCAGCGCCGCTTCATCGACCTGCACATGCACATGCCCGCGAGCTGGACGCTGGGCCGCGCGGCCGCGCTGCGGGTGGACGTCGAGCAGGCGCTGATGAGCGCCGTGCCAGGCCTGCGCGCCAGCATCCAGCTGCTGCCCATGGACGTGGAAGCACACACGCTGGACGTGGAGGACCTGATTTGATCGCCGTGCTGCAGCGTGTGCGCGAGGCGCGCGTGGAGGTGGCCGGCACCGTCGTCGGCGCCATCGGCCCGGGCCTGCTGATGCTGGTCTGCGCCGAGCCGACCGACACCGAGGCCACGGCCGAAAAACTCGTCGCCAAGGTGCTGAAGCTGCGCATCTTCAGCGACGAGGCCGGCAAGATGAACCGCAGCGTTCAGGACGTGAGTGGCGGCCTGCTCATCGTCAGCCAGTTCACGCTGGCGGCCGACGTGAGCGGTGGCAACCGGCCGAGCTTCACGGGTGCCGCGCCAGCCGAGCAGGGCCGGCGGCTCTACGAGCACACGCTGGCGTTTGTGCGCGGCCAGCATCCGGTCGTCGCCAACGGTGAGTTCGGCGCCGACATGCAGGTGCACCTGATCAACGACGGGCCGGTGACCATCCCGCTGCGGATGGCCTAACCGAGTTCTATCGTCCAACGGCAGACGCTGTCCGGCGCCGGTCGTGGCAGCGCCAGCGCGCCGAGGCGATATGCGTTCGGGCGACGCACGGCGGCGATCTCCTGCCCGGCTTCGTCGCGCACACGCTCCACGCCATGGCCGCGTGGGCCCACGCGGTAGCTCAGCTCGAAGCGCAGGTCGGCCAGTGTCAGCTGCACCGTCAACCCGTCCAGCACCGCCGGCATGACCGGATCGACGACCAGCGCGCCCCGTTCCAGCCGCAGGCCCAGCAGCGACGAGATGACGAGGCCGAGCGCAATGCCCGGGCCGCTGGAATAGATGCGCCAGCCGCCGTCCAGCGCCACCTCGCCGGCCAGCGCGCGGCCGTAGTGCGCCTGGGCCTCGTAGCGGTCCGCAAAGGCCGCGTCGGAACTGGAGTAGTAGCAGTTGGCCTGGCGGCGGCTGGCGCTGGGCACGCGGTCGGTCAGCGCGATCGGGTGGGCCAGCGTCAGCGCCTGCAGGAAGGCCTCGGCGCGGCCGAGGTGGGCCAGCATCTGCGCGTAACGCAGATGGGCATGCATGTACATGATGCCGATCTCGCGGCCGAAGAAGGTGCTCGTCTCGGCGCGCTGGAAGAGCAGCGATGGCCCGCCGCGGTAGGGCAGCGGCGCGTCGAACAGGCGGGCACCGTCGGGGCCCTTCAGGTGCTGCTCGATCAGCGCGGCCTGATGGGCCGCCTGCTCGGGCGTGAACAGCTCGTCGATGACGGCATGCATCATCGGCAGCAGGCTGTAGCGCAGGCCGGTGCGGATGTCACGCGGGTGGATCCACAGCTCGCGCTCGCCCTGTTCGGGGAAGAGGGCATAGCCGGCGACGACGTCGTCCTGCACCAGCAGGCGCTGGAATTCGGCGCGCACGCTGACCGACTCGGCCACCAGCGCGGCGGCTTCAACCGCACGGCCGATCTGGACGAATGCCGTCGCCAGCGTGTGCAGCATCTGATGGTGCAGCGTGACCGTCCAGGCGCTGCACAGGCGTTCGCGCAGCGCCGGGTCGGCCGGCTGCAGCGAATCATTCCAGTCGCCATGCCAGTAGGCCGCCAGGCCCGTGCCCGGCACGACGCGATGGCGGATCAAGGCCAGCGCACGGTCGACGTGGGCGGCCAGCGTCGCCGGCTCGCCATCGTGGAAGGGCACTACCTCGTCGAGCAGGCTGGCATCGCCGCTGGCGATCAGGTATTGCGCCAGGCCCAGCAGCGGCCAGAAGACGATGTCGCCGTGCGAGTCGCCGGCGCGGATGTCGCGCTCGCGCTCGAAGAACATGAACCACTGCGGCCAGTCGCCGTCGGGGTTCTGCGCACTGAAAACACGCAGCAGCAGGTCGCGCACCGGCGTGGTCCGGCCCAGCGCCAGCAGCATCTCCAGCGGACCCTGGCAGACGTCGCGCGTGCCCCAACCGCCGCCCGAGTACTGCTCCAGGCCGCGCGGGGACAGGTAGTGCACCAGGGCGTTGTGGGCGTACCAGGGCAGGATGTCGCGCAGCTGCGCGAGGGCCGGATGCGGCAGCTGCCACTGCGGCAGCGCGAGGGGTTGGGGCGTGGGCGGCTTGGCCTGGATCAATGCACCGCGCAGCGTCAGGCTGAAGCTGGCCGCCGGCGCGAAGTCCAGGCACAGCAGCGGCTCGCCGCGACTGACGCCGTCGTCGAAGAGCCGACCGTCGTCGCCAACGATGGCCAGGCCCGCCGCATCGATCTCGAAACTGCCATCGGGGAAGCGTTCGGCCAGTTCGCTGCCGCCGGGCGGCGTAATGCGCAGGCGCTCGCCGCTGTGGGTCCAGGCCGGGCGCTGCGCCGCGGCGCCGTCGTCGCCGCCCAGGGCCAGGTTGAGGCTCGCGCGCAGGCGCAGCGCGGCGCCCTGCACGACATGCAACGCCAGGCTCATGACGTCCGGCGCGGCGCCGGCCTCGGCGACGACTTCGATGAGGCCGCCGCCGTGCGCGTACAGCCAGCGGCAGCGTTGCGGCTGCATCTCGAAGGCGGACGGCAGGCCGAGCAATTGCCAGTCGCCACCGTCGGCCTGCACGAACAGGCGCAGCCCCGCCGTGCGGAACAACCCGAGCAGGCTGCGCTGCGTGGACAGCATGCGGTTGATGCTGACATGGCCCTGGGTCAGCATCGAGTGGAAGACGCCACCCATCCAGCAGGTCGACGTCAGCGCGCCCTCGTCGGGCACGAGGTGGGCGCCGCTGCGCAGGATGTGGCCGTGCGGGCGTTGCACGAGCAGCTCCTTGGCGCGCAGCACGACGTGGGCGGCATCGCCGGCGAAGAAGCTCAGCAGCTGGCCGTCCTGCCATTCCTCGTGGCGGCGCTCGCCGGCGAAGAGCCGGCGGCGCGCTTCGGCCGTCAGGTCCTGGCTGGCCAGCAGCGGCGCGCTGGCGAACAGGCTTGGCGCGGGCGCGTGGCCGGGCGCGTCGAGCGGCTCGGACGGCTGTGCCTCGGGCAGCGCCAGCAATGCCGGCAGACGATCGAGATCGGCCTCGCTGCTGGCCTCCGCGTGATGAAGCTCCAGCGCGAGGAAGAAGCCCGCCGTCGCGCGCTCGCCCGGTGCCAGCATGACGGCCTCGTCCTGCAGCGCCGTCGCGGGCGGCGTGGCCCCAGACCTGGACCGCATCGGTCGCAAATGCTTCGGCTCGGCGCAGCGAGCCGGCCAGCAGCCAGGGGTGCTGGCCGCGCTGGGCCTGGTTCTGGCGCGCCGCCAGCAGCACGCCGCGATCGGCGTCTTGCAGAGGTTGCAGGTCGATGTAATGGCTGATGTAGAACTCGTTGGTGCGCACGGCGCCGTAGTCCGCCAGGCCCACGTCCTGCACCAGCACGGGCGCAATCTCGCAGGACCCGGCCGACACGTTCTCGGCCTGCAGATGCCAGAACAGCGTCGGCTCGCTGGCTGCGAGCCGCAGCTGCAGCCGCAGCGCGAGGCCATCCCAGTCGCCACGCATCTCGAAGGCACCGTCGTCCACATGCACGGCCAGTGGCGACAGCGGACCCAGCAGCGGCGCGACGCGCCAGCCGCCGCTGGCATCGCGGCGGCGCAGCCAGACATTGGCCGGCCCGCCTTCCAGCTCATTGCCGGGGAAGAGGTTGAGCATCAGGCCCGGCGCGAGCAGGCGGCGCAATGCGCCATGGGACAGCAGCTCGGCTTCGAGGCCGGCCTTGTTGCGAAGGAAATGGACGGTCATGTTTGTTTCTGCGCCAACAGCCAGGGGAGCAGATCGGGGTCTTGGTAGGCCGGCACCCACGAGTCGTGGCCGACGCCGGGATAGATGGTCAGCGTGGCGCGGCCACCCGCGGCCCGCAGCGCGTCGACGCAGGCCTGCTGGCGGGCCAGCGGCACAACGGGGTCGACCTCGCCGTGATAGGCGCGTACCGGCACCTCGCGCATGGCCTCGACGGCGACTGGATCGCCAAAGCCGCAGACCGGCGCGATGGCCGCCAGGTCGCGGGGGTAGGCGCTGGCCCAGTTCCACACGCCGTGGCCGCCCAGGCTCAGGCCGGTGGCCAGGCTGCGCTTGCGGTCTACGTTGAGGCGCGACTGCAGCGCCTGCAGCAATCGGTGCAGGCGCTCGGGCTCCCAGCGCGCGCCCTCCTCCAGCTGCGGGCTGACGAGGACGAGCGGGTAGTTCGCGCCGCGCGCGGCCCACATCGGCGGCCCGTGCAGCTTGACCTTGTCCAGCGCGCTGCCGCGCTCGCCCGAGCCGTGCAGGAAGACCAGCAGCGGCCAGCGCTCGCTGCGTGTCGTGTACTCGCGCGGCAGCCACACCCACATGCGCTCGCCTTCGAGCTGCCAGGGGCGCTGGTCGCCGGCGGCCAGGCCGTCGGGCACGCTCGGTGCAAGGCCCGCGCAGGCGCTCAGCAGCGCGGGCGAGGTCATCAACAGTTGGCGACGGCTGATCATGGGCGTGGCTCCAGTTGGATGGTCAGGATGCCGGGCGGCAGCAGCAGCTCGCGGCCCTGCCAGGCCAGCTCGCGGCCGTCGACGCTGGCGCGCGGCGGGGCCTCGCTGCCAGGCCAGGCCAGACGCAGCTCGCCGGTCAGGCGCTCGGGCCGGCGGTCGATGCTCAGCATCCAAGCACCGGCCGCGCGGCGTTCGAGACGGTAATCCAAACGGCCCCATGCCGTGGAGAGTCCGGCGACGCCGATGTCGCCGCCGGTCTTCCAGGCCATCGGCAGGCCGGCACCGAGGACCAGGCCAGTCTCTCGCTCGTAGGCGAACAGGTCCAGCGCTGCGCGCAGATAGTCCGACGAGATCCAGGCATGCGGCATGTCGCCGAGGAAGCGGGGCTCGCGGGCGTCGGGCAGCACGACCTCGGCCCACTGGTTCCAGCCGGCCGGGCGCTGGTGACTGAAGAACCAGGCCAGCAGGCGATGCGCTTCGTCGACATGCCCGAGGCGCACGAGGGCGCTGACGTTGCGCAGCTCGTAGGGCGTGTAGTCCTTCCAGGGCTTGCCGGCCATGCGCGCCTGGGCCTCGGCCCAGTAGCGCTCGAAGGTGCCGCGCAGCAGCTCGGGCGCGAGGGTCTCGGCCTGGGCAGGGTTGAGCGCCATCGTCGTCGACGTGGCGTCGAAGTCGCCGCGGTCGGCGGCGCCGGCGATGTGATTCAGACCGTAGTGCTTGGCGGTCGCGGCGATGGAGGTCGCGAAGTCGGCGGCGAACTCGTCGCGCGACGCAGCCCAGGCCTGGGCCTTGGCGGTGTAACCCAGCGCCTGCGCGATCTGCACGGCGTCCTTGTAGCCGCGTAGCGCCCAGAAGTCGTCCCAGTAGGAGTAGGCCGGCTTGTCGCTGTAGCCCTCGTGGCTGATGGACGGCGGCATGAGGCCGAAGAAGCGTGGGTCCGCGCCGGCCTTGCGCTCGCTCTGCCGCAGCGCCTCCATCCAGGCGACGACGCGCTGCACCTGCGGCCAGTGGCGTTCCAACAGCGCGCGGTCCTGCGTGTGGCGCCACAGCTCGGCGACGGCGAAGAGGTATTGGCCCTGGCTGTCGTTCTCGACGACGGGATCGGCGCCGCGCTGGTCCACACAGCAGGGCACCTTGCCGGACTCGAAGATGTGCGCGCCGAACCAGTCGACAAACTCGAGCGCCGCCGGCGCCTCGCCCATGCGCACGAGGCCGGCCACCATCATGGCGCCGTCGCGCACCCAGGAGCGGGCATAGGAGCGCGTGCCGGGTCGCAACGCCGGCCCGTCGCGGGACATCAGGATCTGCGCGAGCGCGCTGCGCATCGTGTCGGCGACGGGCTGGGCCTGTGGCGGCAGGCGCAGATCGAGATGGCCGAGGCGCTCGCGCCATTGCGCGGCGGCGACGGCCAGGCGCGTGTCAAGGGCACTGGCGTCGACCGCTTCGGCGCCCGAGACCCAGCCGAAGCTGCGTGTCTCGCCCGGCGCCAGTTCAACTTCGAAGCGCATCAGCGCCGAAGGCAGCGCCTCGGGATCGGCCAGTTGCGTCAGCGGCGGCGCCTGCAGCAACGCAGCCAGGCCGAGCCCGGCGCCCCAGGGAGCGGCGCGAATCTCGGCGGGCGCTTCACGCGGCTTGATGTGCAGCCCCGCCGCGGCGAGCTGGCCATCGGCCCAGGCCAATGCCGGCAACGGGCTGATGCCACCCGGTGTCGACAGGAACTGTTGCGGCGGGTTGACCTGCCAGGGGCGCAGCGTCAGCAGCAATGCGTAGCGCCGCGGCTTGCTCGTCGGATTGCGCAGCGTGTAGCGAGCCAGCAGCTGCGGCGACGTGGCGGGGCCGTCGGCGGCGGCTTCCACGCGCAGTTCGACATCGGCATGCCGCCACTGCACGACGGGCAGGGCCTGTTCGACGAGGCCGTGTTCGATGCGCGCCTGCGCCCAGGTGACGAGCTGCCCGTCGGCCAGCCGCACGGCCGGCTCGATGCTCGGCCCGCCGCGCGTCAGCTCGATGGCGCCGTCCTCGCTGACCAGGCCCGAACGCTGCGCGCCGCCGTCCACGCCAATGACGGTCCAGTAGTTCTGCTCGCCGACGAAAGCCCGCGGCAGCTCGCCGCGCGGCAAGGCCTTGGCCAACTCAGCCACGGCGGCATTGCGGTCGGGCCACTGGGCGGCGTCGCGCAGCTGCACCTCGGGTGGCTTGCGGCCCGCGTAGCGCAGCCGCAGCCAGCGCCATTCCTGCTCGCCGAGGAACATGGCGCGGCCGGGGTTGGCAGAGAGCAGCTTCCAGCGCCGGTCGTCGTCCGAGACCTCGATGCGCGTGGCCGCGCCGCTGACGAACCACAGGCCGTTGAACTCGCGCAGGCGCTGGTAATCCAGCGTCAGCTCGAAGGCCCCGTTCCTGCGGCGCGGCTCGGGCCAGACCTTGGGCGCCGGCTCACGCAGCTCCAGCGCCAGGTTGCCAACGCACAAGGCCCCTGCCCCACCGCCCCGCTGGCCGGCGACGACGACGAACTCGACGAACTGAGTGCGCTTGAGCACTCGGTCCTCGGTCGGGCCCCAGGCGAAGGCGATATGGCGGCGCTTGAAGCTGCTCTCGGTCAGCGTTTCGGGCAGGGCCAGCGCCGGGCGGTTGATCCACCAGACGTTGTCGCCGCTGGCGTCGACGAACTTGATCTGCACGTCATTGTTCTTGCCCTGGCCCTTGAGCTGGGTGGTCAGCGCGAAGTCGGCGGGCCAGTCCAACGGCAGCTCGCGGCGCAGGACGGCGTAGCCGGAGACGCCGGAGAAGTCGTAGTCGAGGCAGAGGCTGCCGTCCTGGGTGTCGCGGCGCAGGCTGGCCTTGACCTGGTCGGAGGCACTGGCCTTCCAGGGGGAGTCGTCCTTCATGTCGTCGAGGACGGCGGCGTGTGCCAGTTGAATGGCAAGGAGCAGTGCCATGAAGAGCTGCTTCATGCTGCACTTCCTTTACGCGACCGGTCGTGCCGGGAGTTCGCCCCGGCGGGCGACCTACTTTCTGGGCCGCCAGAAAGTAGGCAAAGAGCTCCCCCCGACCGCACCGCCCTACGCTGCGCTTCGGGTGCCCTGCGGTACTCAAGTCTTGAGGCCCCGCGCAAAACTCCCTTCGCTACGCTTCGGTCAGACAGTTGCGCGGAGTCAGTTCTTGAAGCGTGCTGCGCACGCGGCCTCAAGACTTTCCGCTCCTCGGCGGTGCTAAAGGGGCCATACGGAACAGCCGGCGCCAGCCGGCTCGCGGGTTTGGCTATTGGCTGTTCCCTCACACCCCTTTGGAGGAGCCGAGAAGCGCAGGACGCCGAGGCGTGCGCGAAGCGCACTTCGACATCTGACTCCGCACGGCTGTCTGAGCGCAGCGTAGCGAAGCGAGTTCCGGGCGGGCCTCGGCG
>JAEKLF010000109.1 GCA_019509985.1 Burkholderiales bacterium | reverse complement strand
GCTCAAATGAAAACCCGTAGCCGGCAGCCCACAAAAACTCTTGCCTGAATTCCCGGTCCGCGATTTAATTCATTCGCGGAGATAATCGCCGGGCACCCGCCCCGCACCTCCGAGGCCCCGCAGCGCAGTTGCGGGAGTCTCACCGGTCAAATCGCAAGAGGAATTGCAGCATGTCCAATCTCAAGGAACTCCTGGCCCAACGCGCCGCGCTTGATGAACAGATCAGCCAAACCAAGGAGCGCGAGCGCAGCGAAGCGGTGGCCAAGGTCAAATCCCTGATGAGCGAATATGGCCTGTCGGTGGCTGATCTCAGCATGCGCACGGCCAAGCCCGTCAAGGTCTCCAAAGTCGCGGCCAAGTATCGCAATCAGGCCACCGGCGAAACCTGGAGCGGCCGTGGCCTGCAGCCGAAATGGCTGAAGGCGGCCATTGCCGGCGGCGCCAAGCTGACCGATTTCTCCGTTTAAGCACGCTCGTTTTCGGGATTCAGCCCCCCGCCTATGTGGGGGGCGGCAAATCAGGGCCACCCTCGGGATGGCCCTTTTCTTTTCTGACGGGTGTCCCGCCTAAACTCGGGCGCATGTCTTTCGTCACGCTGTCCCGTCCCGACTGCCAAGGGTTTTGCCTAGGCACGGCGATGGGCATGGGGGACGAGATTCCGCCCATGTCCGTGCACCAACTCGACCCCTTGCTCCCGCTGCGTGCCATTTCGGCGCCAGCCGCGGCACGGGCCTGAGCCATGGATCTGCACTCCGGCGTCGGCGACAGCTCGGACTCCCGTGGCCGCGACGGCATGGGCGCCAGCCTGTCCAGCGACCTGCCGCCGTCGACGACGCTGCCGCCCGGCCCGCGCCGCATCCATGACCGCGGTGGCTGGCGCCGACTGCGCCGCGTCGGCCTGGCCGCGCTGGCCGGCCTCGGCGGCGGGTTGATCGCCGCCTGGGCCCTGGTCGCCGAGGCGCTGCCGCCGATGTTGCGCCTGCCCCAGCCGCACGGCGCCACGCCGGCGACCGAGCTCTTCATCCCCATGCTGCTGGCCGCTTTCGGGCTGGCGGCGCTGTGGCGGCTCAGCGCCTGGGTGATGCCCCTGGTCATGGCCGGCCTGCTGCTGGGCTGCGGCCTGCCGCTGCTGCTCGAACCACGCGCCGACCCATTGGACCTGCTCGTGTCGGCGCCGCTTCTGACCGCACTGGCCCTGCCCCTGCTCGCCGCGGTGCTGAACCGCACGCTGCTGCGCCGCCTCGGCCTGACCGGCCGGCTCGCCAACCGCCGCGAGATGGCCAGTTTCGCGCTGCTGGCCGGCGTGGGGGCACCGTTGCTGGCCGGGCTGCTGGCGCTGGGCGCCATGCTGGCCATGGGCCTGACCCTGCCCGGCGCCGCCAGCGGTGCGCTGCAGCTGGCCAGCGTCTGGGCGCTGGCCCTGCTGAGCGCCGGCACCGCGCTGCAGGCCAGTTCTCAGCGGCCGCGGCGCAGCGGGCGCTGGACCGGCCAGCTGATCGCCGTTGCCGCCGTCGCGTTGCAGCTGGGCCTGGCCTGGCTGCCCGACCCGGGCGCCCTGGTGCTCGCACCTCATCTCATGCTGTGCCTGCACGCGCTGCAGGCGGCGCCCCGCAACAACGCCCGTCTGGGTGCCGGCCTGCTCGCGCTGTGGGCGTTGAGCGCCCCGGCCGCGCCGCTGGCCTATGCCGCGGGCGCGCTGCTGGCGGTGCTGCCCCTGGTCATCGTGGCGCTGAGCCAGCATCAGGTGCGCGACCGCGATGGCTGGCGCGGCGCCCTCGACGCCCAGGGCCTGGCACTGGCCGAATGGCGTCTGCCCGAAGGCCGCCGCCATGCGTCGGCCCGCTGGGTGGCGCTGACGACGCCGGTCGACCCCACCGCGGCTGCCGGCAGCGCGCCGCTGGACTGGGTGCGCGTGGCCCACCCGCGTGACCGCGAGATCGTGCGCCACGCGCTGCGCGACCTGCTCGGCACACCCGAGCGCGATCAGCTCAGCCTGTCGCTGCGCCTGGCAGCCGATGGCGGCGACTGGCGCTGGCACGAGTTGCAGGCCCATGTGCCGCAGCGTGATCGTCGGGGCCGCGCGCGCGGCCTCATCGCGACGCTGGCCGACATCAGCTGGCGCCACACGGCCGAGGAGCGCGAGCGCATGTCGGCCACGCTGTTCCAACAGGCCAGCGAGGGCCTGGCCGTCGTCGACACGCAGTGGCGCGTCGTCGAGGCCAATCCGGCCTACTGCGAAATCCTGCATGCGTCGCGCGAGGCTCTCGTCGGCCGCCTGGCCACGCCGCTGAGCGTGGCCAACCTGCAACGCAGCGGCCACGAGCCGGCCGGGCTGCAGGCCGATCTGAACGCCGGCCTGTCCTGGAGCGGTCAGCTGCAGGCCGAGCTGGACGATGGCGGGCGCCATACCTTCGCGGCCCGCCTCAGCCCCGTGCCCGAGCCCGACGGCGTCAGCCCGCGCTGGCGGCTGCTGAGCCTGACCGACCTCGGCGAGAGCCTGCGCCAGCAGGACCTGCTGCGCCGCAGCCTGCGCTACGACATCGCCACCGGCCTGCCCAATCGCGCCGAGTTCATGCGCCTGCTGCAGCAGGCCCTGGGCGCAGCCAACCGCGACGGCTTCAAGCTCGTCGTCTGCCTGATCGACCTGGACGACTTCGCCCGCGTCAACGCCGAGCATGGCCAGCTCGTCGCCGACGCCGTGCTGCTGCAGCTCAGCGGCCGCCTGCAGGGCACGCTGCGCGGCTCGCGCGGCGCGCCGCCCGACACCGCCGACCAGCTCGCCCGACTGCACGGCGACGAGTTCGCGCTGCTGATGCGCGTGCAGACGCCCGAGGAGGCCCAGCGCGCCGTCGACCGCCTGCTGGCCGTGCTGTCCACGCCGGTGGCCATCCGCGAAAACCGCATCGGCGCCGGCCTGGCGCTGGAGATCGGTGCCAGCATGGGCGCCACCCTCTATCCCCAGGACGACGCCGACCCCGAAACGCTGCTGCGCCATGCCGGCCACGCCCTCTACCGCGCCAAGCACGCCGGCCGCGGCGGCGTGCAGTTCCACGATCCAACGCTGGACCAGCGCGACGAGGCCGGCCTGATCGCGCTGGCGCGCCTGCAGCGCGCGCTGGACAGCGAGGAGCTGCTGCTGCACTACCAGCCGCAGATCGACCTGCACACCGGCCGGGTCATGGGCGTGGAAGCCCTGCTGCGCTGGCAGCACCCCGAGCGCGGCCTGCTCGCGCCGGCGCACTTTCTGCCGCTGATCGAGACCACCGGCCTGGCCGTGCAGATCGGCGACTGGGTCATCGAGAAGGCGCTGGCGCAGACGGCGGCCTGGGTGCGCGCGGGCGTCAATGGCGGCAAGGGCCTGCCGGTCAGCGTCAACGTCGGCGCCCGCCAACTGGGCCGCCATGACTTCCCGCAGCGCCTGCAGGAACTCATCCAGCGCCAGCCGCCGGAGGTCGCTCACCTGCTGCACCTGGACGTGCTGGAGGCCGATGCGCTGGCCGAGACGGCCGCCACGCAGGCGTTGATCCAGCGCTGCCTGGGCCTGGGCGTGGGCATTGCGCTTGACGACTTCGGCGCCGGCTATTCGCGGCTGTCCTCGCTGAAGCGCCTGGCCGTCGACACGCTCAAGCTCGATCGCAGCTTTGTGCAGGGCATGCTGGGCGACGCTCAGGACCTGTCGCTGGTCGAAAGCGTCATCGGCCTGGCGCGCAACATCGGCTGCACGGTGCTGGCCAAGGGCGTCGAAAGCCGGGCCCATGCGCGTGAACTGCTGCGCCTGGGCTGCCGCCTGGGCCAGGGCAACGGCATCGCGGCGGCCATGCATCCGATGGCCCTGCCGGGCTGGATGGAAGCCTTCGCCCGCAGTGACTGGGCGGGTCATTTGCGCAGCCCGTCGCAAGCCCCTCTTTAAACTCCCGGGGTGATCCCACCCGGCTTTATCCAGGACCTGCTCGCCCGCGTCGACATCGTCGAGGTGGTGGGCCGCCATGTCGAGCTCAAGAAAGCCGGCAGCAATCACAAGGGCCTGTGCCCCTTCCACGGCGAAAAATCGCCCAGTTTCAACGTCAACTCCATCCGCCAGACCTACCACTGCTTCGGTTGTGGCGTGCACGGGAATGCGATCGGCTTCCTGATGGAACACACGGCGGCGACCTTCGTCGAGGCCGTGGAGGACCTGGCCCAGCAGGTGGGCATGGTGGTGCCGCAGGACGACCGCAGCCCCGAGCAGCGCGAGCGCGCCAAGGCGGAAAAGGCCAGGCAGCAGAGCCTGACCGATGTGCTGGAGCGCGCCGCCGATTTCTACAAGGATCAGCTGCGCAAGTCGCCGCGTGCCGTGTCCTACCTGAAGGGCCGCGGGCTGACCGGCCAGATCGCCGCGCGCTTCGGCCTGGGCTACGCGCCCGACGGCTGGCGCTCGCTGGCCAGCGGCTTTCCGTCCTACGACGACCCGCAGCTCGTCGAGTCCGGCATGGTCATCACGCCGGATGTGGAGCCGGGTGAGGACGCCAAGCGCTACGACCGCTTCCGCGACCGCATCATGTTCCCGATCCGCAACGTGCAGGGCGAGGTCATCGGTTTCGGCGGCCGCGTGCTGGACAAAGGCGAGCCCAAATACCTGAACTCCCCCGAGACGCCGGTGTTCAGCAAGGGCCGCGAGCTGTATGGCCTGTTCGAAGGTCGACAGGCCATGCGCCAGCGCGGCCATGCCCTGGTTGTCGAGGGCTATATGGACGTCGTCGCCCTGGCCCAGCACGGCATTGGCAACGCCGTGGCAACGCTGGGCACGGCCTGCACCGCCGAGCATGTGCACAAGCTCTTCCGCCACACGGAATCGGTCGTCTTCAGCTTCGACGGCGACGCTGCCGGCCGCCGCGCCGCCACGCGCGCACTGGAAGCCGCGCTGCCGCACGCGAACGAGACGCGCAGCGTCAAGTTCCTCTTCCTGCCGACCGAGCACGACCCGGACTCCTACGTGCGCGAACTGGGCGCCGAAGCCTTCGAGCGCTGCATCGAGGCGGCCGTGCCGCTGTCGCGCCAGCTCGTGACCGTCGCCGCCGACGGCTGCGATCTCGGCACGCCCGAGGGCCGGGCGCGCATGCTCAACCAGGCCCGGCCGCTCTGGGCCCTGCTGCCCGAAAGCCTGCTGCGCCGCCAGCTGCTGGGCGAACTGGCCCGCCAGGGTCAACTGCCCGAAGCCGAGTTGCAGGCGCTGTGGCTGGGCGAGCCGGCTGCCGCGCCTGCCGCCGCTCCGGCGCTGAGCACGCCCAGCGAGAAGCCGCGCTGGCAACCCAAGGGGGAATGGAAACCCAAGGGCGACTGGAAGTCGCGCCGAGATCGGGACGCCGAGCCTCGCCCGGCAGGCCCGCGCGCCACGCCTGCCACGGCCGCCGACCACGCAACCCGCTTGCTGCTTCAGCACAGCGAACTCTGGGAGTCCCTGGGTGACGAGGACCGCGCCGTGCTGCACGAGCTGCCCGGCGCGCATGGCGAACTGATCCACTGGCTCGAGCGCCACCTGACCCACCATGGCGCCAGCCCCTGGGCCGTGGTTCAGGCTGGCCTGGCCGCCGATGGCCTGGCCGGCCAGGCCGAGCGCCTGGCGCGGTCTTTCCAGGAACTGGGCATCGAGGAATCCGATCCCGGCGGTGACCTGGCCAGCGCGGTCGCCGAGCTGAGGTCAAGGGCGCCGGCCGCGTTACCGGGTGGCGCCACGGCCTCGGACGACGAGCGCCGGCGGGCGCTGGAAGCCCTGGCCCGGCTGCGCGAACGGCATGGCATTCCGCCGGGCTGAAGGCACGCTTCTCGACACAATTTTGCAATCCTGCCGCGGATAGAGGATAATCTCCTGTTTTCCGCGCGCGTCAACAAGAGTGACGGCAGAGAGCTGCCGGCCCCCGGCCACCCAGCGACACTGGGCAACCCAACGGATTTTCCAAGGGGTTTTAATGGTCAACTCATCCGCCACCTCTGCACTCCAAACGATCACGCCAGCTTGTTCGCGGCACGCCAGGGTCCCTCGGCCGATATTCGACTGACACCCGGCGACGAAAGCCACCGCCACCCGCCCCGCCGGTTTTGACGACCAGCCCGGGCAGGCCGCGGTGGCTGCTGCATTTCCGATCCCGTTTCCAGAACTGCCCGTGCCACCCGCCGAAGGACCTGCATGACCGCCAAGAAGACCGCGACCAAGGCCAGCCCCGCCCCCGCCGAAGAGCTCAAGAAGAAGCCTGCCGTGAAGGCCGCAGCCGAGGCGCCCGCCAAGCCCGCCGCCAAGGCCGCGGCGGCTGCCAAGGCCAAGACCACCGTCGCGGAAGACGACAAGCCCAAGCGCGGCCGCAAGCCCAAGGCTGCAACCGAGACCAAGAAGGCCGGCAAGGCCGAGGTCGAGGACGTTGATCTGTCCGACCTCGAAGCCGACCTCGAAGGCGAGGCCGAGCCGGAAGTCGAAGAGGCTGCCGCGGTTCAGGAAGACACGCCCAAGGCCAAGCCGCTGCGCATGAAGGTCAGCCGCGCCAAGGAGCGCGCGCTGATGCGCGAGTTCGGCCTCGAGGAAACCGCGCTGACCGAAGAGGAAGCCCTCAAGCGCCGTACCGAGCTGAAGACCCTCATCAAGATGGGCAAGACGCGTGGTTTCCTGACGCACCAGGAAATCAACGACCACTTGCCTGAGAAGCTGGTCAGCGAGGAAATCCTCGAAGCCATCGTGTCCATGCTCAACGACATGGGCATCGCCGTGTATGAGCAGGCGCCGGACGCCGCCACGCTGCTGATCCAGGGCAACACGACCGCCACGTCGACCGAGGAAGAAGCCGAAGAAGCCGCCGAAGCGGCACTGTCGACGGTGGACTCCGAGTTCGGCCGCACGACCGACCCGGTGCGCATGTACATGCGCGAGATGGGCACGGTCGAACTGCTGACGCGTGAAGGCGAAATCGAGATCGCCAAGCGCATCGAAGGCGGCCTGCAGGCCATGATGCTGGCGATCTCGGCATCGCCGACGACCATCGCCCACATCCTCGAGTTCGCCACCAAGATCCGCGCCGGCGAGATGCAGATCTCCGAGGTGGTGGACGGCTTCGTCGCTGCCGACGAGGCCGACGACTACGTGGCCGAGGAAGACTTCGACGAGTTCGACGAGGAAGACGACGACGACGGCAACGGCGGCTCCAAGGCGCTGACGAAGAAGCTCGAAGAGCTGAAGAATGCCGCGCTGGTCAAGCTGGACTCGATGTCCGCAGCCTTCGACAAGATGCGCAAGGCCTTCGAGAAGGACGGCTACAAATCCCTGTCGTACAACAAGGCCCAGCAGGCCATCAGCCAGGAGCTGATGACCATCCGCTTCACGGTCAAGACGATTGAAAAGCTGTGCGACATTCTGCGCAGCCAGGTGGACGACGTGCGCCGCTACGAGCGCGAGCTGCGCAAGATCGTGGTCGACAAGTGCGGCATGCCGCAGGAACACTTCATCAAGACCTTCCCGCCCAACGCGCTGAACCTGAAGTGGGCCGAGAAGGAAGTGGCGCTGGGCAAGCCCTACAGCGTCATCCTGGCGCGCAACCTGCCGCCCGTGCAGGAGCTGCAGCAGAAGCTGACGGACATCCAGGCCAAGGCCGTGGTGCCGCTGGATGACCTGAAGGACATCAACAAGAAGATGAACGAGGGCGAGAAGGCCTCTCGTGACGCGAAGAAGGAAATGATCGAGGCCAACCTGCGCCTCGTGATCTCCATCGCCAAGAAGTACACGAACCGGGGCCTGCAGTTCCTGGACCTGATCCAGGAAGGCAACATCGGCCTGATGAAGGCGGTGGACAAGTTCGAATACCGCCGCGGCTACAAGTTCTCGACGTACGCCACGTGGTGGATCCGCCAGGCCATCACGCGCTCCATCGCTGACCAGGCCCGCACCATCCGCATCCCGGTTCACATGATCGAGACGATCAACAAGATGAACCGCATCTCGCGCCAGCACTTGCAGGAGTTCGGCTTCGAGCCGGACGCGCCGACGCTGGCCGAGAAGATGGAGATCCCGGAGGACAAAATCCGCAAGATCATGAAGATCGCCAAGGAGCCTATCTCCATGGAGACGCCGATCGGCGACGACGACGACAGCCACCTGGGCGACTTCATCGAGGACACCAACAACACGGCGCCGATCGAGGCGGCGATGCAGGCTGGCCTGCGCGACGTGGTGAAGGACATCCTGGACAGCCTGACGCCGCGCGAGGCCAAGGTGCTGCGCATGCGCTTCGGCATCGAGATGCAGAGCGACCACACGCTGGAAGAAGTCGGCAAGCAGTTCGACGTCACGCGTGAGCGCATCCGCCAGATCGAAGCCAAGGCGATCCGCAAGCTGAAGCACCCGAGCCGCAGCGACAAGCTGCGCACTTACCTCGACAACCTCTGATCGCTGTATTCGCAACAAAGGCCGGCATGTCCGGCCTTTCTTACGTCGATAAACTGTCCCCATGACCGCGATCCGCGAGCGCACCGTCCTATTTGCCGACCTGCGCGGCAGCACCGGGCTGTATGAATCCCTCGGCAACGCCGAGGCGAGCGCCATGGTCACGCAGACCGTGGGCCAGATCAGCGAGGCCGTGCTGGAAAGCGGCGGTCAGCTGATCAAGACATTGGGCGACGGCCTGATGGCTGCCTTCGACACGCCGCGCGAGGGCGTGCGCGCCGCCCAGCGCATGCAGGAGCTGCTCGAGAGGACCGTCCAGCGCGCGCGCCGCCAGAACAACCCTGCGCTGCTCGCGCTGCGCCTGCAGGTGGCGCTGGCACGCGGCGAGGTGGTCGAACTCAATGGCGACTGCTTCGGTGACGCGGTCAATGTCGCGGCACGGCTCATAGACCACGCCGGGGACGGCGAGATCCTCGTCACGGCCGAGGTGCTGAGCGGCCTGCATCACGCGTCCAAGGGGCGCTTTCGCAGCCTGGACCGCATCTCCGTGCGCGGGCGCATCGAGTCCGTCCACGTCTACCGGCTGGACGCCGCACCGCTGGTCGGCGCCGACGACACCGCGACGCAGTTCGGCGAGCCCATGCGCTCCGTCGACCCCGACGGCATGCGCCTGGTCTGGCAGGACCTGGACCGCGTCTTCGATATCGACGCCATGCCCATCGTGCTCGGCCGCAGCGTGCAGGCCACCTACTGCATCACCGACGCGCGCGTATCGCGCTCACATGCCCGCATCGACTGGCAGGGCAGCAGCTTCGAGCTGACCGACCTCTCCTACAACGGCACCTACGTGCGCTTCGGCGATTCGGGCGAGCTGCTGAGCCTGAAGCGCGGCAGCTGCACGCTGCACGGCAGCGGCATCATCGGCCTGGGCGGCCTGCCGACGGACGACCAATCGCCCATCGTGCGCTTCGAGGTGCTGCACTTTGCCGACACCGAGCCGCAGCCCTTCGGCAGCCCGCGCTCCCGTCGTTGACTGATGGCTTTCCTGCCTGAACCGCCGCAGCGCCACGGCGCCACGCCTGCTGGACCGCTGGCCACCGAAGTCGCCGTCCTGCTGTGCAACCTCGGCACGCCCGACGCACCGACCGCGCCGGCGCTGCGCCGCTACCTGGCCCAGTTCCTCGCCGACCCGCGCGTCGTCGAGATTCCCCGGCTGGTCTGGCTGTTGATCCTGCACGGCGTCATCCTGCGCGTGCGGCCGGCCAAATCGGCCACCAAGTACGCGACGGTCTGGACGCCCGAAGGTTCGCCGCTGAAGGTCTGGACCGAGAAGCAGGCCAAGCTGCTGCAGGGCTATCTGGGCGAACGCGGCCTGCGCGTGCGCGTGGTGATGGCCATGCGTTATGGGCAACCTGCCATCGCCGCCACGCTGGATGCCCTCAAGCGCGAAGGCGTGCGCCGCGTGCTGGTGCTGCCGGCCTACCCGCAGTATTCCGGCGCGACGACGGCCAGCGTCATCGACGACGTGGCCCGCTGGGCGCTGCAGACCCGCCATGTGCCGGAGCTGCGCTTCATCAACCGCTATCACGACGACGCCGGCTACATCGCCGCGCTGGCCCAGACCGTGCGCGAGCACTGGCAGCGCGAGGGCCGCGGCGACCAACTGGTCATGAGCTTTCACGGCATGCCCGAGCGCACGCTGCACCTGGGCGACCCCTACCACTGCGAGTGCCTGAAGACCGGCCGGCTGCTGGCCGAGGCACTGGGCCTGAAGGACGGCGAATGGCGGGTCACCTTCCAGAGCCGCTTCGGCAAGGCCAAGTGGCTGGAGCCCTACACCGAGCCCAGTCTCATCAAGCTGGCCAAGGGCGGCACGAAGGCCGTCGACGTCATCTGCCCCGGCTTCTCGGCCGACTGCCTGGAGACGCTGGAAGAGATCGCCCAGGAGGCCCGCGCGGCCTTCCTGGCGGCCGGCGGCCAGCGCTTCGGCTACATCCCCTGCCTGAACGACCACCCGACCGGCATGCGGGCCTTGGCCGACCTGGCCGAGCGCCATCTGCAAGGCTGGCTGACCGCCGCTCCCCACCCCGACACCCTGGCCCTGCAACGCGAACGCGCCAAGGCCGCCGGAGCCCGCGAATGAGCGACGCGCTGACCAGCATGCGGCTGGACAAATGGCTGTGGGCGGCGCGCTTCTACAAGACCCGCGCGCTGGCCGTCGATGAGATCAACCTGGGCCGCGTGCGCGTCGGCGGCCAGCCGGTCAAGCCGGCGCGGGACGTGAAGGTCGGCGACGTGCTGGGCATCCGCACCGGCACCGTCACCCGGGAGATCGAGGTCAAGGGGCTGTCCAACCAGCGCGGCCCCGCCCCGCAGGCACAACTGCTCTACGCCGAGACTGCCGCCAGCATCACCGCCCGCGAGGCCGCCGCCGAAGCGCGCCGGCTGGCGCCGGAGCCTGCCGATACCATCCTGCAAGGCCGGCCGACCAAGCAGGACCGGCGCCGGCTGGCGGACTGGGACCGCTGGTCGGTCTCGCTGGACGACGGCGAGGATGCCGACACCCCGGGTTGACCCGGATAATCCGGATTCAATTCCCCCTCTTGAAACCAGGGCATCGCTCCCCAAGTGGACGCGATTCCCTCATTGCTGCCATGAAGCCCGACACCCCCCTGCCCGAAGACGCGGCCAACGCCGCCGCCGGCGAGCCCACGGCCGCCGAACTCAACCCCGAAGCCAAGATCGCTGAGCTGGAAGGCCGCCTGGCCGAGATGAGCGACGCCTACCTGCGCGCCAAGGCCGAGGTGGAGAACATCCGCCGCCGTGCCGACGAGGACGTGGCCAAGGCTCGCAAGTTCGCGGTCGAGGCCTTCGCCGAGGCCATGCTGCCGGTCATGGACAGCATGGAAGCGGCCATCGCGACGCCCGACGCCAAGGTCGAGACCGTGCTGGAAGGCGTGCACGCCACGCGCCGCCAGTTGGCCAGTGCGCTGGAGCGCAACCGCGTCGTCGAGATCAACCCGACTGCGGGCACCAAGTTCGATCCGCACCAGCACCAGGCCATCTCGGTGGTGCCAGCCCAGCAGGAGCCCAACACCGTGGTCGCCGTGCTGCAGAAGGGCTTCCTGATCGCCGACCGCGTGCTGCGCCCGGCGCTGGTGACCGTCTCCGCACCCAAGTAATTCACAGCCTGCTGCCCCTTGAAAGAGCAGCAAGTTATCCACAAATCGAACACATCCAACAAATCTTCAGGAGTTCCAAATGGGAAAGATCATCGGCATTGACCTGGGCACCACGAACTCGTGCGTGGCCGTCATGGAAGGCAACACCACGCGCGTCATCGAGAACGCCGAAGGCGCCCGCACCACGCCGTCCATCATTGCCTACCAGGAAGACGGCGAGATCCTCGTCGGCGCCTCCGCCAAGCGTCAGTCGGTGACCAACCCGAAGAACACGCTGTACGCCGTCAAGCGCCTGATCGGCCGCAAGTTCTCCGAGAAGGAAGTGCAGAAGGACATCGATCTGATGCCCTACACCATCGCCGCCGCCGACAACGGCGACGCTTGGGTGGAAGTGCGCGGCAAGAAGTTCGCGCCCCCGCAGGTTTCGGCCGAAGTGCTGCGCAAGATGAAGAAGACCGCCGAGGACTACCTCGGCGAGGAAGTGACCGAGGCCGTCATCACGGTGCCGGCCTACTTCAACGACGCCCAGCGCCAGGCCACCAAGGACGCCGGCCGCATCGCCGGCCTGGACGTCAAGCGCATCATCAACGAACCCACCGCCGCGGCCCTGGCCTTCGGCCTGGACAAGCATGGCAAGGGCGACCGCAAGATCGCCGTGTATGACCTGGGTGGCGGCACGTTCGACGTGTCCATCATCGAGATCGCCGACGTCGACGGCGAGATGCAGTTCGAAGTGCTGTCGACCAACGGCGACACCTTCCTGGGCGGCGAAGACTTCGACCAGCGCATCATCGACTACATCATTGCCGAGTTCAAAAAGGACCAGGGCGTCGACCTGACCAAGGACGTGCTGGCCCTGCAGCGCCTGAAGGAAGCCGCCGAGAAGGCCAAGATCGAGCTCTCCAACTCGTCGCAGACCGACGTCAACCTGCCCTACATCACGGCAGACGCGACCGGCCCCAAGCACCTGAACGTCAAGCTGACCCGCGCCAAGCTGGAGTCGCTGGTGGACGAGCTGATCGAGCGCACCATCGCCCCCTGCCGCGTGGCGGTGAAGGACGCCGGCGTGGCGCTGGCCGACATCGACGACGTCATCCTGGTCGGCGGCATGACCCGCATGCCCAAGGTGCAGGACAAGGTCAAGGAGTTCTTCGGCAAGGAACCGCGCCGTGACGTGAACCCCGACGAGGCCGTGGCCGTCGGTGCCGCCATCCAGGGCCAGGTCCTGGGCGGCGAGCGCAAGGACGTGCTGCTGCTGGACGTCACCCCGCTCTCCCTGGGCATCGAGACCCTGGGCGGCGTGATGACGAAGATGATCAAGAAGAACACGACCATCCCGACGAAGTTCTCGCAGACCTTCTCGACGGCCGACGACAACCAGCCGGCCGTGACGATCAAGGTCTATCAGGGCGAGCGCGAGCTGGCCCAGGCCAACAAGTCGCTGGGCGAGTTCAACCTTGAAGGCATCCCGCCGGCACCGCGCGGCACGCCGCAGATCGAGGTCTCCTTCGACATCGACGCCAACGGCATCTTGCACGTCGGCGCCAAGGACAAGGGCACCGGCAAGGAAAACAAGATCACCATCAAGGCGAACTCCGGCCTGTCTGAAGCCGAGATCGAGAAGATGGTGAAGGACGCCGAAGCCAACGCGGCCGACGACAAGAAGAAGGTCGAATTGGTGCAGGCCCGCAACCAGGCCGACGGCCTGGTGCACAGCGTGCGCAAGTCAGTCACCGAGCATGGCGACAAGCTCGAGCCGGCTGAGAAGGACGCCATCGAAGCCGCGGCCAAGGATCTGGAAGAAGCCATCAAGGGCGATGACCAGGCCGCCATCGAGGCCAAGACCGAGGTGCTGATGACCGCCAGCCAGAAGCTGGGCGAAAAGATCTACGCCGACCAGCAGGGTGCGCAAGCCGCCGCTGCGGCCGCCGCCGGTGCTGCCGAGCAGCCGCAAGCCACGGCGCAAGCCGAAGCCAAGCGCCCGGCCGACGACAACGTCGTGGATGCCGAGTTCAAGGAAGTCAAGGACAGCAAGTAAGCCCTCGATGATCCCGGCTCGGCGGTGCTGCGAAGCGCCGCCGGGCCTTTGCCCTTGAAAGAAGAGCGAAGAGCATGGCGTCCAAGCGCGATTACTACGAAGTCCTCGGCGTCGCGAAGAACGCGACCGAAGAGGACATCAAGAAGGCCTACCGCAAGCTGGCCATGAAGCACCACCCTGACCGCAACCAGGGCGACGGGGCGAAGAAGTCCGAGGAAAGCTTCAAGGAGGCCAAGGAGGCCTACGAGATGCTGTCCGACGCCCAGAAGCGCGCCGCCTACGACCAGTACGGCCATGCCGGCGTGGACCCCAACATGGGTGCTGGCCGTGGCGGCCCCGGCGCGGAAGGCTTCGGCGGCTTTGCCGAAGCCTTTGGCGACATCTTTGGCGATATCTTCGGCGGCCAGGGCGGCGGGCGTCGTGCCGGCGGCGGTGGCCAGCAGGTCTACCGCGGCAGCGACCTCAGCTACGCGATGGAGATCACGCTGGAAGAGGCTGCGCGCGGCAAGGAAACGCAGATCCGCATCCCGAGCTGGGAAGGCTGCGAGACCTGCGGCGGCACGGGCGCCAAGCCCGGCACCAGCGCCAAGACCTGCGGCTCCTGCGGCGGCTCGGGCACGGTGCACATGCGCCAGGGCTTCTTCAGCATCCAGCAGACCTGCCCGCACTGCCACGGCAGCGGCAAGATCATTCCCGACCCCTGCACGACCTGCAACGGCCAGGGCAAGGTCAAGAAGCAGAAGACGCTGGAGGTGAAGATCCCCGCCGGCATCAACGAGGGCATGCGCATCCGCTCGGCGGGCAATGGCGAGCCCGGCGTGAACGGCGGCCCGGCGGGCGATCTCTACATCGAAATCCGCATCAAGCAGCACGACATCTTCGAGCGGGACGGGGACGACCTGCACTGCACGATGCCGGTCTCCATGGTCACCGCCACGCTCGGCGGCAACATCGAGGTGCCCACGCTGGGCGGCAAGGCCGAGATCGAGCTGCCCGAGGGCACGCAGCATGGCAAGACCTTCCGCCTGCGCGGCAAGGGCATCAAGGGCGTGCGGTCTAGCTACCCCGGCGACCTCTACTGCCACATCGCCATCGAGACACCGGTCAAGCTCACCGAGCACCAGAAGAAGCTGCTCAAGGAGCTGGACGAGTCGCTGAAGAAGGGGGGCGAGCGCCACTCGCCCAACGCCAAGAGCTGGACGGACCGGGTCAAGGACCTGTTCAAGTAAACCGGCTGCGGGTCAACTCAAGCCGCGGTCCTCGCAGGAGCCCGCGGCTTTTTCGTGGGCGCAGCCTACGTCTCGCGCGAAGCCGGCCTGCGCCGAAAGTCACGCCAAGTGTCAAAAGCCGGTAGTAACCAGCTGACCATCGCCAGGTTGCAAACCCTAAAGTCCGCCAATCATTACACCGCTGACTCATAAGTGATCCACGCGTCGTGCGCTGCGCTCAGAGTCCACGGCCCTGCGCCGAGGAAGGCCGCCGCATGTTTCTGATGGATCAGAACATCCAGACGGCGTCGGCGCTGATCATCGACGGCAATGCCAACTCACGCAGCCTGATGTCGGCCCAACTGCGCGACCTCGGCGTCGGCACGGTGCGCCAGACGCCGCGCGTGAAGGATGCGCGCGTGATGCTGGAGCACCAGACCTTCGACATCGTGCTGTGCGACTACCACTTCGACAGCAGTGACACGTCCGGCCAGGACCTGCTCGACGAGCTGCGCCGCGAGGGCCTGCTGCCCTACTCCACCGTCTTCGTCATGGTGACCAGCGAGGCCACCTACGCCAAGGTTGCCGAGGCGGCCGAGGCCGCGCTGGATGCCTATCTGATCAAGCCGTACACCAGCGCCAACCTCGCCGAGCGCCTGGCCAGCGCCCGCCAGCGCAAGCGCGTGCTGAAGGACATCTTCGAGGCCATCGAGGGCGAGGATTTCGAGACCGCCGCCAACCTGTGCCTGGCCCGCTTCGAGGCCAAGGACAAGTACTGGCTGTACGCCGCCCGCATCGGCGCCGAACTGCTGCTGCGGCTGAAGCGCTTCGACGACGCCAAGATCCTCTACGAGGCCATCATTGCCGCCAAGACCGTGCCCTGGGCGCGCCTGGGCGTGGCGCGCACCGAGGTCGCCAGCGGCAACCTGCAGGCGGCGCGCCGCACGCTGGAGAACCTGATCGGCGAGCTGCCGGAGTACGCCGACTCGCACGACCTGATGGGCCATGTGCAGATGGAGCAGGGAGATCTGCGCGAGGCCCTCAAGACCTATCAGACCGCGGCGACCTTGACGCCTGGCTGCCTGCTGCGCCTGCAGCGCTGCGGGTCGCTGGGCTTTTATGCCGGCGAACGCGCCGAGGCGCTGAAGATGCTGGAACGCGCCATGTCGCAGGGCCTGCGCTCCAAGCTCTTCGACATGCTCAGCCTCGTGCTGATCGGCTTGATGCGCTTCGACGCCAAGGACTTCAAGGGCTTCAAGTACGCGCATGACTCGCTGGCCGCCGCCATCGAGCGCGCGCCCGGCTCCATCCGGCTGCAGCGCTTCGACCTCGTGTTTCGTGGCCTCGCCTTTCTGCTGGAGCGCCGCGTCGGCCAGGCTCTCATCATGGCGCGCGAGTTCACCGAGCATGCCCAGGCCGGCAACTTCGACCTCGAGGCCGCCTCGCTGCTGACGGCGTTGTGGATACGCCTGTCGAGCCAGGAAGTCGAGCTGGAAGAGATGATGCCCATCCTGTGCAGCCTGGGCACGCGCCACTGCACGGCCAAGGCCAGCACCGAAATCCTCGTCGCGATGACCGAGGGTCACATGGGCGCGGCCGAGCAGTTCCGCGACTGCCATCACAAGATCTTCAGCGTCGCCGAGACGGCCATGCGTCATTCGATGCGTGGCGGCGCCAAGGTCGGCGTCGAACTGCTGATCCAGCAGGGCGAGGCGACGCGCAATGCCAAGCTCATCGACATGGCGGGTCTCGTGCTGAAGCGCCATTTCGAGAAGATCGAAGGCGCCCAGACACTGGCCGAGCAGATCGAGGTCCTGCACGGCCGCTACGTGAAGCCCATGACCGGCGGACCGAGCAAGGTGCGCGCGACGGGCGGTGTCGCCTTGCGCACGGCGGCCACGGCACCGGCCTGACTCGCCTGTGGCGCCGCCCGCGTATCACCCGAGGCAGCCGTCACGCGTGGCCGCGAGAATGCGTGCCGCCGCCCTCTCCCACGCTGCTCTCCGATGCCTCTGCTCAAGCGCCTGCTGGCCTGGTTCCAGCCCGACACCTCGCGACCTCTGACCCAGGCCTGGCTGGCCGCCCTGTGGATGGGCCTGGCTGCGAACTGGCCACTGTGGCAGCAGTTGCATGCGCTGCCCGAGATCAGTGGCACACGCGGCCTCGTCTTCATCGTCGCCTTTGCCGGCATGGTCACCGCGGCCACGGGCGCGCTGCTGAGCCTGCTGGCCTGGCCGCGCCTGATCAAGGCGCTGCTCGCCGTGTTGCTGCTGTCCGCCGGCGCGCTGGCCTATTTCATCGGCAGCTACGGCATCGTCTTCGACCCGACCATGGTCGTGAACATGGTGCAGACCGACGTGCGCGAGACGCGCGACCTGCTGAGCTGGCGGCTGCTGCTCAGCGTCTTGCTGCTGGGCGCCCTGCCCGCCTGGTGGCTGCTGCGCCGGCCCGCCGCACCACGCCAGGCCTTTGCCAAACGCCTGGGCGGCAATGTCGCCGCCTTCGGCCTCGGCCTCGTCGCGATGGTGTTGCTGGCTTTGAGCGTCTTCGCCGACCTGTCGTCGACGATGCGCAACTACAAGACGCTGCGCTACATGGTCACGCCGCTGAACGCGGTCTATTCGATCAGTTCGGCCGCGCTGCGCGGCCAGGCCGCTCCGAGCGGCCCGCCGGCGGTCATCGGCGCCGATGCCCACCTGCTGCCACGCGCTGAAGGGTCCAAGCCGCCGCTGCTGCTGCTCGTCGTCGGCGAGACGGCGCGGGCGATGAACTTCAGCCTCAACGGCTACGAGCGCCCGACCAACCCCGAACTCGCCAAGCTGCCGGTGTTGAGCCTGCGCCAGGTCACGTCCTGCGGCACCAGCACCGCCGCCTCGCTGCCCTGCATGTTCTCGCCGCTGGGCCGCGCGGCCTTCGGCGACGTGAAGGGCACGCAGGAGAACCTGCTCGACGTGCTGCAACGCGCCGGCCTGGCCGTGCTGTGGCTGGACAACCAGAGCGGTTGCAAGGGCCTGTGCGACCGCGTGCCCAATAGCTCCACCGCCAAGCTGCCCGAGGGCGCGGCACCGCTGCCGGCGGGCCTGTGCGATGGCGAAGAATGCTTCGACGAATCGCTGCTGCACGAGCTGGACAAGCGCATCGCCGCGTTGGACCCGGAGCGCGTCAGGCGCGGCCTGGTCCTGGTCATGCATCAGATGGGCAGCCACGGCCCGGCCTACTTCAAGCGCTCGCCGCCCGACCTCAAGCCCTTCCAGCCCGAGTGCAAGAGCAATGCCTTGCAGCAATGCGCGCGCGAGCAGGTCGTCAACGGCTATGACAACACCATCGTGACGACCGACCGGCTGCTGGCGCGATCGATCGCCTGGCTGCAGACCCAGCGGGGCCGCTTCGACGCCGGCATGTTCTACGTGTCGGACCATGGCGAGTCGCTGGGCGAGAACGGCCTCTACCTGCACGGCATGCCCTATGCAATGGCGCCGAGCGAGCAGACCCATGTGCCCATGCTGCTTTGGGTGCCCGAAGGCGGTGGCCTGGCCGCGTCGCTCAAGCCCGGCTGCCTGCAAGCCCTGCGCGACAAGCCGGCCTCGCACGACAACCTCTTCCACACCGCCATGGGCTGGGTCGGTGCGCGCGCCGATGTCTACAAGCCGGAGTGGGACCTGCTGGCCGGCTGCCGAAGCTGAAGACCTTGTGGGACTAACCGCCCGAGCGCGGCGAGTAGCTCTGTCCCCAACTCAACTGAAGACCTTGTGGGACAGACCGCCCGAGCGCAGCGAGTAGCTCTGTCCCCAACTGACTAGAACAGGTCTCGCGGCGCCGACGGTTTGCGCAGAGATGTCGGGTTATGGCGAAGCAATGCGTTTCAAAGGAAGGGGTGTGCGCATCGCCGCTACATGGCCCGGACAGCTACGCACCAACCATCCGCCGTGAGCGCCGAACGCTGACCTTCTCAAGGACGGCGCATCAGGAGATCTGACATGGACAGCACTTCCGACACCGAGCCACCCTCCTCGAACGAAAGTCGCCACGCTCCAACCTCAGGTGACCCCTCTTGCGGTCCAACGCGATCTGCCAGGCCACGCCCACTGCCGCATGCCGATGGACCGGCCACCGCGCCAGGAGCGCTGGAAGCCAGCCGGTTCGGTGAACGGCTCGTCGCAGCCATGCAGTTGCGCGGGAACTTCAAGGCCACGGCACTTGCATTTGCGCTGGCCGTGAACGAGGCCGCCATCAGCCGCTGGAAGCGCGGCGGCCCGATCACGCTGCACCACGCAATCCACCTGTGCGACACGCTCGACGTCTCGATGGACTGGCTGATCCGAGGTATCGGCCATCCAGGGGTGCACCGCCGGCCCGAGATCGGCTATCTGCCACCACGGGTCAGCGAGAGCACCGTGAACGAGGTGCGTGCGCTGCTCAGCTTCATGGAGCACCGCTCCAACATCAGGCTTGCGCAGGATGCAAGCAGTCCATCTCCCGGCGCAAGAGCCACCTGAACACGTCGCAGGCGATCGCCGCCATGCTCGTGCCGGCACCGATCGACGGTGCGACATCGTGGCCTTTTCAGGTACTCAACAGGGAGATTAGTCATGCGTGAATCGAACGAGCAAGGTTTTCAAGTCATCACCCAACCCAGCGGCATCACCGAAGACGGCAGCACGGCGTGGAACGTGCAGCTGACGCGGCTGCTGCGAAACACGGACCGGTTTGCCTGGGGCAACTGGACCCTCGATCCGACCATCAGGGTCGGGGCGCTGGGCTGGTTCAATCCGACCGACAGTCAGTTCCAAGGGGCGCAAACGGGCATCGCCGTGCCCGCCGTGATCGCGGTCTCGGGCAGCGACTGGCACATCGAACAGGGCGACGTGAAGCAGACGACCGTCGGCGTCAATTTCGACGTGCCTTACAAGGACCCGACCACCGGCATCGAGGTCACCGTCGGCCTTCAGAGCACCTGGGACTTCGGCACCAAGGGCTCGTTGACGTCCATGGGCTCCACCTACGGCGTCGAATATGTCGAAGACCCCGCCAAGGTCATGCTGGAGCGTTACGACGAGATCCTGCAGGTGGCCAAGAAGTACAACAAGGCCACAGGCGACAAGATCGACCAGGGCTTCGGGATGATCACCAAGGTCTGGCTCACCGATGGCTGCGTGAACGTCGGCTCGCGCCAGGACAAGGGTGAGTTCAGCATCACCGGTTCGGTCGACGGTGTCGCTGCGATGACGGGCAGCGACCAGTCCGCCTCCTTGAAGGGCTCCTACAAGACCACCTCCTCGACGGACAACGTCGAGAAGCGAATCTTCCCCAGCAAGACGAATGTGGTCGACAGCGAGCCAGTGGCCTACGCCTACGAGTTCACGTCCTTCGCGGGCCGGGTCATCATTCCGCGCTGGGTGGGCGACGTTCCCTACCTCAACCTGTGGCTGGACAACGGCGGCTCCTACATCGTCAATGCCACGGTGACCTACAAAGTTGATGGCGAAAAGGTGACTCGCACGGCTCGCGTCTCGGGCGGCTTGGACACCCAGATCACCGGCATCCCGCTGGAAGCGACCGACTTCGACATCCGCATGGATTTCACCGCTGGCGCCAGCCAGTTCCTGCGCGTTTCCAACCCGCTCAACACCTGGGAACTCGGCCGCGGGCACATCAAGCTGACCGGTTGGTGGCCTGGCCGCTCCGGCGCGGCCTGGATCTGACCGGCGCAGGCAAAGCAGCCTCAACACGCCACGCCAGTGGCGGGACCGCCACTGGGAATCGAGAGATCGCCTGGCAGGCAGTCGGCCACCGACTGCCTGCCCCTGAACTCAAGGATCCATCATGAACAAATCCCTTCTCATGCTGCTGTCGATGACGGTGCTCGCTTCCTGCGCGCAGTTGCCGCCAGCCTCCGCGCCTCAGCCTCAGCAGCCCCCGGAAACCGCCGAGCTGGCCTGGTATCCCAACCAGCTCTACCGCGGTGTGAGGGTCCTGCCGGGAACCGCGAACCAGATCGACTGGTCACGGGTCAGCTTCGGCGTGTCCGGCAACCCGCCGACCTTGTCCCTGTTCAACAACATGGCCAACGCAGCCGCCTTTCCTTGCTGGTTGAGGATCACGGTCGACGTGCCCGGGAATCCGCCGCCGGCACCTCTGGTCATCGGCGATTTGACGATACCCAACCCGCCACCCGGCGGGGCCAATGCAGGGCCGTGGCCCGTGTTCTTCGACAATGTGCCGCCGGGTCATTGGTCCATCGCCAGGGCGACGATAGGTGGTGCCAGCAACAACCAGGCAAGCGATCGCGCTGCAGCCGTCTTTTCCGCCATGGCGCATGCCCCGCTGCCCACCGCGATCATTCGGGACGGCAGTGCCGTGGGCTGCCATTGACGGAGCGCAAACCGTCGGCCGCAGGACTGCAACAGGGAGGTGATGAGTGGCCTTCATGGTTCACTGTGGTCGATGCAGGCTTTCGCCAGCCCGCTGCGACCTGCTGCGCACGCAATGGCGGCAGGGCGCAGGCGGTCTGGCCGCCGACGCCCTTGAACAGGCGCTGGCCCGCCTGCGCTCGCTGGCGCCCGACCAACTGGCATGCCTCGGTCTGGAAGACGACGCCTATGCGCGCGGTTGGCTGGCGCGCGGCGCGGGCGGCATGAGCATGGCCCTGTCGTTGCAGATGCTCGAATGGACCACGCCCGTCCCCGCGCTGCCGCCACAGATCTGGCATGCCATGGCGAACGATGCAGCCGCCTTGGCCTTGCCCGCCAACCTGTCGCGACGCGTGGCAGCAGGAGCCACGCTGGCGCATTGGCTGGGCACGTTGACTGGCCTGCGCATGCGCTCTCCAGCGGATGCCCATCTGGGTCGCTGGGTGTCGGGGCGAACGGCATCGCGGTTGTTGCGCAACCTGCGATTGCCGGGAGCGGATCCACGTCACGATGCCATCCGCAGGACGTTGGACGGCCTGACCGTTGATGACTGGCTCTTCGTCAACACGGTCTGGTAGGCGTGGTGTCGATCTCGGCCGCCGACCCTTTCAACCTTCGCGACTCACAAGCCTGGAAAGTACGCATCGGCTGAGGCGCTGCCATCGCTAGAACAGATCGCCCTGCGCCGACGGCTTCCTCGGCTTCTTGAACAGCGCCAGTTGCACGGGCCGCCGCTCGGTGCGAAGTCCGAGCTTGGCCACCGCCCGCCGCAGGCGCGCGCGCAGCAGGTCGGCCCAGATGCCCTCGCCGGTGAAGCGCGTGCCGAAGCGCGCGTCGTTGTCCTTGCCACCGCGCATCTCGCGGATGCGCGCCATCACGCGCTCGGCGCGGTCGGGGAAGTGGCGGGCCAGCCAGTCCTGGAACAGCGGGTTCACCTCCCAGGGCAGGCGCACGGGGATGCTGAAGGCCGAACTCGCGCCGGCCGCTGCAGCGGCTTCCAGGATGCGCTCCAGCTCGGGCTCGTTGATGAAGGGAATGATGGGCGACACGCTGACGCCCACCGGCACGCCGGCCTCGGCCAAGGCCTGGATCGTGCGCAGCCGCCGCGCCGGCGCCGCCGCGCGCGGCTCCAGGATGCGGGCGAGCTCGTTGTCCAGCGTCGTCACCGACAGGTAGACCGACACCAGGCCCTGCGCGGCCATCGGTGCGATCAGGTCCAGCTCGCGCTCGATGCCGCTGGACTTGGTGACGACCGAGAACGGGTGGCTGGTCTCGGCCAGCACCTCGACGATGCGCCGCGTGATGCCGAGCTTGCGCTCGATGGGTTGGTAAGCATCGGTGGCCGTGCCCAGCACCAGCGAGCGGGGCTCGTACCTGGCGCCCGCCAGCGTCTCGCGCAGCCGCTCAGCCGCGTTGACCTTGGCGACGATGCGCGTCTCGAAATCCAGCCCCGGCGACAGGTTCAGATAGCTGTGCGTGGGCCGCGCGAAGCAGTAGATGCAGCCGTGCTCGCAACCGCGGTAGGGGTTGATGGAGTAGTCGAAGCTGATGTCCGGCGACTGGTTGCTGGAGACGATCTTCTTGGCGTACTCCTCGATGACCTGGGTGGCCGGCGGCAGATGCTCCTCGGCGGCGTCCTGGTCCAGCGAGCCCCAACCGTCGTCGTACTGCTCGCGCTCGTGCTGCTCGAAGCGATGCGGCATGGCCGTTGCGCTGCCGCGGCCCTTGATCGAGTCGAGCGAGACGAACGTGGGCTGGGCGGCGGCGATGCGGGTGGGAGCGGGAGACATACTGTAAATATATACAGTATTCAGCCAGCTTCCAGCTGCTGATCCTTTGTTACACGGCGGCATTGAAAGCGCCCCAAGGCGGCGGTATGCCGACAACCACGGCCAGGCGCACCGAACGTCGCCTCAAGGCAAGGCCGGCTCCTCGTCCTCAGAACTGTGGACGCCGACCCGGCCTGTGCTCACGTAGTCTGGCGCTACGCCTGCTGTGCCGTGACGCTTGCGGGCGCGGCCACGGCGTGCCAGCCGCCGCAACGAGATGCCCGCTCTCCCCCTTTCCCATGCTTCATCGCCGCCGGAACAACCGGCCATCGCGCGCTACGTCCAGGCGCTGGACGCGCTGGATGCAGTGCCCGACGGCGGCGACCTGTCGGACATGCTGTTCGCCGCGGCGCATGCCCGTGACGACGTGGCCGCGGATCTTGCCGGTGGCGCCGATCGCAGCGCCGAATCGCTGAGCCAGTTGGCCGCGCAGGACACCAGGCTGCGTGAGCGGGCGAAGCGCTTCGGTACGCAGGCGGGCCTCGGTGCATTCACCGCCTGGCGCGACGCGCTGCAGCCCGAGGCCGCCGCCTGGTGGTGGATGCTGGATGCGCCCGAGGAGCCCACACCGCACCCGCTGTGGCCGGTGCTGTCCGGCGCCCTCATCACGCTCGCTGTCTCGCTCGCCACCGACGTCTCGCTGCGCCTGCTTGCCGGCCGGCCAGACCTGCTCGGCCTGCTGAGCACTTTCGCCCAGGCTGTGCTGGCGCTGCTGGCCGGCAGCGCCTTCACGCGGGTCGGCAGCGAGAAGGTGGAGAGCCTGCTCGGGCAGCTGCACGTCGCCCGGGCCCGCCACCCGGCCTGGAAGACGCTGCTCGCGGCGGCGCTGCTGCTCGTCGTCGTGGCGCTGTGGAGCGCCATGCCGCGCCTGGCGCGCTGGTACAGCGACCGCGGCATGCAGCGGCTGCAGCACGGCGAGGTGGCCGCCGCGCGCGATGCGTTCGACCGCGCCGTGCGCCTCGATCCCGGCCTGGCGGATGCGCACTACAACCTCGCGGTCGCGCACGAGGAGCTGCTCGACTTCGACCTCGCCATCCCCGAGTACCAGCTCGCCATCCGCCTCAACGACGGGCACTACCCCGCCTACAACAACCTCGCCCGGCTTTACCTGCTGCGCAAGGGCGACGGCGCGAGCGCGCTGGCCCTGACCGGCCGCGCGCTGGCCAAGAACCCGGTCGAGGCCAGCGTGCGCTATTCGCTGCTGAAGAACCGCTCCTGGGCCCAGTGGCAGCTCGGGCATCTGCTGCAGGCGGAAGAGGGCTTGAAGGAGGCCATCGCCATCCCACCCGCAGGCCACGCGGCAGCGCAATGCCTGCTGGCGCAGGTGCTGGAAGCCCACCGCCCCCCCAGCGACGAGCAGGCCCGGGGCGCCGCGGAGGCCTGGACGCAATGCGTGGCGCTGGCGGCCGACCCGAACGAAGTGGTGGAGCCGGTCTGGCTGAGCCTGGCCGAGGAACGCCTGCGAGGAGCCCCACGATGAGAGCGCAAGCGCTGTTGGCGGCCATGGCCGCCGCGTTGACGATCGCTACCGGCCCGGCGCCCGCGCAGCCGCCGGCACCTGCGGCCCAGGACGCACACCTGCTGGTCGCCACGCGTGGTGCGGTACTGCTGCACCGGGCGGGCTGGACGATGAATGCCCCTACCGGCCCCGGTGCGGCGCTGCGCCGGGGCGACCTGGTGTCCGTGCCGGTGGGCGGCCTCGCCACCGTGGCCTGCGCGGACCTGACGCTGCGCGAACTGCCGCCAGGTCGGTTCAGCGGCCTGCCATGCGCCGTGCCTGACAAGACTGCGCTGCTGTTCGAAGGCAGCCTGATCGCCGCCACCCGCGGCGATGACAGTGATGAGCTGCCCTTCGTCGTCGCACCGCGGCGCACGCGCCTGCTGTCGCCGCGCCCCGTCTTGCGCTGGAGCGTGCCTAACGGCGCGGGCAGCGTGACCGTGACGGTCAAGGGCCCAGGCGTCAGCTGGTCCGCCAATGCGCCCGCGGGCAGCACGTCGCTGACCTATCCCGCCGACGCGCCGGCGCTGCAGCCGGGCGGCAGCTACCGCGTCAGCATCGCCGCCGCAGGGCGCAGCTCCGACGAAGCGGCCGACGCCGGCATGGGATTCACGCTGCTGACCGAGCTGGCCGCGGCCGAGGTGCGCGCCGGCCTCGACCGCATCAACGCGCTGAAGCTGGCGCCCGACGCCGCGCGGCTGCTGGCCGCGCATTTCCTGGCCACCAAGGGCCTGGCAGCCGAGGCCATCGAGCAGTTGGCCGCCGCCGCGTTGGAGCAATCCGTGGGCCTGCCGCGGCTGGCCGAAGCGCAGTGGCTGCAAGCGGCCAAGGCCGCCGCGAGCGCGAACGACATCGAGGTCCAGGCCCAGGCGCAAGCGGCGCTGGGCGGCCTCTACCTGGACGTGTTCGGCCTGCGCAGCGACGCGGCGAAATCGTTCGATGAAGCGGCAGCGCTCTACGCCAAGCTCGGCGACAACGCCAGCGCGGCCCAGGCCCGCGACAAGGCCACCCATGCCAAGGCACCTTAAGCTGGCGCTGGCGTTGATGCTGCTGGCGCTGGCCGGCAGCGTGGGCGCGCAGGAGCTGGCCCTAACGCCCGAGTCCGCCAAGCAGCTCACCCTGGAGGCGGCCACGACCTACCGTGCCGGCGACCCGGCCCGCGCGCTGACCATGCTCGACCGCGCGCTGGCCTTCTTCCACGCCAGTGGCGACCACAACGCCGAGGAAGAGGCCCTGTACGCACGCGGCATCGTGCTGCGCGCGCAGGGCCAGCACACGCAGGCGCTGCAGGCCATGCAGGCCGCCCACGCGCTCAACCGCGCGACCCAGAACGAGGGCGAAGCCTTGCTGCTGCACGAGATCGGCCTCAGCCAGCTCGACCTGGGCCACTACGCCGACGCCGAGAAAGCCTTCAGCGACGAGCGCACGCTGCAGACGGCGGCCGGCGACGTGAAGGCCGAAGCCGAGGCATTGCACAACGCCGCCTTCGCACTCGCCGCCCGCGCCAAGACCGGCAACTCGCCCGAGCAGATTGCACAGGCCCTGCAGCGCTTCGAGGAGGCGGTGGCGCTGCGGCGCAAGGCGGCCGACGTCGATGGCCTGGCGCGCACGCTGGAGTTCGTCGCGCAGATGCACTTGGTGCTCGGCAAGGCAGCCCTCGCCGTCGATCCGGCGCAGCAAGCCGCCGCCGCGTTCAAGTCGCTGGGCGACGCCCAGGGCCTCGAGCGCGCCACCACGCTGCTCGCACAGGCCCAGGCCGGCGTCGCGCGCGGCGACCACGCCGCGCCTCCCACGGAGCGGCAGCGCGAGCGTTCCAGCGCCGCCAACGACCGCCACAACGATTGCGTGGCGCGGCTGCAGGCCAACGATGCGGCCGGCGCCCGCAAGCTCTGCGACGCCGCGCGCCAGATGTTTGCCGACAGCGGCGACCGCGCCGGCGAGGCGATGGCCCTCGTCACCCTGGGGTTTGTCGACGTGATGCGCAGCGACTATGACCGCGCTCGGGAATCGCTGGGGCGTGGCCTGCAGCTGGCGCGCGAGACCGGCAGCCGGTCGCAGACCGACGCCATCAACCTGATGGGCGTGGTCGACATGGCCACCGGCCGGCTGCCGCAGGCGCTGAGCCGCTTCGAGCTGGCGCTCGCCGCCTATGAGAAGCGTGATGACCTGGACAACCAGAACCGGGTGCGCAACAACATCGCCGGCCTGCTGGTCGCCCTGGGCCGGCTGGACGAGGCGGCTGCGGCCTACCAGCCCTTGCTCCGCGGCCCTGGCGTCAACCGCGCGCAGACGCTGACCAACCTGGCCGCCGTTCAGGCCATGCGCAAGGCCTTTCCCGAGGCCAAGGCCTTGCTGCAGGAAGCGGTGGCGCTGCAACGCCGCACACAGGATCCGCTGCTGCGCACCGGCCTGGCCAACCTCGGCAGCGTGCAGGCGGAATCGGGCGACGCGGCCGCCGCATTGCCGGTACTGCAGGAGGCCTTGGCCCTGGACCGGCAGGCCGGCGACCGGGCCAGCGAGAGCGGCACGCTGCTGGCGCTGGCCGAGGTCCAGGCCCGGCTGGGCCACCCGTCCGAGGCGCTGGCCCAGTTCGCCCAGGCCGCCGAGCTGGCGCGCACCACCGGCGTGGGCGCAGCGCTGGCCATGGCCCTCGGAGGCAGCGCCCGCGTGCTGGAGGCGCAAGGCCGGTTGGACAAGGCCGCCGAGGCCTACCTGCAGGCCATCGCCATCGACGAGGACGTGCGCAGTGCCGGTGGCATCGAGGAGTTCAAGACCGCGCTAGCCGACCGAGCCGTGGACAGGCAGCAGCGCGCCGCGCGCCTGCTGCTGAAGTTGCAGCGACCCGCCGAGGCCTTCGAGATGGCCGAGCGTTCGCGCGCCCGCAGCCTGCTCGACCAGCTTGGCGGCGTGCACATTGAGACCGGCAACGACGACGGCGCCGCGCTGGAGCAGCGCATCCGCCTGGAGATGGCCGCGCTGAACCGCCTGATCGGCCAGCAGCGCGTCAAGCCCGCCTCACAACGGGACGAGGCGGCGTTGCCCGAGCTGCAGCGCAAGCTGGCGCAGAAGCGGCAGGAGCATGAACGAGCGCTGCTGGGCCTCAAGGCAGCCAATGCGGAGCACGCGTCGCTGGTCACCGTCGCGCCGCCAACGCTGGCCGAACTGCAGGCCCTGCTCGACGCCGACACCACGCTGCTGTCCTACCTGGTCACGCCCGACGCGGTGCTCGCCTTCGTGCTGTCGAAGAAGGAACTGCACGCGGTGGAGCTGCCTGTTAGCGAGGCGGCACTGCGCACGCTCGTCGAGGATTTGCGCGCGGCGCTGGGCGCGCCGGGCGACCCGCCGCTGGCCGTGCTGCAGCGGCTGTCGGCCCTGCTGGTCGACCCGCTGCGCGCCCACCTGCAGACCGCGCGGTTGGGCATCGTGCCGCATGGCGTGCTGCACCTGCTGCCGTTCGCGGCGCTGCGCGGCGGCGCCTCCGGGCCCTGGCTGGGCGAACAGTTCGAGCTCTTCCAACTGCCCAGTGCCAGCGTGCTGTCCTTCCTCGCGGCCAAGCGCAAGCCGGCGCGCGGGCCCCTGCTCGCGCTCGCCCAAGCTCAGGCGCCGGGGCTGCCGCCGCTGCGCCAGGCCGAGGCCGAGGCACGTGCGGTGGCCGCCGTGCTGGGCGGCACGGTGCTGAGCGGCGCCGCGGCCAGCGAGGCCGCGCTGCGCCAACGCGTCGGCACCGCCGGCGTGCTGCACATCGCCGCACATGGCCAGCTCAACGCCGCGGCGCCGCTGTTCTCGCGCCTGGTGCTGGCCGGCGACGACGACCTCGACACCGCCCGCGACGGCATGCTTGAGGTGCGCGAGGTCTTCGGCCTGGACCTGCACCAGGCCAGCCTCGTCGTGCTGAGCGCCTGCCAGACCGAGCTCGGCGCGCTGAGCCGCGGCGACGACATGGTCGGCCTGAGCCGCGCCTTCCTCTACGCCGGCGCCCCCGCCGTCGTGGCCAGTCTCTGGAAGGTCGACGACGCGGCCACCGCGGCACTGATGAGCAGCTTCTACGCCCAGCTGGACCACGGCCTCGGCCCCGCCGCCGCACTGCGAGCAGCCCAGGCCGATGCGCGCGGGCGGGATCCCGACCCGTTCAAGTGGGCGGCCTTCGTGTTGACGGGGGATCCTGGCGCGTCGAAATGATGGGTCAGCCCGGCATGCCAGCACTCCGGAGTTCACCGGCGGGCCGGCAATTCCACAGATCGCAGAAAGCGAGAGGGGTCACTGACGCGATCGCGCATCAGTGGCCCTTTTTCAGAAGCCGTCGCTCGTCAGTACTCGTCCCGCTCCACGCCCACGTACCCCGGCGCAAGGTTCTCGAACTTGGTGTGCATGCGCTGGAACATCAGCTTCACCGTGCCCACCGGGCCGTTACGCTGTTTCGCAATGATGATCTCCGCGACACCCGGTTCCTTGCACTCGTCCTTGGTGTAGTACTCGTCCCGGTAGATGAACATGATGATGTCCGCATCCTGCTCGATGGCGCCGGACTCGCGCAGGTCGGACATCATGGGTCGCTTGTCGGGCCGCTGCTCCACCGAACGGTTCAGCTGCGACAGCGCGATGACGGGACACTTCAGCTCCTTGGCCAGTGCCTTCAGGCCGCGCGAGATCTCGCCGAGCACGGTCGCGCGGTTCTCTTCGCTGCCGCCGCCGTTGCCGCTCATCAGCTGCAGGTAGTCGATGACGATGAGGCCGAGCTGGCCGCAGATGCGCGCCTGGCGACGGGCACGGGCACGCACCTCGCTGGGCGACAGGCCCGGGCTCTCGTCGATGAAGATACTGGCCTTGCCGAGCTTGTCGACGGCCTCGGACAGGCGCCCCCACTCGTCGTCCTTCAGCTGGCCGGTGCGCAGATGGCTCTGGTCGATGCGGCCGATGGAGCCCACCATCCGCAGCGCGAGCTGGGCCGCACCCATTTCCATCGAGTAGATGACGACGGGCAGTCCTTCGTTGATGGCGACGTTCTCGGCGATGTTGACCGCGAACGCGGTCTTGCCCATCGACGGGCGCGCGGCCAGCACGATGAGGTCGCCGCCCTGCAGGCCGGCGGTCTGGCGATCCAGGTCGTAGAAGCCGGTGCGCACGCCGGTCACGTCCTGCGCGCCGCTCTCGGCCAGTTCGTTGACGCGGTCGATCAGCTGCACGACGAGCTGGTCCATGCTCTGGAAACCCTGGCGGCTGCGCGAACCCTCTTCGCCGATGCGGAAGATCTTGCCCTCGGCCTCGTCGAGGATCTGCGTGACGGCACGGCCCTGCGGGTTCATCGCGGCCGTGGCGATCTCGTCGCTGGTGGCCACGAGCTTGCGCAGGATGGCGCGCTCGCGAACGATCTCGGCATAACGGCGCAGGTTGGCGGCGCTGGGCACGCTCTGCGCGAGCGCGTTCAGATAGGCCAGGCCGCCACACTCCTCGGCGCGGCCGACGGAGGTCAGCTCGTCGAAGACGGTGACGACGTCGGCCGGTTTGCCCGCGTTGATGAGCTTGCCGACGGCCGCATACACATGCTTGTGCTCGAAGCGATAGAAGTCGCTGTCGGTCAGCAGGTCGGCGGCCTTGTCCCAGGCGGAGTTGTCGATCAGCAGGCCACCGAGCACGCTCTGCTCGGCCTCGACCGAGTGCGGTGGCACGCGCAACCGCGCAACTTCGTCGTCATGCGGTGCGGCGGAAGAGGAAGCAGGAAAGATCGCGGACATGCCTGTGGACAAAGCTGTGAACGAACTGGGAGCAACCGGTGGGCCGAGCGGGAAAACTCACCCCACAAAAACCAAAGGCCGAAACCCTCAGGGCCTCGGCCTTCTTTTTCAATGTTGCGGCCAAATCAGGCCGCAGCGCAAGCCGAATTACTCGGCTTCGGCAACCACCTGGACGGTGACTTCGACAACCACGTCGGTGTGCGCAGCGACGCTGACCGGGAACTCGCCCACGGTCTTCAGCGGGCCGGCAGGCAGACGCACTTGCGACTTGGCGATCGGGCTGCCCAGCTTGGTCAGCGCGTCGGCAATGTCAGCGTTGGTGACGGAACCGAACAGGCGGCCATCCACACCGGCCTTCTGGGCGATGCGAACGGTCTTGCCGGCGATGGCGTCACCCAGCTTCTGGGCTTCGGCCAGCTTCTCGGCGGCGGCCTTTTCGAGCTCGGCACGGCGGGCTTCGAATTCCTTGATCGCGGCCTCGGTGGCGCGGCGCGCCTGCTTGGTCGGGATCAGGAAGTTGCGGGCATAACCGTCCTTGACCTTGACGACGTCGCCGAGGTTGCCGAGGTTGGACACTTTTTCGAGCAGGATCACTTGCATGTCGTCAGCTCCTTAGACCTTGTGCTGGTCGCTGTACGGCAGCAGAGCCAGGAAGCGCGCGCGCTTGATGGACACCGTCAGCTGACGCTGGAAGAAGGCGCGCGTGCCGGTCAGGCGAGCGGGCGTGATCTTGCCGTTTTCGGAGATGAAATCGCGCAGCGTGTCGATGTCCTTGTAGTCGATCTTTTCGACACCGGCGACGGTGAAGCGGCAGAAACGCTTACGACGGAACAGCAACGATTGTTGGTTGCGCTTGGGCTTCTTGTCTTTGGAGAAGCGACCTTTACCACGTGGCGGGGGCATAGAGGACCTCTGTTAAATCTATCCGGATTCAAAAAATTCCGGGTTCTACGGTGCAGCGGGTTCGATCACGGTGACGTGGGCGATGAAGCCCCGGCCGTTGCGCTGGTGGGTCAGGAAGCCGCGGAAGACCGCGATGCCACCAACGCCCAGTGCTTGCAGCTCCTTGGCCAGGTCGCCCACCGCAACCGCCTTGATCTCCAGGGAGACCTTGCGCGGCTTGCCGGCTTCGATGACTTCGGACTCGGCCTTGAGGCTTGCGTCCAGGGCCATCAGCCCGGCGGGTGTGTAGCGAACTTGTCCGAGTTGCTGGATCTGTGCCTGCAGGTGAAGCTGGTTCACGCCAAAGGCACGCTGCTCGAAAACCTGGTTCTAGCGATGACCTGCGCTCAGGCCGCTTCTTGTTGCTGCGGCGCCTTGCGGGCTTCTTCGCGCTCGACGGCCTTCATCATGACCGAAGGAGTCGTGACGGCCTTGTCCTGGACCACGGTGAGGTGGCGCAGCACGGCGTCGTTGAAGCGGAAGCCGGTCTCGAGCTCAGCCAGGATTTCCTTGCTGGCTTCGATGTTCAGGCACAGGTAGTGGGCCTTGGCGAGCTTTTGGATCTGGTAAGCCAGTTGACGGCGACCCCAGTCCTCGACCCGGTGCACGACACCGCCGCCGGCGGTGATCAGGCTCTTGTAGCGCTCCAGCATGGCCGGAACCTGTTCGCTTTGATCCGGATGGATCAGCAGAACGATTTCATAGTGACGCATAGTTGCTCCTTGTGGATTCCAGCCGGGCCTGCCCCAATGGCAAACCCACCTGTGGAAGCCGCGCCACGGCGTCTACTCGTGACCCGGCAAGGGGGAACCCGCGATTCTAGCCCGGGAAGGGCAAATGTCCAAATCCAGGCGACTCAGGCCGGCGGGAGCTGGCGCAGCGTGTCGATGAAGTCACGCTCCCGCGTGCCGGGCACCGCCGTCAACAAGCTGACCAGCACGAGGGCCAGCGCCCCTGCCGGCACGCCGAACAGCCCGGCCGACGCCGGCTGTATGCCCCAGACCAGCACCGCCGGCCCGGGCAGGCCGATCATGGCCCGCAGGCCCGGGTGTGCCGTGACGAGGTAGACGAGACAGACGAGCAGACCCGTCAGCATGCCGGCCAGTGCGCCGGCGCGGTTGGCGCGGCGCCAGAACACGCCGGCGACCAGGGCGGGAAAGAAGGTCGAGCCAGCAATGGAAAAGGCCGCCGTGACGACGGCGAGGATGTCCGCCGGCCGGCTGGACGCCACCGCCGCCGCCGCCAGCGCCGCCGCCAGCAGCAGGGCCTTGGACAGCGTGACGCGCCGCGTGCGCGAGGCCTCGGGGTTGATGGCCTTATAGTAGACATCGTGCGACAAGGCACTGGAAATGGCCAGCAGCAAGCCGTCGGCGGTCGACAGCGCCGCCGCCAGCCCGCCGGCCGCCACCATGCCCGAGATGACGTAGGGCAGCCCGCCCAGTTCGGGCATGACCAGCATGATGAGATCGGGGTGCAGGCGCAGCTCGCCCAGCTGCAGGCGACCGTCGCCATTCAGGTCTACGGCCGACAGCAGGGCCGGGTCGACGCGCTGCCACTCGCGTATCCAGGCCGGCAACTGGTCGAAGCGCGTGCCGACCAGCCCATTGAACACCTCGGTCTTGACCATGACGGCCAGCGCCGGCGCCGTCAGGTAGAGCAGACAGATGAAGACCAGCGACCAGGCGACGGACTCCCGTGCGGCGCCGACCGAGGCCGTCGTGTAGTAGCGCGTCAGCAGATGCGGCAGGCCGGCGGTGCCGACCATCAGGCACAGCGCCAGGGCGATGAAGTTGCGGCGCGACTCGCTGGCCAGGTCTCGCTCGGCCGGGCTGCCTTCGGGGTTGCCCGCAAAAGGCTGGGCGTGTGGCGCCAGACCTGACAGCGGCTGGGCCAGCTGGGCCTCGCCGACCTGTTCGCGCCGCCAGCGCTCCTCGGCCTCCGCCGGTGTGCGCGGCAACGCGGCGCGCTGCTTCTCGGCGACCTGGATGCGCGCCAGCGGCGCGTCGGTCGCCTTCAGCGCGGCCACGCTCGCGGCCGCCTTCGCCTGCTCGTCGGCCAGCGCCTGGGGCACGTCCGCGAGCCGCGCCGCGGCCGCGTCGGCGCGCTGCTGGTGGATGGCACGCACCTGCAGCTCGGCCGGGTCGCGGATCAGCTCACGCTCGCGCTCGGCGAGCTGGTGCAGCTGCTGGCCGTAGACCAGTTGCGGCAGCGGCCAGCCGGTCTGCTTGACGCTGAGCCAGATGACCGGCACCAGGTAGGCCAGGATCATGATGAGGTACTGCGCCACCTGCGTCCACGTGACCGCACGCATGCCACCGAGGAAGGAGCAGACCAGCACGCCGCCGAGGCCGACGAAGACGCCCACCTCGAAGCCCAGGCCGGTCAGCCGCGTCGTGATGAGGCCGACGCCGTAGATCTGCGCAACCAGGTAGACGAAGGACACGAGGATGGCCGCCGCCGCGCCGACGAGGCGCAATGCGCGGCTATCGAAGCGCTCGGCGAGGAAGTCGGCCAGCGTGTACTGCCCGAAGCGGCGCAGGTAGGGCGCGATGCACAGCGCGACGAGGCAGAAACCGCCCGTCCAGCCCAGCACATAGGCCAGGCCGGCATAGCCGCTCGCGTACAGCGTGCCGGCCAGGCCGATGAAGCTGGCCGCACTCATCCAGTCCGCACCGGCGGCCATGCCGTTGTACAGCGGCGGCACGCGGCGGCCGGCGACGAAGTATTCGGCCGGGTCGGTCGTGCGGCAGAGGACGCCGATGATGGCGTAGACCGCCACCGTCGCGCCGAGGAAGGTGTAGCCGATCCAGGCCTTGGGCAGGCCGCGCTGCTCGCCCAGGCCCAGGGCCACGACGAGGACGATGAAGCTCAGCGCGAAGATCGCGTAGCGGCGGTGCAGATGGGAATGGGACGGACGGGCAGGCACGGCCGCGATCATGGCAACAAAAAGCCCGGATTCCCCTACGGAGAACCCGGGCTGGCCGTCAATCGTTTACTTGGCGGCCAGGCGCTGCCAGGTGTCGATGACCGAGTCGGGGTTCAGCGAAATCGACACGATGCCTTCCTCGGCCAGCCACTCGGCGAAGTCCGGGTGGTCGCTGGGGCCCTGGCCGCAGATGCCGATGTACTTGCCGGTGGCGCGGCAGGCCCGGATGGCGCGCGAGATCATGGCCTTGACGGCCGGGTCGCGCTCGTCGAAATCGCCGGCCAGCTGCTCCAGGCCCGAGTCGCGGTCCAGGCCGAGCGTCAGCTGCGTCAGGTCGTTGGAGCCGATGGACATGCCGTCGAAATGCTCCAGGAACTGCTCGGCCAGGATGGCGTTGCTCGGCACCTCGCACATCATGATGAGGCGCAGGCCGTCGGTGCCGCCCGCCGCGGCACGCTTGAGGCCTCGTTCGGCCAGCATCTCGACCACGCGCGACGCCTGCTTCACGGTGCGCACGAAGGGCACCATGATCTCGACGTTGGTCAGGCCCATGTCCTTGCGCACGCGCTTGAGGGCCTCGCATTCCATCGCGAAGGCGTCGGAGAACTCGCCGCTGATGTAGCGAGACGCGCCGCGGAAGCCCAGCATCGGGTTCTCTTCGTCCGGCTCGTAGCGCGTGCCGCCGATGAGCTTGCGGTACTCATTGCTCTTGAAGTCCGACAGGCGGACGATGACCGGGCGCGGGAAGAAGGCGGCGGCAATCGTCGCGATGCCTTCGGCCAGCTTGTCGACGTAGAAGGCACGCGGCGATGCGTGGCCACGGGCGACGGACTCGACGGCCTTCTTCAGGTCGGCGTCGATGTTCGGATAGTCCAGGATGGCCTTGGGGTGGACGCCGATGTTGTTGTTGATGATGAATTCGAGCCGGGCCAGGCCGACGCCGCCCGACGGCATCTGCGCGAAGTTGAAGGCCAACTGCGGGTTGCCGACGTTCATCATGATCTTGATGGGGCAGTACGGCAGCTCGCCGCGGTGCACCTCGCTGATCTCGGTCTCGAGCAGGCCGTCGTAGATGTAGCCGGTGTCGCCCTCGGAGCAGGCCACCGTCACCAGCTGGCCGTCCTTGAGCTTGGCGGTCGCATCGCCACAGCCGACGACGGCGGGGATGCCCAGTTCGCGCGCAATGATGGCCGCATGGCAGGTGCGGCCGCCGCGGTTGGTGACGATCGCGCTGGCCCGCTTCATGACCGGCTCCCAGTTCGGGTCGGTCATGTCGGTGACCAGCACGTCGCCCGGCTGCACGCGCTCCATCTCGGCGACGCTGTCCACCAGCCGCACGGGGCCGGTGCCGATCTTCTGGCCGATCGCGCGGCCCTCGGCCAGCACGGCGCTGTGGGCCTTGAGCTTGTAGTGGTGCTCGACCTGGCCGGCGGCCTGGCTTTTCACCGTCTCGGGGCGGGCCTGCAGGATGTAGATCTTGCCGTCCACGCCGTCACGGCCCCACTCGATGTCCATCGCGCGGCCGTAGTGCTGCTCGATGATCAGCGCGTACTGGGCCAGCTCGGTGACCTCGGTGTCGTTCAGCGAGTAGCGGTTGCGCTGCTCGGGCACGGTGTCGACCGTGCGCACCAGCCTGCCGCTGGCGGCCTTCTCTTCAGGCGTCGCGAACTCCATGCGCAGCAGCTTGGAGCCCAGGTTGCGGCGGATGATGGCCAGCTTGCCGGCCTTCAACGCCGGCTTGTGGACGTAGAACTCGTCCGGGTTCACGGCGCCCTGCACCACCGTCTCGCCCAGGCCGTAGCTGGACGTGATGAAGACGACGTCCTGGAAACCGCTTTCGGTGTCGATGGTGAACATGACGCCGGCCGAACCGAGGTCGGAGCGGACCATGCGCTGCACGCCGGCGGACAGCGCCACGTCGTTGTGGGCGAAGCCCTTGTGCACGCGGTAGCTGATGGCGCGGTCGTTGTACAGCGACGCGAACACTTCGCGCATCTTGTGCAGCACGTCGTCGATGCCGACCACGTTCAGGAAGGTTTCCTGCTGGCCGGCAAACGACGCATCGGGCAGGTCTTCGGCCGTGGCGGACGAGCGCACGGCGAAGCTCACGCCGGGGTTGTCGGCCGTCAGCTGCGCGAACGACGAGCGCACGGCGGCTTCCAGGTCGGCCGGGAAGGGTTGGGCTTCGATCCAGCCGCGGATCTCGGCGCCGGCCAGGGCCAGCGCGCGGACGTCGTCGGTGTTGAGCGTGGCCAGGCGCGCCGCGATGCGCGCGTCCAGCCCCTCGTGCCTGAGGAACTGCCGGAAGGCATGCGCCGTGGTGGCGAACCCTCCGGGTACGCGCACGCCGCTGGCGGCGAGCTGCGAGATCATTTCGCCGAGGCTGGCGTTCTTGCCGCCAACTGCCTCGACATCGGTCATCCTCAGGTTCTCAAACGGTACGACCAGGGCGGTCGCCTCGAACAGGGTGGACATAGGGAAACTCCGGGAGGTTGAAAAACCGGTGCCGTCGCGTCGTCCGGGCCCGGGGCCGAGCCAAGGTGCTCAAGGCAGGCGCTGCTCCACCCATTTCTGGATTCTTCTGGGAGGAAGGAGGAGCGCATGGGCTGATCGCGAGGAATTGCGGCGGATTCTAGGCGTTGGGCCTGCGGCGCCAAGCCCCGTGGACCGTGGAACGGTCATCCCCGTCAGCGCTCGCCCTCCCCGGGTGAGATGAAAACGTTACCAGCCGGCGGTGCTCGCGTGATTTGCGTCAACGCTTCATAGGCCCGGTCTTGCACAATGCCCACGTGACCAGCGACGACGCCAGCCCCGAAGAAGTCAACCCGCATTACCTGGACCATGTGATTCATGCGTCCGAGTCGCGGCAGGTGCAGGCCAGCGAAGACATCGTCAGTCACAACGGCATCAAGTTGCTGGCCAAGGGCGCGCAGATCGACGCCAAGGTGCGCGACCGGCTGCTGATGCACAAGCTCAACAAGCCGCTGGAAGATTGCATCCAGGTCACCAACGGCGTCATGCCCGAGAGCTTCGGGCCGCTGGGCGAAGCGCTGTTCGAGCAGCACCCGTTGCTCAAGGCCATCTGCGCCCATGACCTCTACGCCAGCGCACCGGCGACGCTGGCCAGCCTCAAGCTCAGCAACCCGGTGCAGTCGCTGCTCACCGTCTACGCCGAGCACCAGGGCGATCGCCTCAAGCACACGGCCGGCGTGGCCATGCTGGCGCTGGCACTGGCCCGCCGCATGCTGCCCGGAGAGACCGAGCAGCACCGGATGCTGGCCTTGGCCGGCCTGCTGCACGACGTGGGCGAGCTCTACATCGACCCGCAATACATGCGGCCGGGTACGCCACTCGGGCCGGCGGAATGGCGCCATGTGGCCTCGCATCCGGTGGTCGGCGAGCGGGTGTTGCGCGGCATGCCCGGCGCCGGCAAGGAGGTGGCCAGCGCGGTGCTGCACCACCACGAGCG
>JAEKLF010000040.1 GCA_019509985.1 Burkholderiales bacterium | reverse complement strand
GAAGTCGGTGATCGACTTGACCGGGCCCTTGACCTTGTCGCCGCGCTTGACGTTCTCGGCGAACTCTTCCCACGGGTTGGCCTTGCACTGCTTCATGCCCAGGGAGATGCGACGCTTGTCTTCGTCGATTTCCAGGACCATCACTTCGACTTCGTCGCCCAGCGAGACCAGCTTGCGGGGGGCGATGTTCTTGTTGGTCCAGTCCATCTCAGACACGTGCACCAGGCCTTCGATGCCCGGCTCGATCTCGACGAACGCACCGTAGTCGGCGATGTTCGTGACCTTGCCGAACAGGCGCGTGCCGGTCGGGTAGCGGCGGGCCACGCCGAACCACGGGTCGTCGCCCAGCTGCTTGATGCCCAGCGAGACGCGGTTCTTCTCGGCGTCGAACTTCAGGACCTTGGCGGTCAGTTCCTGGCCAACCGTCACCACTTCGCTCGGGTGACGGACACGGCGCCATGCCATGTCGGTGATGTGCAGCAGGCCGTCGATGCCGCCGAGGTCCACGAACGCACCGTATTCGGTGATGTTCTTGACCACGCCGTTGACGATGGCGCCTTCGGACAGCGTTTCGAGCAGCTTGGCGCGCTCTTCACCCATGGAGGCTTCGACCACGGCACGACGCGACAGCACAACGTTGTTGCGCTTGCGGTCGAGCTTGATGACCTTGAATTCCATGGTCTTGCCCTCGAACGGGCTCATGTCCTTCACCGGGCGCGTGTCCAGCAGCGAGCCGGGCAGGAAGGCGCGGATGCCGTTGACGAGGACGGTCAGGCCGCCCTTGACCTTGCCGGAGACGGTGCCGGTCACGAAGTCGCCGGACTCCAGAGCCGTTTCCAGGCTCAGCCACGAGGCCAGGCGCTTGGCCTTGTCGCGCGACAGGATGGTGTCGCCGTAGCCGTTTTCGATGGCGTCGATGGCGACGGAGACGAAGTCGCCGACCTGGACTTCCAGTTCGCCCTGGTCGTTCTTGAACTCTTCGATGGGCACGTAGGCTTCGGACTTGAGGCCTGCGTTGACGACGACGAAGTTGTGTTCGACACGAACGACTTCGGCCGAGATCACTTCGCCAGCGCGCATGTCGGAGCGCTGCAGCGACTCCTCGAACATGGCGGCGAAGGATTCCATGCCGGAAGCGGCGGTTTGGGTTTGGGACATGTTGATTGGATCCTGATGCGCCGGGGAGCCCCGGACGCGGCGTGCAGACGAGCTGCGGGTTAAGTTGTTGACATCGTCGCCCTCGATGAACTGACGTTCGGAGGGAAGGGCGGCGGGCCGTGGCTTCTCAAGCCTGGGTCCTTTTGACGCTTCGTGGGTAACGCTGTGTCAGACGAAGTATCAAAAGGGCCGGCGCTGCTGCCACCAACCGAGCACCTGATCCACCGAGGCTTCGATGGTCAATGCCGAGTTGTCGAGCATCTGCGCGTCCTGCGCGGGCTCAAGCGGCGAGGCCGAGCGGTTCTTGTCCCGTTCGTCCCGCGCCTCAAGATCTTCGCGCAAGCCGCTGATATTAGCCGAAATTCCCTTGGAAATCAACTGCTTATAGCGACGCTCGGCGCGCGTGGCGGCGCTGGCGGTCAGGAAGACCTTCAGATCGGCATCCGGGAAGATGGCGGTGCCCATATCGCGGCCATCGGCCACCAAGCCGGGCAGGCGGCGGAAATCCAGTTGCAGCTGATGCAAGGCCCGGCGCACCGGCGGGTGCACGGCCACCTGGGAGGCAAGCAACCCGGTCGCTTCGGCGCGCAGCCGGGCGCTGACGTCTTCCTTGCCCAGGAAGACTTGTCCATCACGAAAGCTCAGTTCGAGCGTCGGCACGATGGCGGCGACGGCTTCGCCGTCATCCAGGTCCAGTCCGGCGCGGCGGGCGGCCAGGCCGGTGACACGGTAGAGCGCGCCGGAATCAAGCACGCCAAACCCCAGGGCCTTGCCAACCTCGTCCGCCAGCGTGCCCTTGCCGGAGGCGGTCGGGCCGTCAATGGTGATGACGGGCACATCGGCGGCGTTCACGCTGACGACGCCGAACAGCGTCTCGAAATAGTCGGGAAAGGTCTTGGCGACGCAGTGCGGTTCGAGGATGCGTACCGAGACCGCTCGATCGGTGATCAGGCCGTTGAAGGCGGTCAAGGAGAAGCACATCGCAACGCGGTGGTCGTCGTAGGTGTGGATGGATGCGGCCTGCCAGTCGCGCAGCGGCTGCACGCGGATCCAGTCCGGACCTTCGTCGACTTGCGCGCCCAGCTTCTTCAGCTCGGTGGCCATCGCGGCGATGCGGTCGGTCTCCTTGACGCGCCAGCTGGCGATGTTGGTCAGCGTCGTCGGGCCGTCGGCGTACAACGCCATGACAGCCAGCGTCATCGCCGCGTCGGGGATGTGGTTGCAGTCCAGCGTGAGGCCCTTGAGCGGCCAGGCACCGCGCCGGACTTCGAGCCAGTTCGGTCCGGCCTGCACGACGGCGCCCATGGCGGCGGCAGCCTCGATGAAACGGACGTCGCCCTGCAGGGACTCGCTGCCGACACCCTCGATGCGAATGGGCGCATCGATCGCCGCGATGGCACCCAGCGCGACGAAATAGGACGCCGATGACGCATCGCCTTCGACAAAGATTTCACCCGGCGAGCGATAGCGACTGCCGGCCGGGATGACGAAGGCCTGCCAGCCCTCGCGTTTCACGCCGATGCCGAAGCGTGCCAGCAGTGCCAGCGTGATCTCGATGTAGGGCTTGGAGATCAGCTCGCCGATGACTTCGATGCGGATGTCGCGCTCGGCGACCAGCGGCAGGGCGAGCAGCAGCGCCGTCAGGAATTGGCTGGACACGTCGCCTCGCACACGCACGGGTGTGCCGAGCGCCAGCGTGGAGGGGCCGCGCAGGCGCAGCGGCGGGTAGCCCGGCTGGCCGAGGTCCTCGATGCTGCAGCCCAGGCCGCGCAGGGCGTCCACGAGGTCGCCGATGGGCCGCTCGTGCATGCGGGCGACGCCGGACACCTCGAAGCTGCCGCCTTGTGTCGCGGCCAGAACGGCCAGCGCGGCGGTCAGCGGGCGCATCGCCGTGCCGGCATTGCCCAGGAACAGCTGTGCCTGCTTGGCGAGCAGCTTGCCGCCCAGACCGACGATGCTGACCGTGTCGCCGTCCTGGGCCACGCCGCAGCCCAGCGCCTTCAGTGCCTCCAGCATGACGGCGGTGTCGTCAGACGCCAGCAGGTCGCGCACGACGGTGCGGCCCTCGCTGAGTGCGGCCAGCAGCAGCACGCGGTTGGAAATGCTCTTGGAGCCGGGCAGGCGCACGGTGCCTGCGGCGCCGCGCAGCGGCGGCAGGTCGAGGAAGGGAATCTTGAACATCACTTGCCGGCCGGGCGGCCGGGAGGGGGAGCAGGGGGCGGATTGCCCCAGGCGGAGCGACCTTCGGAAATGGGGCGCAACGCGGCCTCCAGGCCGGCAGCGTCGCCGGATTCGATCAGGGCTTCGAGCTGGTCCAGCATGGTGCGAAAGCGCTTGGACTGGGCCAGCACCTCATGCTTGTTGGCCAGCAGGATGTCGCGCCAGACGGAGGGCTCGCCGGCGGCGATGCGCGTGAAGTCGCGAAAGCCCGGGCCGGCCAGGCTCAGGTAGTCGCGCGCGGCCGGCTGCTCGGCGATGGCCTGGAAGTAGGCGAAGGCGAGCAGATGCGGCAGATGGCTGACGGCGGCGAAGGCGGCGTCGTGATTGTGCGGCCGCATCTTCAGCACCGTGGCGCCGAGGGCCGACCAGACGTCGGTCGCGCGCTGCACGAGCTGCGGGTTGGTGAAGGGCTGGGGCGTCAGGATGACCTGGCGGCCTTCGTAGAGCGTGGCCTCGGCATGCTGCACGCCGCCCGACTCCTTGCCGGCAATGGGGTGGCAGGGCACGAAGCTGGAGGACCGGTCGCCGAGCGCGCGGCGCGCAGCTTCGATGACGTCGCACTTCGTCGAGCCCACGTCCATGAAGAGCACGCCCGGATTGACGAGGTGGCGGATGGCCTTCAGGGTGCTTTCGGTGGCCGACACCGGCACGGCGATCAGCACGATGTCCGAGCCCGACACGGCCAGCAGCGCGGACTCGGCGGCGACGTCGATGACGCCCAGCTTCTTGGCCTGCTCGGTGGTGGAGGGCGACTTGCTGTAGCCCACCACGCGCTTGACCAGGCCGGCCTTCTTCATCGCCAGCGCGAAGCTGCCACCCATCAGGCCGCATCCGATCACGCCGAGCTGCTGGAACATGGCGAGCCTAGTTCTTGACGGGGTAAGCGCCAAGCATCTTGAAGAAGGCGCAGAGCTCGCGCAACTCGGCCAGCGCGGCCGCAACGTGAGGCTGGCTGGGGTGGCCGTCGAGGTCGATGTAGAAGTAGTAGTCCCACTGGCCGGTACGGGCGGGGCGGGACTCCAGGCGTGTCATGGACACACCGTGTGTCTTCAGCGGCACGAGCAGGTCGTGCATCGCGCCGGGTCGGTTGGGCACCGAGACCACCAGGCTGGTGCAGTCGCGGCCTGTGACCGGCGGCGTCGCCATGGTCTGCGGCAGGCAGATGACGGCGAAGCGCGTGCGGTTGTAGGCCTCATCCTGGATGGCGTGGGCGGTGATGTGCAGGCCGAACAGCGTCGACGCGCGCTCGCTGCCCAGTGCCGCCCAGGCCGGGTTGGTGGCGGCCAGGCGCGAGCCTTCGGCATTGCTGGACACGGCGCGGCGTTCGACGTCGGGCAGGTGCTTGTTGAGCCAGTTCTGGCACTGCGCGAGCGCCTGTGGATGCGCGAGCACGGCCTCGATGCCGTGAAGCCCCTGGCCCCCAGGCGCCGGCGTACCAGCGCCACCCCCCGAGGGGGCCGGGCCAGCTTGGGAGCGGCCCGGCGCTGGCCCCGGCTCCTTGCGCATCAGGTTGTGGCGGATCAACAGGGACACCTCGCCGACGACATGGCAAGGGGTATGCAAGAACAGGTCCAGCGAGCGCGTGACGACGCCCTCGGTCATGTTCTCGACACCGACGACGCCGAACTGCGCGCTGCCGCTGGCCGTGGCGTGGAAGACCTCGTCGAAGTTGGCGCAATAGACCAGGTCGGCCGCGCCGCCGAAGTATTCGATGGCCGCCTGCTCGCAGAAGGTGCCGACGGGGCCCAGCACGGCGACGCGCTGCGGCGACTCCAGCGCCAGGCAGGCAGACATGATCTCGCGCCAGATGGCGGCCACGTGCTCGCCTTTCAGCGGGCCGGGGTTGGCGGCGCGGATCTTCTCGATGACCTGGGCGACCCGGTCGGGGCGGAAGAAGGGTGTGCCCTCGGCGCGCTTGATCTCGCCGACTTGTTCGGCCACGTGGGCGCGCTGGTTCAGCAGGTCGAGCAGCTGGCGGTCCAGGCCGTCGATCTGGTCGCGCAGCGCAAGCAGCGCCTGCGAGGCAACGGGTTCAGCCATGGCGGGCCTCGAAGTCCTTCAGGAATGCGACCAGGGTTTCGACGCCCTCCAGCGGCATTGCGTTGTAGATGGAGGCGCGCATGCCGCCCACCGACTTGTGGCCCTTGAGCTGCAGCAGGCCGGCGGTCTTGGCTTCGGCGAGGAAGCGGTCGTTGAGCGCCTCGTTGCCCAGGAAGAAGGGCACGTTCATGCGCGAGCGGCAGCTGGCGTCGACGCGGTTCTCGTAGAAACCAGACGCATCCAGCGCGGCGTAGAGCAGGGCGGCCTTGTCGACATTGCGCTGCTCAATGGCTGCGAGGCCGCGCTTGCCGGCGTAAGCCAGGCTCTTGACCCACTGGAACACGAGGCCGGCGACATAGATCGCAAAGGTCGGCGGCGTGTTGTACATGGACTGGGCGGCTGCCACGGTCTGGTAGTTGAAGGCGGTGGGGCAGATGTCCAGCGCGTGGCCGAGCAGGTCGTCGCGCACGAACACGAGCGTCAGCCCGGCCGGGCCGATGTTCTTCTGTGCGCCGCCGAAGGCCAGGCCGACGCGGCTCCAGTCGATGGGGCGCGACAGCAGGTGGGAGGAGCAGTCGATGACGAGCGGGGCGGGGCTGCCCAGCGCTGCCAGGTCAGGCAGCTCATGGAACTCGACGCCGTCGATGGTCTCGTTGGTGCAGACGTGGACATAGGCCGCGTCGCTGCGCAGCCGCCAGTCGCCCGGGATGGTGTGGCTGGCGCCGATGTCGGCGGCGATCTGCACGTCGGCATAGCGGCGCGCCTCGGCCGCGCTCTTGCGCGACCACGACCCGGTGACGACCATGTCCACCTTGCTGCCGCGGCTGAGGTTCATCGGCACGATGGCGTTCTCGCCCAGGCCGCCGCCCTGCATGAAGAGGATGCGGAAGTTGGCCGGCACCGCGAGCAGCTCGCGCAGGTCCGCCTCGGCGCGCTCGGCGATCGAGATGAACTCCCTGCCGCGGTGGCTCATCTCCATGACGCTCATGCCGCTGCCCTGCCAGTCCAGCATTTCGGCCGCCACCTGCCGCAACACGGGTTCGGGCAGGGTGGCGGGGCCGGGGGAGAAGTTGAACGGGCGCGGAGAGGTCATCGAGATCGAAGGGCTACTTCTTCGGCGTGGAGGCGGCGGGCTTGGGAGCGGCGGCCGGCGCGGGCTGGATGCCGAGTTGCTTGGCGAGGGTCGCTTGCAGGGTCTTCAGGCGGGCCTCGAGTGTCGGTGCGGCTTCGGTCATCACCTTCTGCGCGACCGCCTTCTGCAGCTCGACGCTGGCGAGGCCGAACTTCTGGCTGACCGGTGATTCTGCCCACGCCACGATCTGCTTCAGTTCGTCCTCGTTGAAGCGTTCATCCAGCAGCGCCGAAGCCGTGGCCGGCACGGCCTGCGAGGCCTTGTCCCGCACGTAGGCGACGTTCTCCTCGACGAACTTCTTCAGCTCGGCGTCCATGGCCTTGGCCGTCGCCTCGCGCTTCTCGGCCGGCAGTTGCTGCAAGGCGGTGCGGCCGGCCTGCATCAGCTGGGGCAGTGGGCCCTGGACGATGTTGTTGGCCAGGCCTTCGGCCAGCCCCTGCTGCTGCAGTTTGACGATCTTGTCGATCAGCGCCTTCTTGGCCGGCGAGGGATCGGCGGCGGCGGCACCGGCAGCCAGCGCGAGAGAAAGCGCCAGGGCCACGCCCAGCTTGCGAGAAGTCATGTCAGTCCTTGGGGGCTTCGGAGGATTCATCGGTCGGGCCGACTTCACCGGGTTCGGCTGCGGCATCGGCTTCGTTGGTTTCGTTCGCGTCGTTCTCGACGATGCGCTGCAGGCCGGACAGCTTGCTGCCATCGTCCAGCGCGATCAGCGTGACGCCCTGCGTCGCTCGGCCGAGTTCGCGGATCTCGCTGACGCGGGTGCGCACGAGCACGCCCTTGTCGGTGATCAGCATGATCTCGTCCTCGGGGCGCACCAGTGTCGCGGCGACGACGCGGCCGTTGCGCTCGCTCTGCTGGATGGCGATCATGCCCTTGGTGCCGCGGCCATGGCGGGTGTACTCGACGATGCTGGTGCGCTTGCCGAAGCCGTTTTCGGTGGCGGTCAGCACGCTCTGGGTTTCGTCTTCCGCCACCAGCATGGCGATCAGGCGCTGGTCGGGCTCGAGCATCATGCCGCGCACGCCGCGGGCAGTGCGGCCCATGGGGCGAACGTCGTCCTCGTCGAAGCGCACGGCCTTGCCGCCATCGCTGAACAGCATCACGTCGTGGTGGCCGTCGGTCAGTGCGGCGCCGATGAGATGGTCGCCTTCGTCCAGATCGACGGAAATGATGCCGGCCTTGCGCGGATTGCTGAAGTCCTTCAGCGAGGTCTTCTTGACCGTGCCCATGGCCGTGGCCATGAAGATGAAGTGATCTTCAGGGAAGGTGCGGAACTCGCCGGTCAGCGCCAGCACGACGGTGATCTTCTCGTCGGCCTGCAGCGGGAACATGTTGACGATGGGCTTGCCGCGCGAATTGCGCGAACCCTGCGGCACTTCCCAGACCTTGAGCCAGTAGACGCGGCCGCGGTTGGAGAAACACAGCAGCCAGTCATGCGTGTTGGCGATGAAGAGCTGGTCGACCCAATCGTCATCCTTGGTCTGCGTGGCCTGCTTGCCGCGGCCGCCGCGCTTTTGCGCGCGGTATTCGCTCAGCGCCTGGCTCTTGATATAGCCGGTGTGCGAGAGCGTGACGACCATGTCGGTCGGCGTGATCAGATCCTCGGTGCCCAGCTCCTGCGCGTTGTGCTCGATGACGCTGCGGCGCGCGCCAATCTTGGTCTGGCCGAACTCGGTCTTCAGCTGCACCAGCTCGTCGCTGATGATGGTCGTCACGCGGGCCGGCGTGGCCAGTATGTCCAGCAGGTCGGCGATCTGCGACATCACATCCTTGTACTCGCCGACGATCTTGTCCTGCTCCAGGCCGGTCAGGCGTTGCAGGCGCATCTGCAGGATTTCGCTGGCCTGTGAATCGGACAGGCGGTACAGGCCGTCGGTCTGCATGCCGTACTCGGGCTCCAGGCCTTCGGGACGGAAGGCGGCGCGGCCGCCGGGCGTCTGGCCTTCGGCGCGGGTCAGCATCTCGCGTACCAGCGACGAATCCCAGCTCTTGGCCATCAGCGCCGCCTTGGCGACCGGCGGCGTCGGCGAGGTCTTGATGGTCTCGATGAACTCGTCGATGTTGGCCAGCGCAACGGCCAGGCCTTCCAGCACGTGGCCGCGCTCGCGGGCCTTGCGCAGTTCGTAGATCGTGCGGCGGGTCACCACCTCGCGGCGGTGCTCCAGGAACACGACGACCATGTCGCGCAGATTGCAGAGCTTGGGCTGGCCATCGATGAGGGCCACCATGTTCATGCCGAAGCTGTCCTGCAGCTGCGTCTGCTTGTAGAGGTTGTTCAGCACCACTTCGGGCACTTCGCCGCGCTTGAGCTCGATGACGACGCGCATGCCGGACTTGTCCGACTCGTCCTGGATGTGGCTGATGCCCTCGATCTTCTTCTCGTGCACCAGTTCGGCGATGCGCTCGAGCAGGGTCTTCTTGTTGACCTGGTAGGGGATCTCGTCAACGATGATCGACTGGCGCGAGCCCTTGTCGATGTCCTCGAAATGCACCTTGGCACGCATCACGACGCGGCCGCGCCCGGTGCGGTAGCCGTCGCGCACACCAGCCAGGCCGTAAATGATGCCGGCGGTCGGAAAGTCGGGCGCCGGGATGATCTCCATCAGCTCATCGACGGTGCACTCCGGGTTCTTCAGCGCGAACAGGCAGGCATCGACGACCTCGTTGAGGTTGTGCGGCGGGATATTGGTGGCCATGCCGACCGCAATGCCGGATGCGCCGTTGACGAGCAGATTCGGCAGCCGTGTCGGCAAAACCAGGGGTTCTTTTTCACTGCCGTCGTAATTCGGTCCGAAATCGACGGTTTCCTTGTCGATATCGGCCAACATTTCGTGAGCAATCTTGTCCAGACGAATTTCCGTGTAACGCATCGCAGCGGCGTTGTCGCCGTCGACCGAACCGAAATTGCCTTGGCCATCCACCAGCATGTGGCGCAGGGAAAAATCCTGGGCCATACGCACGATGGTGTCGTAGACCGCGGTATCTCCATGCGGATGGTATTTACCGATGACGTCGCCAACGATACGGGCCGACTTCTTGTAGGGCCGGTTCCAGTCGTTGTTCAACTCGTGCATCGCGAACAGCACACGGCGGTGCACAGGCTTCAGCCCGTCTCGTGCATCGGGCAGCGCCCGGCCGACGATCACGCTCATCGCGTAATCGAGGTAGGAGCGGCGCATCTCCTCCTCAAGGCTGATCGGCAGGGTTTCCTTGGCGAACTGGGTCATGCGGGCTCGATCTACTGGCGTACTCGCCACACGCGTCGCGGGGGCGCGACATCAGGGGTGGCGAAAGGCGCGAATTCTAAGCGGCTGCCACCTTGTAGCAGCAGCGCAACATCGTCACCGTGCCCATGAACGTAGGCCGCCACAATGCGTCCGTCTCGGTGCCCCCATGGCACAATCGTCGAGTCCCTAGGAGAAACCCTAAAGGCTCTCCTGAGGTTAGAGGTTGAGTACTGACTCTCGCAGGGCAACTGCGGCATTCCTTGAGAGGAGAATCATGAAGAAATTGAATCGTGTGGCGTCGCTGTTTGCGGTGGCTGCTGTAGCCGCTGTGGCTTCGTCGGCCACGCTGGCCCAGACTGTTGACAACTGGCGCGCTACCGACGGCACCGTTTGGAAGAACGGCACCAATGAATATTGCTGGCGCGACAACTTCTGGACGCCGGCTACGGCGGCCAAGGGTTGTGACGGCGAAATCAAGGCTGCACCCAAGGTTGAGCCGCCGCCTCCGGTCGCTCCCCCGCCTCCGTCGCCCCCGCCGGCTCCGCCGAAGGTTGTAGCCCCCCCGCCGCTGCCGGTCAGCGAGAAGGTGACCTTCGCTGCTGACGCCTTCTTCGACTTCGACAAATCGACGCTGAAGCCGGAAGCCACTGCCAAGCTGGATGACCTGGTCAGCAAGACCAAGGGCATCAATCTGGAAGTCATCATCGCTGTCGGCCACACGGACTCCGTGGGTAGCGATGCCTACAACCAGAAGCTGTCGATCCGCCGCTCGGAAGCCGTCAAGGCCTACCTGGTGAGCAAGGGCGTCGAGCCGAACCGCGTCTACACCGAAGGCAAGGGCGAAAAGCAGCCCGTCGCCGACAACAAGACCGCCGAAGGCCGCGCCAAGAACCGCCGCACCGAGATCGAAGTCGTCGGTACGCGCAACAAGTAAGTCAAGGCGCCCTCGGGCGCTTTGCGCAAAGCCCCGCCGGCTCGCCGTCGGGGCTTTTTTCTTTTCAGCAGCACATCATGACGATCAATGCCGATCCGCAAGAGCTCGCCAAGTTCGGCGAGTTGGCCCACCGCTGGTGGGACCCTGAGAGCGACTTCAAGCCCCTGCACCAGATCAACCCGCTGCGCCTGGGATGGATCCAGCAGCTTTGCCCGTTGGCAGGCAAGCGTGCCCTCGACGTGGGTTGCGGCGGCGGCATCCTGAGCGACTCCATGGCCCGTGTCGGCGCCCAGGTGTTGGGCATTGACCTGTCCACCAAGCCGCTGCGTGTGGCTGAACTGCATGCGATGGAAGCCGGCACGGAAGGCGTCGAATATCGCGAGATCGCCGTTCCTGTCGACGCTGAATCGCAATGCCAAGGCCTTTATGCTCGCCATCGTCGGAGCCGAGTACGTGATGAACATGCTGCCCAAGGGCACGCATGAGTACGCGCGCTTCCTGCGCCCGTCGGAGCTGGCCCAGTTCTGCCGCGATGCAGGCCTTGAGCCGCAGGCCAGCCGCGGCCTGAGCTACAACCCGTTGACACAGCGCTACAGCCTTGGCAGCGACACCGACGTGAACTACCTGATGGCCTGCCGTCGCTCGCTGTGAAACCGCTTGTTTCGCGCTGGGGCCACCTGCGCGCGGTGCTATTTGATCTCGACGGCACGCTGATCGACAGCGCGGAGGATCTGGCCCGCGCGGCCAATGCCATGCGTGTGGACCGCGGGCTGGCGCCACTGCCGCTGGCACGGTACCGCCCCCACGGCGGCTCGGGCGCACGCGGCATGTTGGGGCAGGCCTTCGGCATCGCGCCGGAGCAACCAGACTACGACGAACTCAGGCGCGAGTTCCTCGATCGCTATGAAGGCCTCATGTACGACAGAACGAGGCCTTTCGCTGGTGTTGAGGCCGAACTCGCGGGCCTGGTGGCAGCCGGCTTGACCTGGGGCATCGTCACCAACAAGGCCGAGCGTTTTGCGCTGCCCCTGGCCGCAGCACTGCGGCTGCAAGCGGCTGCCGTCATCGGTGGCGACACAACGGGATACACCAAACCTCATCCCGCGCCGTTGCTGGAAGCGGCCAGGCGCCTGGGCGTTTCACCCGCTGCCTGCCTCTACGTGGGTGACGACGAACGCGACATCCTCGCCGGCCGCGCCGCCGGCATGGCCACGGCCGTTGCGGCCTGGGGCTATCTCGGCCAAAGCGGTGAATTCGGCCACTGGCGCGCCGATCTCGAGCTGGCCGCACCCGGTGAGCTCTTGAAGCTGCTCAGTCTGGCCTAAACTAGGGCGTTCTGGGGCCGACCTGGTTTCGACGTGGGTGCGGATCCGGAGTAGGGCATGCCGAGCACCAGTCCGCTCGTAAAACCACTGGAAACAAAGTAACTGCAAACGACTCTACGTTCGCACTCGCCGCTTAATTGCGGATGAGCTTCTCAACGGCAGGCCGATGGGCCGGGCTGAGTTCCGCAAGGGACAAGGCTGAGAAGTCACTCACATCGGCTGGCCATTTGCTGGGTCACTCAGCAGGTGGCGAGATTAAGTGACTGGCGGGAAAGCTAGCGTGCCACTGCGCGAGTTGACCGTGAGATTCAAATTAGCCGGCTAAGCATGTAGATCTGCCCGGTGATGGCTGACGGACGGGGGTTCAATTCCCCCCGGCTCCACCATCTTAGAGTTCTCAGCAAGTCCCACAAGGTGCCGCTGAGCTGAAAGGCCCAAGTAAATCAACAACTTGGGCCTTTTTCTTTGTCCTAAGATGACCCAGGCGATGCCGTGAGTTCCCGACGTTGACCGGGTAACAAACCGGGTAACTCGCCCTGACCGGGTAACATCACCGGAAAGTTACCCGGTCCGTTGGCCGGCATGGTGAGGAAATTGGCGGCGAGCGATCTCCTGTCGGACAAGGCTATTCGGGCGGCACTCAAGGCAGCGGAGGCTTCGGGTATCGCCTCCAAGGTCAGCGACGGCGCAGGCTTAAGACTTGAAGTGCGTCCAAACCGAACTGGCTGGTGGCGGTTCCGCTATTGGGTCGACGGAAAAGAGTTCACGCTTAGTCTCGGCACCTACCCTGATACGTCCTTGGCACAGGCGCGCGCGAAGCGAGACGAGGCTCGGCGCCAGTTCGCCGCGGGGATTGACCCGAGCGCGGCCCTGAAGAAACAGAAGGCAGCGCTGGCTGGTCGAGCCGTAGCCGAAGCGCTGGAAGCTGCCGGGCAACCGCCAGTCGGCTCGTTCGAATCGGTCGCACGGGATTGGTTGAAGACAGTCCACAAGCTGAAAGTCAGCGAGGGTCACCATGCCCGTACCCGCATCCGCCTTGAGCAGGACGTGTTCCCCGTTCTGGGCAGACGTCCCATTGCTGAAGTTTCCGCGCCCGAGCTGCTGGCCGCCTTGCGCAAGGTCGAGGCCCGAGGCGCTATCGAGACGGCGCACCGCATCAAGGACGCGTGTGGACAGGTGTTCCGCTATGGAGTCGCGACCGGTTCTTGTACTTCCAACCCGGCTGCTGACCTACGGGATGCCCTGCGGCCGGTTCAAAGCCGGCATCACGCGGCCCTGACCGATCCAGCCGATGTAGCCGAGCTCTTGCGTGCAGCGGCGGAGTACGCTGGGCAAGCGACTACTCGAATCGCCTTAAAGCTTTCGCCTTTGCTCTTGCTGCGTCCAGGTGAGTTACGGCACCTTGAATGGGCGTGGGTTGATCTCGATGCGGCGATGCTTACGATCCCAAGCGCTGTCATGAAACGTACGAAGGCGGACAAGGCGCGCGGTCTGCCTCATGTCGTACCACTGGCTCGACAAGCAGTGGACGCTCTACTAGCCTTGCAGCCGTCGACGGGCGACGGGCGGTACGTCTTCCCCGCGCTTACCTCGAGATCGCGTTGTATGAGCGAGAACACCGTTCGCTCAGCGCTTCGGCGTCTCGGATACGCCAACGACGAAATGACGGCCCACGGCTTTCGGGCGATGGCGCGCACCATGCTCGCAGAGCGATTGAATTTTGCGCCAGAGGTGATCGAGGCTCAGCTCGCTCATGCCGTAGCTGATGCCCTCGGGCGAGCCTATAACCGTACTCAGTATCTCGACCAGCGGATTGCCATGATGCAGGCGTGGGCCGACTACCTGGATGGACTTAGGCTTGGTGCCAACTGAGGAACTGCAGGTCCGCGTTCCGCACTGTGTAGGTTGCTGTGAGGGCGTCCGCCCAAGCCCTAGCATTTATGCGGCTTCCAGAGCTATGCGCCACGCTTACTCACAAAGTCACCCACAAAAAAATCTCTTCATCCTTCGGGTGCCGCGTCCCTAAGAGGATGCCCGCCTGTCTGGGCCTCGTCTGATACCTGCAGCCACCGTGGGCAAGAACACGGCGCTGCTGACGATGCGGTTTGCGCTAAGCAATCTGTGGATGGTGCGCCGGCAGCTGCTGGGAGCCCCGGGGATGAGTGCGTCCGCGATGAGACGGGACGCCGCCGAAGGCCTCGAATTCGCGGCCTCGCGGCCTCGCGGCCCCGAGGCCCCGAGGCGCTGATCGGCCGCAATCACTGCGCGACTTCCACATCACGACCCGCACCTAAACGCATCGAGGAATGCCGGGTGGCATGTTTGACGGCACCACAAAAATCACCCTCTGTATGAGGGGTTGTGCCGCCATAACACCGGGTTCTGGCCGGGTGCGCGGGCGACGCTTCCTGGCTCAAAAGAGCCACGTGTCATCCAAGGCGGCACAAGGACTGGCCTGCCGGTGGCGAAATGGCTTGCCCGATGGCAACGCGGTGCCCGACTCGCGGCAACCCAACGTGCCGCGCGATGTCGCACTCTTGGAAATTTTCCCCATCTTATTTGGAGCCATGGCTGTCCGGTTAGGCGGCGGTTCCGCAACGGGCCAAATCTGGCTCCTATGGGCCATGCGCGGAATCGCCTCGATGTAGACACTGCGACCCGCAAAAACCCCTAGGCGCCAAAGCCATGCGAACTCTCGCCACGGGGTTTTCCGAGTCAGGACCGCCCCATGTACCGTACCCCCACGCGCCCGTCCGCTGCCCGTCGAATCTTCCGGCTTTGTCTGCCCCTGTTGCTGGTCGTCAGCGGCTGGCTGGGCATCGCGATCCGCGTCGTATCCGCGCAGGCGTTCGACGCCTTCGGGGTGCTGCTGCGACCGGAGGATGCGATCACCGCGCTCCCCGGCGACCGCAGCGTCGCCGATTGCGGCGAGGCCGTCCCCGAGGTTCTCGCGCTGGCAGACGCCATCCGCGTCGCGCTGTGCAACAACCCGCGCACGCGCCAGGCTTGGCACGAAGCCGCGGCCCAGGCGGCGCAGGTTGGGGTGAGCCGCGGCGCCTATCTGCCCAACGTGTCGGCCGGGGCCAGCGCCAGCTATGACGTGCTGCGCAGCGGCACTTCGCCGGCCGACCCCAACCACGTCAATGGCGCCAACCTCACCGTGAGCTGGCTGCTGATGGATTCCGGTGCCCGCGCGGCCAACGTCGAGCAGGCACAGCACAATCTCGCCGGCGCCTTCGCCCAGCGCGACGCCCTTGTGCAGCAGCTCTTCGTCGCCGCCGCGCAGGCCTGGTACGAGGCCGCCGCCGCTCAGGCCGCCGTGCACGCAGCCAGCGAAGCCGAGGCAACCGCACAGCAGAGCGCGGAGGCCGCGGAGTTCAAGTCGCAGCGCGGTGCCGCCACCGTTGTGGATGCGTTGCAGGCGCGCACCGCCGCGGCGCAGGCAACATTGGTCCGCGTGCGCGCTCAGGGCCAGGCTCGCACGACGCTAGGGGCGCTGGCCAACGTTCTGGGCGTCGACGTGCGCCGCCCGTTGGCCCTGGCCGCCGATGCGGCCCTGGACCCCGGATCGCCGCTCGATGCGGTACCGGTCGACGCCTTCCTGGGCGACCTGGACCGACTCATCGACGAGGCAGTGGCTGCCCACCCCAGCCTGCAGGCGGCCCGCGCCAGCGTTGCCGCCGCCGAGGCGCGGCTGGTGGCCACCCGCGCCGAAGGCTTCCCGACCATCAGCCTGACGCACAGCAACTTCACCAACGGCCGGCCCGGTACCACGCTGCCAACCTCACGCACACACGAGCGCATCACTGCGATCACGCTGAACTTCCCCATCTTCGAAGGCCTGTCGCGCAACTACCGGTTGCACGAGCAGCGCGCGCAGGTTGAGGCGCGCCGCGCCGAACTGGCTGGCCAGCAGTCCCAGGTCGCCTACGAGGTCTGGCGTGCCTACGAGGTGCTCAAGGTTGAGAGCAGCAGCCTCAAGGCCTCCAGCGAACTGATGCGCAGCGCCATCGAGTCCCTGCAGGCCGCGCGCGCCCGCTACCAGGCCGGCGCCGCCGACACCATCGAGCTGCTCAATGCACAGAAGGACGAAGCCAGCGCGCGCCAGGAACGCATCCAGGCGTTGGCCAGCTGGCGCGTCTCCCGCCTCCGTCTGCTCGCCGGCCTGGGCCGACTGGGCTTCTGGGCGCTCGACGCCTGAATCGAACACCTGACGAATCTCCAAGGAAAGACACCATGGCCAAGAAATCGAAGCGCCTGGGCAAGCAAGCCCACAAGCCCGTCATCGAAACGCTGGAGCCGCGCCTGTTGCTGTCGGCCACGCCGCTGCCCCAGCCGAACTTCAACACGACGATGAGCTACTCGGCGCAGTCGGCCACGCAGGGCATGGACGCGACCCTGGAGATCGTCAACAACGGCCCGCAGCTGACGCTGCAACTGCGCAGCGGCAACCAGGTGCTGGCTTCGGAAGCGTTGGACGAGAACCTTCGCGTGTCGTTCACCGGCTCGGCCTTCAGCGACCACCTGACGCTGAATCTCGACGGCAACACCTCGCCTTTCGCCATCAAGATCGAGTTCGACGGCGGCACCGACCTGCCCGGCGTCAGTGACGACCAGCTTGTCATCGACGGCAGTGACGCCGCCGGCCTTTTCGTCACCAGCACCGACGATGTGCAGGTGAAGGGTGCGCTGGACATCGAAGGCGACCTGGACCTGCAATCGGCCGAGCGCATCGACGTGCTGGCCGGCACCAGTATCCACACGAGCAACGACATTCGCCTGGCCGCCCAGAAAGAGACCAAGGGCGGCGTGCTGGGCAGCGACATCCATGCCGTGGCCGACGCACAGGTCAACCTGCTGGGCGCGACACTGACGGGCCGCAACATCAGCCTGGACGCGCAGGCCACCGTCGCGCTGGACAGCAAGGACACCGAACTGTTCGGCAAGCAATTGAAGCTAGGCGCTGTCGACGCCAAGGCCAATGCGGCCGTCGCCCTGACCGGTACCAACGCGATCACCGCCGGCGGCACGCTCGCCATCGACGCCTCCGCCAAGGTCGACACCAAGCTCGCCAGCGCGCCGGACGACAGCAGCAAGAACACCGCCAAGGACGCGGCCGTCGCCATCACGCACGTGGACAGCGACGCCAATGTCCGCGTGGCCGGCAGCTCCGCGCTGAGCGCAGGTGGTGCGCTAAGCATCGCCTCTCACAACGCCGTCAGCGCCAAGACTACGGCCGACGGTGGCGCCGGCGCAGCGGCCGGCGACGCCAAGGGTGCCGTGCTGGCGGCCAGCTATGTGCATGGCGACACCCGTACCGAACTGGCCGACGGCGCCTCGCTGTCGGGTGGCTCCATCACGCTGACGGCCGATGCCACGCGCAGCACCGAGGTCGTCGCCAAGGCGACCAAGGGTGGTGCCGAGAAGTCGGCCGATGGCTCCAACGAAAGCGAGAAGAAGCTCGACGAGCAGGACGCCAAGACGGCGGACGGCTCGTTGCAGTTCGCCGCCGCGGTGGCCGTGGACGTCATCGATGGCCAGTCGCACGTGCTGCTGGGCAGCAGCGGCGCCCTGCACGCGACCGATGCCGACGGCACCATCGCGATCAACGCCGGCATGGCGCTGACCGGTCCCGACGGCGGCCTCAGCACTGTTGCCGATGGCTCCAACAAGGACGCTGGCGGCACCGGCGTCGGCGTTGCCGCGGCCATCAACACGGCCAAGGTGGGTGCCCGCGTCTCGATCGGTGGCTCCTCCAGCTTCAGTGCGGCCGGCGGCGTCAACGCCACGGCCACCGCCAGCAGTGCGCATTTCGGTGCACAGGCCACCTCGGGCGCCAGCGGCGCAGGCCTTGGCATCGCGGGTTCGCTGGCGATCAACGTCGGCCAGCTCAAGGCCGAGGCGCTGATCGCCTCGGGCGCGAGCCTGACCATCGTCGACGGCACGACGCTGACGCTGAAGGCCGAAACCAAGACCTCCGACACGGCCAAGGCCGGTGCGCAGGCATCGGGCAATGGCATGGGCGCCTCGGTGGCCATCAACGTGGCCGACACAACGGCCCGAGCGGCCGTGGAAGCCGGCGCCAACGCAGCTGGCGGCGGCGGCCTCAAGTTGCAAGCCCAGTCGAACAACGCCGTCAGGACCGAGGCCAAGGGCGGCGCCCAGGGCGGCGACGCGACGACCCCGGTGGCCGCGATGACTATCGCCCACCACGACACGCTGGCTGAAATGCGCGGCGACGATGCGGCGCTGGCGCTGAAGGACGTGAGCCTCAAGGCCACGCACGAGGGCCAGGCCGACACCACCGCTGACGGCACGGCCGCTGGCGACAGCTCTGCGCTGGGCATGGCCCTGGCTTCAGGCATCGTTGTGGACAACACCCGCGCGGTGCTGGACCATGCGCTGCAACTGGGCGGCGCGCTGGACATCGGCGCCACGACCAAGCAGACGACCAACACCACCTCCAAGGCCGGCGCCAAGGGTGGTAAGTCCGCCGAGAAGGCGGCCGAAGGCGACGTCGACAAGCAGAAGGCCGCCCAGCGCGCGGCCGGCGACGCCGCCGCCGCTGACAAGGGTGCGCGCACCAGCGTCGATGCGGGTGAAACGCCCAAAGCCGAGACACCCACCGGCGACGGCGACGCGGGCGCCGCAGACAGCAGCGCGGCCGCCACGGCCGGCGCTCTGGCGCTGAACATCGCCAGCAGCCATGTCGACGCCGGCATCGCCGTCACCCGCGAGGTGAAGGTGGCCGGTGCCACGACGATTACTGCCCAGGCCGAGGCGCAGAGCGCCGCGGTGGCCGATGGCAGTGCCACCACCGCGGGCAGCGATGGCGTGGGTATCGCCATCGCACTGAACAAGGGTTCCGTCGAGACCAACGCCTACATGGCCGGCAAGCTCGCCAGCAAAGGCTTGAGCCTGACGGCCGGTACCGCAGGCGACGCGAAGAACACCAGCAAGGCCCAGGCGACCGCCGGTGCCGGCGGCGGCAAGTTCGGCGCTGCGGGTGCGCTGGCCATCAACGTGGGCACCAGCCACACGACGGCCGGCGTCGAGAACATGGCCCAGTTGGCGCTGGACGGCTCCGACCTGGCCATCAAGGCCCAGAGCAGCAGCGAGCACACGGCGGAGGCCAAACCTAAGGAGGTGTCCGGCAAGAAGACCGGCGTCGGCGCCGCCGTGGCGCTGAACCTGGTCGATGAGACCACCACGGCACGCATCCAGGGCGCCGCCAAGATCGACGGCGCGGCCAAGGTGGACGTCACGGCTGACTCCAAGAACAAGCTCGCGACGACGGCCGAGGCCGGCGCGGCGGGCGCCAGCGCCTATGCGCCCAGCATCGCCGTGACGCTGGCGACGCTGGACACGACCGCCGATGTCAGCGGCGGCGGCACGCTTGCCGCGAGCGGCGCCCTGACCGTCACCGCCAAGCATGCCGGTGACGCGACGACCACCGCCATCGGCAAGGCCGATGGCGGTGACAACCAGGACACGGCCGTCGGCATTGCACTGGCGGCGGGCGCGGTCCGCGACACCACCAAGGCTTCTTTCGATCGCCATGCCACCGTGGGCGGCAAGGCCGACATCGCGGCCAACAGCCAGCAAAGCAGCACCAGCACGGCCACGGCGGGCGCCAAGGGCGGCAAGGCCAAGGATGCAGACACCGACGCCAAGGCAACCGACAAGCAGAAGGACGCTGCCGTCGCCAGCGCCGACAAGGCGGCCAAGGACGCCGGCCAGCGCGGCCAGGCCGACGACGCCGCGAAGGCGCCCAAGGCCGAAGCCCCAGACGCCGCGGGCAACGGCAGCTCGGCCGTCAGCGCCGCTGGCGCGATCGCGCTGAACATCGCCGACAGCCACACCGAGGCCTGTCTCGGCGGCGAGCTGACGGTGGGCGATGCTGTCAGCGTCAAGGCCCTGGCCGACATTGACGGCAAGGCCGAGGCCGATGCCTCGGCCGTGGTGGCTTCCACCAGCGCCGACGATGACACCGGCGCCGGCATTGCCGTGGCCCTGAACGTGGCCGACGTGGACGTGCTGGCCAGCGTGGCCGGCGTCGTCACGAGCAAGGGCCTGTCGGTGAATGCCGGCATGGCCGGCGACGATGCCAAGCACAGCTTCTCGGCCGCCAGCACCTCGGGTGCCGGCGGTGGCGAGGTCGGCGTGGCCGGCTCGCTGGCCGTCAACGTCGGCGGCGTCGACACGACGGCGCGGCTGAATGACACGGCGCGCGTCAACCAGGTCGGCGATGCCGCCGTCACCGTGGCTGCCGCCAGCAGCACCGAGAACACGGCCGAGGCCAAGCCCGCCGACGGCGCCAGCGGCTCGGGCAGCAAGACGGGCGTGGGCGCGTCCATCGCCGTCAACGTCATTGACGAGACCACCCGCGCGGCCGCCGAAGGCCAGGCCTTCGTGCAGGGCGCCGGCGACCTGTCCATCACCGCCGACAGCGAGAGCGCCATCACGACCGCCGCCGAGAACGGCGCGGAGGCCAAGGACAAGACCGGCGACGCTGTGACGCCGGTCTTCGCCGTCACCGTGGCCAACCTCGACACCATCGCCGAAGCGACTGGCGCCGGCACGCTGGCCGGCAGCGGCGCGCTGAAGATCGACGCCGAGCACACGGGCGAGGCCAAGACCAGCGCCAAGGGAAAGCCCACCGGGACCGATTCCGCCGTGGGCATCGCTGTCGCCGTGGGCGTTGTCAACGACACCACGCGCGCCACGTTCGATCGCGAGGCCACGTTCGGGGGCAGGGTCGATGTCGGCGCCAGCAGCACCCAGTCCAGCGCCACCAGCGCCTCGGCAAGCGCCAAGGGCGGCGCGGCCAAGAAAGCCGATGACTCCGACGACAAGGCCGTCGACAAGCAGAAGGACGGCGCCCGCAAGGCCGCCGACAAGGTGGCAGCCGACACCGGCAAGCGCGACAGCAAGGAAGCCGGCGACACGCCCAAGGCCGAAGTGGCCGACAAGGACGGCAAGGCCGATGGCCAGAGCGCCGTCAGCGTGGCCGGCGCCGTGGCGGTGAACCTGTCGGTCAGCCGCACCAGCGCCAGCGTGGCCGGCAAGCTGATCGCGGGCGACGCTGTGAGCGTGCAGTCGCTGGCTGACATCGACGGCTCGGCCACGGCCGACGGCACGGCGGCCCTGGGCAAGCCGGCCGATGACAACAAGGACGACTGGGGCGTCGGCGCCGCTATCGCCATCAACGTGGGCGACGTGGAAAACCGCGCCAGCATCAGCGGGGAGGTCACGGCCAAGAGTCTGGCCGTGACGGCGGGTATGGTGGCCGACAAGGACGGCAAGACCGGCAAGCACGCCTTTGCGGCCACGGCCACCTCCGGTGCCGGTGGCGGCGACGTGGGCGTGGCTGGCGCGCTGGCCATCAACGTGGGCGACGCCAAGACCGAAGCCCTGCTGTCTGCCGGTGCAAAGATCACGCAGACGGGTGCCGATGGCGCCGTCAAGGTCAGCGCCAAGAGCAGCAGCGACAACAGTGCCACGGCCAAGCCCAAGAGCGAGGTCGATGGCAGGAAGACCGGTGTCGGCGCATCCGCCGCGATCAACGTCGTGGACGACAACACGCGTGCGGCCATCGAGGGTCAGGCCAACGTGAATGCGGAGGGCGGTATTGCCGTCGCGGCTGACGCCAAGCATGCCGTCAAGACGACGGCCGAAGGTGGCGCCAAGGCCACGGGCGCGGGTGGCGACGCCGTCGTGCCGGTGGCGGCCGTGACCGTCGCCCACCTGGACACGATCGCTCAAGCCACGGGTGAGGGCGATGCGCTGAATGCGGGCAAGGACATCGCCATCAGCGCCAAGCACAGCGGCAACGCAGAAACCACGGCCACCGGCAACGCCACGGCCACCGACACCGCTTTCGGTGCGGCAGTCGCCGTCGGTGTGGTCGTCGACAAGACCAGTGCCGTGCTGGACCGCGACGCCGAAGCCGGCGGCGCTGTCAAGGTCTCGGCGGCCAGCGCGCAGGCCAGCACGGCCAGTGCCACGGCCAGCGCCAAGGGCGGCAAGCAGGACGACAAGGCCGATCCCAAGGCCGACCCCAAGGGCGTGGACAACCAGAAGGATGGCCAGCGCAAGGCCGCCGACAGCGTGGCGGCCCAGCATGGCCAGCGCGACAGCGCGGATGCGCCCACCAAGGGCAAGGCCGAGGTGTCTGACATCAGCAGCACCAACGGCGCCAGCACGGCCAGGTCTGTCGCCGTGGCCGGCGCCGTAGCCGTCAATGTGGCCGACAGCGACACGCTGGCCGCCTCCGGTGCGGGCCGCAAGATCAAGGCCGGCAAGGATGTGAGCCTGCAATCCACCGCTGACAGCGACGCAAAGGCCCAGGCCGACGGTTCGGCCGTGGTCAAGCAGCAAGGTGATGGCTCCAACGATGGCGTGGGCGTCGCCGTGGCGATCAATGTCGCTAACGTCAGCAACCGCGCCCTTGTGGGCGCGGACAACGAGATCGAGGCCAAGGGGCTCGGCGTGCATGCCACCAACGGTGCGGCCGACGATGGCCAGCCCGCTCCCACGATGGCCTTCGAGGCCCGTGCCAAGTCCGGCGCTGGCTCCGACAAGGTCGGCGTGGCCGGTTCGGTCGCGGTCAACATCGCCGACGTGGACAGCACGGCCACGGTCAGCGGCTCTGCCAAGCTGAAGCTCAAGGGTGGCGACCTCACGGTGGCCTCGCAGTCGAACACGCGGGCCGATGCCGTGGCCGAGCCCAAGGACAAGGTGGGCTCGCAGGCCGGCACCGTAGGCGTGGGCGCCTCGGTGGCACTGAACGTCATCAACACCGACACGACGTCTCGCGTCGAGGACGGCGCCAGCATGGCCGGCACGGTGGCCGACGCCAAGATCGCCGCCAGCGGCGAGCACAGCGTCAACACCGTGGCCAAGAACGGCGCTGCCGCCGGCAAGACCGGCGGCGGCTCGGGCACCGGCGTGGGCGCGGCGGTGGCCGTGGCGGTCGTCAACCATGACAAGGCAGCGGCCCTGGGTGCCGGCGATGGTGCGCTCAATGCGAGTGGCAAGGTCGAGATCAGCGCCACGCACAAGAACACGGCGCTGATGACGTCCGACGCCGACGGCGTGGGCGGCGAAGCCGGCGTGGGCGCCAACGTGGCGGTGCAGGTGCTGGACGACGAGGTCAGCGCCACGGCGGGCCGTTCCGTGAACGCTGCGGGCGACATCGCCGTGACCAGCGCTGCCCAGGTAGCCAGCAACATTCAGGCGCGTGCCAGCGCACAGGGCGCCTCCAAGGGCGCCAAGAGCGCCGACACGGAGGCCGAAGGCCAGGTCAAGAACAACCCCAACGCTGAGGCCAGCGACAAGGACGTACCCAAGGCCAAGGATGGCGCCGACGCGGCTGACGCCAAGGCGGACGAGCAGGCCAGCATAAAGGCTGCCGACGTGGGCGTGGCCGCGGTGGTCAGCGTCACGTCGCTGCACCTGCGCAACACGGCCAGCGTGGCCGCGGGCGCAGAACTGAAGGCGGGCGGCGACCTGAGTGTGGCCGCCAGCACCGATGCCGATGCGACCAACCAGGCCCGTGGCAACGCCAACGGCATTGCCACGGACACCAGCGTTGGCGCGGCCGTCAGCGTGACGGCCGCCGAAATCAGCGGCCGCGCCCTGGTGGGCGATGGCGCAAAGCTGGAAGGAAGGAACGTGTCCGTCACCGCCGGCAATGTGGCCGCCGACGGCAGCAGTGACTTCCGCACCACCGCGGCCGCGTCCAGCGGCGGCAAGGACGAAGGCTGGGCCGGCTCCGCCGCCGTGGCCGTCGTCCATCAGAACACCGAGGCCCGCGTGGGCGCCGGTGCCGAGCTGCAAGCCAGCGAATACCTCACCGTGGCCGCCAAGAGCCGCATCGGCCAGCAGACGTTGGCCGGCGGCGGCGCCCTGGGCGGCAATCGCGGCGTGGGCGCGGCTTTCGCCGTGACAGTGCTGGACAACGACACGGTGGCCGCGGTCGGCGACCACGCCAGCCTCGACGCCCCCGGTGCCATCGTCGTGAGCGCCGACGCGGCGGTCAACCCGCTGCTCGCCCAACTCGACCCCAACGGCAAGATCCCGCTGGTGCCGGACAGCAAGTACGTGAGCTCCGGCGCTGCCGGTGCGGGCGTCAGCAGCGGAGACACGGCCGTCGGCGGCTCGGTGGTCGTCAACGTCTTCGACGAGGTGACCGAAGCCAGCCTGGGCCGCAACGTCGACGTGAACCATCGCATCGTCAATGCGCCGGCCACGCAGTCGGTGACCATCGAGGCCAAGGACCACACCAGCATCGTCTCTGCCGCCGGCGCGCTCGCCGCGGCGCTGAAGGACGGCACGGCCGTCACCGCAGGCGTGGACGTGGGCGTCTTCCACAAAAACACCGCGGCCTCCATCGGCCAGGGCTCGGACGTGGACGCCCAAGGCCGCGTCGCCGTGCGCGCCGCCAGCGACGAGGACGTCCTGTCGGTGGCTGCGGCCGCGGGCCTCAGCACCAGCGTGGGCGTGGGCGGGTCCGTCGGTGTGCTGGTCATGGACACGGCCACGACGGCCACTGTCGGCCAGGCCGCCAAGGTCGATGCCGGCGCCATCGACGTGCTGGCCAGCGGCCAGCTCAAGAGCCTGCAGGTGGCTGGCCAACTAGCCGTGGGCGCCGATGCAGGCGTGGGTGTGTCGAACACAACGCTGGTGCACACGGACCGCGTCGAAGCGACCGTGGGCGACCAGGCCAAGCTGGCCACACGTGGCGCCGATGCCGACATCACGGTCAAGGCCGACTCGGCCGAAGATGTTCGCACCATCGCCGCGGCCGGTGCCGGCAGCGGCACCGCCGGCGTGGCCGGATCGGCCGTCGTCAACGTGCTGAACGAGACGACACGCGCCACCGTGGGCGACGGCGTGGCCGTCACCACGACCGCGGGCGACCTGCAGGTGCTGGCCAAGGACCGCACCGACCTGCTGGCTATCGGCGGCTCCGTCGCCCTGGGCGGCACGGCCGGCGTGGGCGCCGGCGCCGGCGTGAACAAGTTGGGCAAGACGACCGAAGCCCAGATCGGCTCCGGCGCCGCGGCCAGCGTGGGCGGCAACATCCGCGTGGATGCGGCCTCGCAAGAGACCCTCACCTCGGTCGCCGCGGCCGGCTCCGCCGGCGGCACGGCCGGTGTGGCCGGCGCAGCCGGCGTGCTGGTGGCCGACGTGACGGTGCGCGCCTTCATCGGTGACGACCCGCTGGATGCCAGCGCCAGCCTGGGTGCGGGCGACGTCCATGCTCGCGGCAGCATCGCCATCGCCGCGGACGACAAGCTCGACTCCACCAACATCGCCGGCACGCTGGCCCTGGGCGGTTCGGCCGCCGTGGGCGCGGCAGTCGGTGTACCGGTCGTCACCAAGAAGGTCGAGGCCTTCGTGGGCCAGGGCGCCAAGGTGACCGCCGATGGCCAGGACGCCATCCAGGCCGCCACCGGGGACCTGGTCGAATCCTTCTCGGCCGGCAGCGGCAAGAACCTGTCGGTCGCCGCGGGCATCGCCAACGGCCAGCGCCCGACCGCCGCCGACCTGCGCTTTGCGCCGGTCAGCACGGCCGTCGACGGCGACCATGACGGCCAGGACGACCGCGGCAACGATCCGCTGTTCACCCAACTGCGCGACACGGCGCTGGCCACCGAGGCCGTACAGGGCCTGGCCATCAGCGCCACCAACCGCGACAGCCTGAAGAACTGGGCCGTGTCCGGCAGCGGCTCCGGCGCGGCGGCCGTGTCGGTCGCCGCAGGCGTCAGCGTCGTCGACTCGACGGTCAGCGCGCGCGTGGGCGACGGTGCACAGGTCAACACCGATCTTTCAACCGCTGCGGCGAGGCAGTCCGTCCACGTGGGTGCGTCCAACGACCTCTATCAGCTCGACGTGGGCGGCTCCATCGGCATCGCGGCCGGTGCCGGTGTCGCGCCGGCTGTGGGTGTCAGCAGTGTCGCGATGAACACCAGCGCGGCCATCGGTGCCGGCGCCAGCGTCAATGCGAGGGCAGACGTGAGCGTCGGCGCGAGCGCCGACGAGAACCTCGTCATGGTCAACGCCGGCGTTGGCGGTGGCACGGCGGGCATTGGTGGCTCCGTCAGCGTGCCCATCGTCAACAACACGACGACCACCACGATCGGTGCCGGCGCCAGCGTCATGGCCGGCGGCACGCTGGACGTGACGGCCGACGACAGCAGTCGCATGCGCGTCTTCTCCGGCGCCATCGGTGCCGGCGTGGCCGGCCTGGGCGCATCGGTGGGCGTGCTCAACCTCGGCAAGACGACGACCGCCATCGTGGGCGCGAATGCGCAACTGGACGGTGCCGCAGGCGTGAACGTGCAAGCCACCTCCGCCGAAAGCGTGACCCACCTGGCCGCCGCGGCCGGTGCCGGCGTGGCCGGCATCGCCGGCGGCGTCGCGGTGACGCTGATCGACTCCAATACGACGGCGCTGGTGGACACCGGCGCCAGGATCAACGAACGCGACCAGGCCGCCGCATCGGCGGACCAGGACGTGAACGTCCGCGCAGCCAACACGGTGCAGACGCGCTCCTTTGCCGGCTCGCTGGCCGGCGGCGTGGTCGGCATTGCCGGCGCGATCGACATCGGCAGCGTCAAGAACGACACGAACGCGACCGTCAAGGCCGGCGCCAAGGTCGGCGCCAAGGACGACGTGACCATCGAAGCCTCGCAGCAGGCCGACCACCGCGGCTTCACGATGAGTGCGGGCGGTGGCGTCGTGGGCCTGGCAGGGGCCGTCTCGGTCTGGTCGCTGGGCACACCGCTGTCCGGCGCCTATTCCAACAGCGACAACGCTACCGACAACGCCTTCGAGAACGACAAGAACGTGCGCATGGACCAGCTTGCCGCTGATCAGGCCGGTGGGGAGGGCGCCCGCGTGGGCGGCCTGTTGAATGGCTATGCCAAGGGCAACACCGCTGATGGCCGCACCAGCGCTTCCGAGCGCCTGGCAAAGATCAATGCCGGTGCAGGTGGCAGCGTCAACGCCAAGTCGGCCAATGCCGCCGGCATCAAGGCCCTGCTGGCCAACCCGGCCGAGACCAAGGGCACGCAGGCCACCGTGGAAGCGGGCGCCCAGGTCACGGCCGGTGACGACATCGCCGTGCAGGCCAAGGACGCCAGCCAGGCCCAACTCACCGTGGGTGGCGGAGCTGTGGGTCTCGTCGGCGTCGGTGGTGCCGTCGCGGTGCTGAACGTCGCGCACAACGCGCGCACCAGTGTCGCCGGCAGCCTTGCGGCCGGCGGCGACGTCGTGATCGCCGCCGAGCTGGACGAGAACATCGTCCAGCGCACGGTCGCCGCCGCCGGTGGCCTCGTGGGGCTGGGTGCCTCCGTCTCCTTCGTCAATGACGCCAGCGTTGTGCAAGCGGCTCTGGCGGAGGGCGGCATCGTCGGCAAGGCGGCCTCGCTGTCCGTCACGGCCGACGCCGACCAGACGCTGAAGCTGCAAACCTCCGGCGCCACCGTTGGCGCCGCAGCCGTAGGCCCGAGCTTTGCCAAACTCACCGTCGGCAAGGCGAATGTCAACGAAGTCGCCGCGACCATCGGCGCCAATGCGCGCATCGGCCAGACCGGCGGCGTGGGCGATGTGGAGGTGGCGGCCCGCTCCGAGATCACGGCCGATGTGGATGTCAGCGCGCTGACCGGCGGCCTTGTCGCCGCCCAGGCCAATGCAGCCATTGCCGATGTTCGGCCGGAAGTCCGTGCCGCCATCGGTGACGGCACGCTGCTGAGCAGCACTGGCGACGTCGATGTGCTCGCTGCTGCCGACCATCGCGTCGAGACCGACGTGCGCGCACTGACTGTGGGCGGTGCCACCGAAGGCTACAGCCGCTCCCGTGCAACGCTTGACCCGGACGTCATCGCCAGCGCGGGCGGCACGTTGAACGCCGGCGGTGGCATTGCCGTGCACGCGGCTTACAACGTCGACCCGTCCACCGGCGTGGCGCTGCGACCCGCTGACGGCCGCCTGGCCGGCGCGTTCGCCAATGCGGACGCACCGGTGGTCGCCGCCAGCAGCGCCGCCCGTTCTGACGTCACGGTTTTCGCAACGCCGGACGTGCAGGCGCTGGTCAATGCCAATGCGCGACTGACAGCCGGCTCGCAGGTCGCCGTCCATGCCGATGGCGTCAACCTCGCGCAGGCCGATGGCAACGGCTTCATGGCCGGGCTGGCGGGCGTCGGTTTCCTCGATGCGACCGCCACCGCTTCCAGCTCGGAGAAGGCCCTGGTGGGCAACGGTGCCAGCATCAACGCCGCATCGTTGGACCTGCAGGCCGAAGGTGTGGACCGCGCGCTGGCCCATGCCGAGAGCACCAATGTTGCCGGGTTCTCCGGCAGCGGCTCGGACGTGACCGCGACGGTCAAGCCGACCGTGCAGGCTCAGCTGGGCACCAACGCCAAGGTGGAGACCACAGGCAACGCCGTGCTGCGCGCCAGCAGCCTCACCGATGCCGATGCGCTGGCCCAGGGCCTTAACATTGCTTTGGCCGGCAGCTTCGGCAAGGTCGATGCCACAGCCACTGCCACGCCCACGGTCACGGCGCTGGCCGGTGCGGGCAGCGAGATCAAGGCGCAGGACGTCACCATCGAGGCCGTGCATGGCGCACCGGCCTCGCTGTCCGACGGCAGCATCGCCTCGGTCGACACCACGGCCAACAGCATCACTACGGCGCAGGCCCACGGCCTAGCCACCGGCGACCGCATCCAATACGCACCCGGCGAAGGCCATGCTGCGTTGGGCGGGCTGGTCGCTGACAAGTCCTATGGCGTCATCGTCATCGACGCGGACACCGTCGTGCTGGGCAACCCCTTCGCCGCCGGCAACGTCGACGCGAAGGCCGACATCATCCGCTTCGCCAGCCCGCACGGCTTGGCCACGGGCGACCAGATGGTCTACGACCATGCCAACGGCGGCAGCGGCATCGCCGGCCTGGTCAAGGGCCAGTCCTATTTCGTGCGCGTCATCGACGCCTATACGGTCAAGCTCGGCACCAGCCTGGCGCAGGTGACCCAGGGCCTGGCGGTCTTCTCGGGCGCGGCAGCGAATGCCGCTACCGATGCGATCATGCTGGCCAACCATGGCTTTGCTGACGGCCAGGCCGTCACTTACCGCGGCCCTTACGCACCCGCGTTCTACGGCTCATCGGTCGATGCCGACGGCGACCGCATCTACCTGCCCGCGCCGGTCAACGGCACGGCGCTGCGGACCGGCGACAAGATCACCTACACCACGTCCGGCACGTCGCTGGGCGGCCTCGGCAACAACGGCACCTACTACGTCTACCGCGTGGATGCCGACGCCATCAAGCTGTCGACCGGCCCTATCAAGGGTGATGGCACCGACGTCTTCGTCAACCTGTCGCGCAGCGCCGCGGCCGACACCGCCACGCACACGCTGACCCGCTTCGGCGAGAAGGCCATTGCCGGCCTGGTCAGCGGCCAGACCTACTACGTCAAGCGCATCGACGCCAACGGCTTCCTGCTCAGCACCACCCCGGGCGGCGCGGCCGTCAACATCACGGCGGCCGGCGTCGGCGCGCAGTACGTCGGCGTCGAAGGCCTGGACCTGGATGCCACCGGCGCGAGTGGTCAGCAGTGGCTGGCTGCCGACTTGACGGGCGCCCTCGATGGCAACAGCCAGCGCCTGGTTGGCGCCGGCGGGCTCGTCTCCGCCAACAACGACCTCGGCATCGACGGCGTGAGCCGTGCCGTGGCCGTGGCGCCCAGCTTCGCACTGGGCGTCGCCGGCGTCGGCGCGGATGCGCTTGTCAACGAGTCGCCCACCGTCACAGCCGGCCTCGGCAATGGCGCGCAAATCAGCGCGACCGGCAATGTCGAGATCGCCTCGCGCAACCACGGCACCGCAGCGGCGCAGGCCGGTGCGGGTGCGGGCGCGTTGGTCGGCGGCTTCGGCCATTCCGACGTCAAGATCTACCTGACGCAATCCTCCACCGCCAACGTTGGCACTGGCGCCCAGATCGATGCCGGCGGCAGCATCGGCGTCACGGCCGACAACCGCGTGGTCGCCGTCGGCACCGCCTATGCGGGCGGCGCGGCGGCAGGCATTTCCAGCAACGGCGCGGATTCGTTGGTGCAGGCCCTGCCGACGACCACCACCGCGATCGCTGCCGACGCCAGGCTCAAAGCCAAGGGCGACGTGGACCTCAAGGCCACCATGGGCGCCGAGGGCAGCAGCACCGCCGACTCCTTTGCCTACGCCTTCCTCGGCTCGGGTGGTTCCGCCAACGCCTGGTGGACCATCGGCAACGCCGGCGACGACAACTTCGGCGGCGCGGCCCGCGAGACGCAGGTCAACATCGGCGCGGGCGCGCTGGTGGCCAGCGACAAGAAGCTCAACCTGCTGGCCCAGGTGGACGAGTCGCGGATTGGAGCCGCCGCTGAGGCATCGGCCGGTTCGGTCTTGTATTCCGACCCGGACTCCAAGGCTCGCACCTTCTTCAACTCGAACGCCCGCGTCAATGTGGCTGGCGGCGCCCAGCTTAAGGGCGTGGACGCCCTTGACGTGACGGCGGCCCACCAGAACGCCAACCTGAACTCGCACGCCTATTCGGACGGCGGCAGCATTGCCGGCGCGCCGGAATCGCACGCCTGGGCCATGCAGCAACAGGCCTCGTTGATCCAAGTGGACGACGGCGCCTCGCTGGCCAGCCGTGCCATCGACGTGGAGGCCATCGTGGCCGGCAGCCGGCCCGATGCCAGCAGCGATGCCGATGGCTTCTCGGCGCTGCCCTGGGAGCAGGCCGACCACGAGGAAACGGAGCTCAACAACCGCCAGCGCGTCATCCACTATGACGGCGACCTGATCCTGCTGTCGGCTCCGGTGCCGCGCCTGGTCGTGGACGAGGCGGGCCACATCGTCGAAGCCCAGGGCGTGACCGCCCACGAGCAGGCCGGCCTCATCGTCGTCGACGGTATCGACAACGACGGCAATGCCGGCACCGTGCGCTTCGCGACCAACGCCCAGCCGCTGCTGCCGCTGTCCAACATGGGTCGCATCGAAGGCTCGCTGGGCACGCTGATCAGCCGCCACAGCTACGAGACCGTCGACCTCATCAACCATTCCAGCAAGGAACTCCAGGTCGGCGACATCAACCCGGTGGACCTCAGCGGCCATGCCAAGGTGACCATCGCCACCGAGCGCAACGAGCTCGGCTTCGACATCGTCAACGAGTACGGGCCGACGGCCATCAACATCGAGAGCGGTGGCAACGTCGCACTGACCGGCCTGATCGACAACCCCATTGGCACGACCACTGTCACCACGGACGGCGACGTCCGCTCCGTATCAGACGCCCAGAAGCTGCGCAGCAACACCGTGGCCCTGGACGCCAAAGGCGACATCGGCCAAGGCCAGCGCCTTGACGTCCAGTTGGTCGCGAGCGCCGGTCGCGAGGCAGGCCTGACGGCCCTGGCCGGTGGCGAGCTGGCCCTGGGCCTGGCGCTGCTGGACCGCGGTGGCGCCAACCCTGGCAAGCTCAACGTCGGCCTGCTGCAAGCTGGTGGCGACATCGATCTGCTGCTGCGCCCCACGTTGATGCAGACGGCCGCGTCCCAGGTGCTGGGCAGCTACGTGGTGGACGTGACCGAGACGATCTCGGGCGGCACCGCGGGTGCCACCGCTTCATACGTCAACCACTACAAACCCGACGGCTCGGGCCCAGCCTTTATCGCACCGCTGGCCATCTTCGGCACCGGCGGCACGGAGATTGACACCCAAACCAACTTCGCCCTGCTGAAGGCAGACGGCAACATCGCCGTCAAGGCCGAACCGGGTGCCACGCGCATTGACGTCACGGCCAATGCCGATGTAACGGGGACGGGCCACGTGGACGTGCGCACCAACGGCAGCATCCAGCTGACCGAGACGGCCGGGGACCTGCGCCTGGGCCAGGTGCAGTCGACAGGGGCGCGCGACGTGACGCTGGCGGCCGCCGACGGTGGCATCGTCGACGCGCTGAACGACGCGGCAGCCGATGTCATCGGCGGCAAGATCACGTTGACTGCTCAAGACGGTGCCATTGGCGCGCTGCTGAACGACGTCGAGATCGACAGCGCCGGCCTGGTGCGTGCGAACGCGTCCAAGGACGTCTACCTGGCGGAAACCGCGGGTGCGCTGCAGGTCGACCAGGTCGCAGCGACGCGCGGCGACGTGCGGCTGACGACACTCGACAGCAACGCTGACGGCGAAAACATCGAAGTCGGCAGCGCCGCGCAGATCAGCGCCGTGGCCGGCGCGGTGACGCTCCAGGCAGGCGACGCGATCAGTATTGCTGGCAAGGTTCAGGCCGCTGGCAGGCTGACGATGCGTGCCGACTACCGCAATGCGGACAAGGGCCAGGGCGGCGGCGTGCTCGCCGCCGGCCAGGTGTCCGCGAGCGACATCCTGCTGGAGGGTGACAGTGACGACGACACGCTGGACGTGTCGGCGCTGGGCATTGCGACCACGGCCTACGGCTATGGCGGCAAGGACCGCATCACTGGTGGCAGCGCCGCCGACCAGCTCTATGGCGGCGACGACGCGGACGACCTCTCCGGCGGCGCGGGCGACGACTTGCTCGTCGCCGGCAACGGCGATGGCGACCGCCTTGCGGGCGGCGATGGCAAGGACCTCATCTACGGCTCCGACGTCGGTGCCGACTGGATTGACGGCGGCGCTGGTGCGGACGAAATCCATGGCCTGGGCGGCGACGATCGCATCGACGGCGGCGCTGGCGATGACTGGATCGATGGCGGTGCCGGCAACGACACCCTCTACGGCGGCCTGGGAGCCGACACGGTCTACGGCCACCTGGGCGACGACACCCTCGTCGGCTTCGCGGTTGATGGCAGCGACGACGGCGCGGCCGACAAGCTGTTCGGTGAATGGGGCGATGACCGCATCGCCGGGGGCGCCGGCAACGACCTGATGGACGGCGGGTGGGGCAACGATGACATCACGGCCGGCGCGGGCGACGACATCGTCCACGCGGGACACGGCCTCAACACCATCGATGCCGGCGACGGCAACGACCAGGTCTACGGCTCCGACGATGGCGCCGACCAGATCGTCGGCGGTGCAGGCGACGACAGGCTCTATGGCTTTGCCGGCAACGACGTCATCGATGGCGGCAGCGGTGACGACGTCATCGAGGGCGGTGCAGGCGACGACACGCTGATGGGCGGCGCCGGCTCCGACGTGATGCTGGGTGGCGCGGATCACGACACGCTCTACGGCCACTCGCTCAGCGGCGCGGGCGACGACAACGCCGTGGACTACCTGTACGGCGACTTCGGCACCGGCGGCAACGAGGCCGGCTCGGGCCGCGACAAGCTGTATGGGCAGGGCGGCAACGACCTGCTGTTCGGCGAAGGCGGTGACGATTTCATCGACGGCACCCAGGGCTTCGGCCGGGTCGAGGCCAGCGGTGGCTCGGGCAACGTCATCCAGTTCGGCGGGAACGGCGACGATGCCGGCTTCACGGCGCCCGCAGCAACTGCGGCGCCGACGCTGCAGGCCGTCGACTACACGATGGACCGTGGCGCCATGCCGGGCCTGCCCGACGGCATCGTCCAACGGGGCCGTTGGGGTGACCTCGGCCAGCTCTCGCAAGGCCTGTCCAGCCAGCCGGCCGTGGCCATCGCTCCGGGCGGCGCGCAGTACATCGCCTGGACCGACATGCGCAATGGCGAGCACAGCATCAAGGTCGCCAAGCTGGACAACGGCAGCTGGACTGACCTGGGCAGCATCGCGGGCTCGGCCGCCGACGCGGCCCTCGCCATCGACGCCAACGGGACACCGGTGCTGACCTGGACGTCGCAGGGCGACATTCACGCGGCCCGCTTCGCGGCAGGGCAGGGCTGGGTTGACCTGGGCAACCTGTCCGGCAGCCATCAAGCCAGCCAATCGCAAGTCGTGACGACGGGCAACGGCCCGGTCGTCGCCTGGATCGAGGCCGGCGCCGTCAAGGTCAACCGCTACGAGAACGGGCACTGGAACGCACTGCCGGTCCTGACCAGCGGCTCAGAGTTGCAAGGCCTGACGCTGGCCTGCGACGGCACGCGTGTGGCCGCCGCCTGGACGGAGACCGTCAATGGCGAGCACCGCGTGGTCGTGCAGGAACTCGCCGGCAACGGCTGGACTGTGCTGGCCGGCTCCACCGGCGCAGCCGCCGAGCCCAGCCTAGCCTACTTCCAAGGCAAGCTGTACGCGGCCTGGCAGGCCCAGGCCGACCAGGGCGCGGCCATCGCCGTCGTGGCCTATGGCAACGACGCGGCCCGCACGCCGTTGGAGATTGGTCGCTACGGCGTCCCCGGCGGACACGAACTGCCCTCCAACCCGACGCTCAGCGCCGGCGGCTCTACGCTGCGCCTGGTGTGGCTGAGCGCGCCTGGTGGGGTGGCGCTGGACAGCCGCCTCTACGCGCTGCGCTTTGACGGCAGCGCCTTCGTGGAGGAAGTGCCGGGCGATGCGTCCGGTGTCGGCCTCAGCCTGACTGGCGGCCGCGGCACTCACGTGGCCGTGACGACCGACGCCGGCGGCCGCACGCTGCTGGCCTGGCTCGATGCAGCCAGCGGCCAGCCCGAGACCTATGCCCGCACCATGGGCCAGCAGATCACCCGCACCTTCGTCGCCGACGCCTCGGCCGGCGTGACGGTGCAGAGCATCCTGGACGCGAACGACCTGGGCGCCGGCGATGGCATCATCGTGATCGGCGCCCATGGCGACGTGAACATCGCGGCCGACGACGCCGGCGTGGCGCTGTATGGCGACGCCGGCTCATTGGGCAAACTAACCATCGCCGCCAGCGACGTGCTGCTGCAGCGCATCCATGCCGGCGCGGTCATCGTCGACGGCCACCGCGCCACGGTCACCGAGTCCACCATCGCTTCGCTGGAGCTGCGCAGCGGCAGCGGCGCGCAGGCCACGGCCAACCGCATCGCCGGCCAGCTCATGATCGGCAACGGCGTGAGCGGTGCGCTGGTGGACCACAACACGATCGCCGGCATCAAGGTTGGCGCCGCCAGCAACCTGACATTGAGCTTCAACACGGTCAACGCGACCCTGACGGGCATCGAGCTGACGGCTGTCGCCTCGGGCCGCATCCGCGGCAACTTTATCACCGGCGGCAACACGGGCCTCGACATCGCCGCAGCCTTCACGGGCCTGATCGACGGCAACCGCATCAGCGGTGCCGCCACCGGCGTGCGCTATGCCGCCGCTGCCGCGCTGTCCAGCAACCTGATCTCCAGCAACACCGTGGGCGTGCGTGCCTCGGTGGCGGGCGACCAGGGCCTGGGCTTCATGGCCGGGTCCGGCGTCAACCAGCTGAGCGGCAACGCCACCGGCCTGGTGCTGGTCAACGCCAGCGCCCAGCGCCAGGAGATCAGCGGCAGCACCGTTGCCGTGACCGGTTCGGGAACGCTGGGCGGCACGTCGCTGGACCTTGCCATGGACCTCCGTGACAACCGGCGCGGCGTCGCGGCCTTCACCGGCACTGTGCAGTACAGCCGCTTCACGGCCAACCAGGTCGCCATCGACGTGACGGCAGCCATGGGCGGCCTCAAGGTCCAGCACAACGTGTTCGACCGCAACGTGCAGGCCGGCCTGCAGATCACCGGCACGACGGACGTACGCATCGCCCAGAACACCTTCTACGCGAAGACGGGCGACAACATCCGCGTCGTCGACGGCAGCCGCAACGTCGAGATCCAGGGCAACATCCTGTGGTCCGAGGGCGGGTACGACATCTATGTCGCCAACGACTCGCAGGCGGGCTTCTTCAGCGACTACAACAACCTGTACAAGACGGGTGCCGGCAAGCTGGTCTTCTGGACCAAGGACTTCGCCGACGTGCTGGACTGGCAGATGGACGTGGCGCGCTACGACCTGCACTCCATCGGCGCGACGTCGGTCAACCCCGACTGGGCGCGCCCACGCCTCGTCGATGCAGCCAACGGCAACTTCCGCCTGACCGACGTGGTCGCCGGCTTGCGCGCCAGCAGCCCCGACGTGGATGCGAGCAACGCCTGGCTGGACCTGGGCCAGTCCACCGCCTACCGCAACTTGCTGGCCAACGCCGGCTTCGAAGCGGGCCTAGCGGGCTGGGCCACCAACGGCGACGTCACCGTCAAGACCAGCGGTGGCTATGAGGGCAGCAACTACGTGCAGGGCGGCAACGCCAAGAGCGTTGACGTAGCACAACGCGTGGACCTGCTCGCCGCCGGCTACAGCGCCGCGCAGCTCGACGGTGGTGCGCTGGATCTGGTCTTCAGCGCCCGCCTCAAGACGCTGGCGGAGAGCCAGCGCGACGCCGGCCATGTGATGGTGCAACTGCTGGCCGCCGACGGCACCACGGTGCTGGGCCAACTCGAGGTGGACTCCACCAAGGCAGCGGACCGCTGGGAACTGGTGGGCGGCCGCGTGGACGTCGCCGCCGGCACGCGTTTCGCGAAGATCGTCATCAGCGCGGACCGCAACACGGGAACGGCCAACGACGTGCAGATCGATGGCGCCATGGTGGCCGTCGTTGCCGATGGCTACATCCCCGACCTGGGCGCCTACGGCGCCGGCAGCCACGAGGCGCCGGATGCCACGGCCACGAAGATCATGCTGCGCTGGCCGGACCTCTACACCGACTGGGAGGCCCACGAGCCGCAGGTCATCCGCTGGGAGACGGTCAACAACCGCGGCGACTCCGCCGTGCGCATCGACCTGCTGCAGGACACGCCGGACGGCCCCAAGCTGCTCAAAACCATCACGGCCTCCACGGCGGACACGGGCGAGTTCATCTGGCGCCCGGGCGACGACAGCGGCATCGCCTTCGGTACCGAAGGCTTGCGCATCCAGGTCTCGCTGGTGCAACAGCCCGAGGTCATCGACCGCGCCCAGGAGACCTTCAGCGTGCCGCAGGACGGCACCCAGTACTACGTCGACGCCACGACCGGCAGCAACCGCAACACCGGCAAGTCTGCGGATGCCCCCAAGGCCAACCCGGTCAACCTGTTGCGCGCCTATGAGCTCAAGGCCCAGGACACGCTGCACGTCGCGGCAGGCGACTACGCGCTGATCGACAACATCGCCATCACCGGCACCGCCGGCGCCCTCGACCAGTCCGTCACCGGTGCGCTGGCCGAGCTGGGCCAGGACGAAGGCTTCACCATCACTGGCCCGGCCGACCTGAGCAAGATCGCCCGTCTGTTCCCGGCCATCACCGGCAACCGCACGCAGGCCCTGATCGAGCTGAGCGACGCCGACTTCGTCACCGTGCGCAACCTGACGCTGGAAGGCGCCAGGCAGGGTCTCAACGTCCATGCCGACTCTGAAGGCTTCCAGGCCGCCAACATCACGGCCTCTGGCCATGCCGGCGACGGCATCGTCATCGCTGGCGCCAGCAAGTTCGCCACCTACGACGGGCTGCGTGCCTTCGGCAACGGCGGCAGCGGCATCGTCATCGGCGGCGAGTTCGACACGCTGAGCCATGCCAGCGTCTGGAACAACGCCAAGCAGGGCATCGACGTCAGCGTGGCCTTCACGGCGGCGCTGGACAACGAGGCCCACGACAACGGCGAATGGGGCATGCGCTTCAGCGCGGCAGGTGCTGCGCGCATCCAGCGCAACAACGGCCACGACAACCGCTATGGCCTGAGCGTCAGCAACAGCGTGGCCGGCGTGCAGACGCTGGTGGGCGACACGGACCTGGCGGCCGGCAACGGCAACCGCATCTGGGCCAATCGCGACGCCGGCATCACGGGCAGCGGCGCCATCGTGGCCGGCAACGTGGTGTCCGGCAGCACTGGCAACGGCGCCTGGGGCATCTCGGCCAGCAACGCCGTCGTCGCCAGCAACGTCGTGTTCGGCAACGACTCGGGCGTCAAGGCCACCGGCGGCACCAGCCGCATCGCCAACAATCGTGTCTACGCGAACGCCAAGGTGGGCGTGCAGACCGACCGCGCGGAGTTGGCGGCCAATACCGTCTACTCCAACGCCACCGGCCTGCGCATCGACGACCCGAGCGGCGGCGCGACCAGCGTCAACATCCACAACAACCTGGTCTACGCCAACAGCCTGGGCGGCGTCGAAATCGCCTCGGCCAACGGCCTGGAGTTCGTCAACAACACCGTTGTTCAGCTCGCCGGCAACGCGCTGACTGTGCTGGCCGGCAAGAACCTGCACCTGGCCAACAACATCCTGGGCAGCACCCAGGGCTATGCCATCTCGGTGTCGGCCACCGCGCAGACGGGCTTCACGTCCGACTACAACCTGTTCCTGGCCGGTACCGCCAAGGTGGGCCTGTGGCAGGGCCAGGAGCGCCGCACGCTGGCCGACTGGCGCGGCGGCAGCTTCACCGACGCCAACAGCCTGGTTGCCGACGCCGGCTTCGTCGACATGGACGGCGCCGACGACGTGCTCGGCTACGTCAATGCCCAGCAGAACGGCTCTGACGACGACTTCCACGAGCGCAGCAGCTATGGCGGCTTTGCCGGCGGCAGCGGCCTGGCGCCCGTCGTGGGCCAGGCCGGCCTGCCGGTCATGGTGGCCGCCCAGGCGCTGACCAGCGCCGAACAGGCGGTGACCATCGACCGCGGCCGTGCGACCGACGCCTTCGGCAACGAGCCGGCCACCAACGGCGGCTACGTCAACATCGGTTCCTATGGCAACACGGCCCAGGCGGGCCGCAGCCCGGCGCAGTTCATCACCGTGCTGTCGCCCAACGGCGGCGAGCGCATCGGGCAGAACAGCCAGGTCGAGTTGCGCTGGCGCTCCACCGGCTTTGCCGGCACCGTCAACATCGAGGTGCGCGGCGCCGGCCAGGCGGACTTCACCCGCATCGCCAGCGGCGAAGCCAACGACGGCAGCTACCTTTGGAACGTGGATGCCGCACTGTTCCCGGCCGGCAAGGACTACGAAGTCCGCGTCGTGTCGGTCTCCACGCCGACGGTGTCCGACACCTCGGACGCGCGTTTCGAGGTGCTGGGCCGGATCCGCACCTACTACGTCAACGACAACTCGCTGGCCGGCGACGAGTACGCCTCGGCCGTGGGCAACGACGCCAACGACGGCCTGACGCCCGACAAACCCAAGGCCTCCATCCAGGCCGTCCTGCTGGCCTATGATCTGAACCCGGGCGACGTGATCCTGGTGGACACCGGCAACTACACGCTGGGCACCAACATCTTCGTCGTGGCCCAGGACACCGGCGTCACCATCCAGGGCGCTGAAACCCACGCCACGGTGCTGAACCGCGGCAACAAGGCCAGCGGCACGGCGGTGTTCGAGTTCCAGGGCGCCGACGACGTGACCCTGCAGAACCTGTCCATCACGGGGGCACTGACCGGCGTCATGATCGCCGACGGCGTCGACTCCGACGGCATCGCCATAGTGGACAGCCGCGTCTACGGCAACGGCAATGGCGGCAGCACCAATGCCATCTTCGTGGGCACCGGCAACACCGGTTTCACGATGACCGGCAGCGAGGTGAGCAACAACACCGGCCTGCGTGGCGTCTACGTGAACGCGGCGGATGCGCGCATCAGCGCCAACGTGGTCAAGGACAACAGCGGCGTGGGCATGGAACTGCACGGTGCCCGCCAGCAGGTGCTGGGCAACACCGTGACCGGCAACGCCGGCGGCGGCATCGCCATCGACAACAACAACGCCAGCGCGGCGGCAGACCTCGCCAAGGTCAGCGGCAACACCGTGCAGGGCAACGGCAGCGGCAAGGGGGGCATCGGTGCGGCCGGGAACGTGCAGGTCAGCGGCAATACCGTGAAGGGCCAGACCGGCATCAACGGCAGCGGCCTGTCCCTGTCCGGCGGCGCGCTGGGCACCGGCAACGAGGTGAAGGAGAACGCCATCGGCATCGCCGTCAGCGGCACCGGCATCGCCCAGGGCAACCATGTGTTCAACAACGTCACCGGCGTTTCCGCCAGCGGCAGCGGCGGGCAGGTGCTGGGCAACCTGGTCGAGAACAACACGGCCGGCGGCGTGGCGGTGACGGTCAACGGCGCCAGCACGCAGATCCGCAACAACCGCATCGTCGGCAACGGCGGCGCCAGCGTGCTGCTGGACAGCACCACCCTGGTCAACGGCGTGCGGCCCACGGTGGAGAACAACACCATCATCACGAGCGGCGACGCCATCGTCGTGCGCAACGCCAGCAAGGATGTCCGCATCGCCAACAACATCCTTGACGTTCGCGGCAGCGGCTACGCCATCAGCGTGGACAAGACGTCGCAGGACGACTTCGCGAGCGACTACAACCTGTTTGCCCTGGGCACCAACGCCAAGCTGGGCTCGTGGGAAGGCAAGACGCTGGCGACGCGGGCCGACTGGGCCTACGAACTGGGCCAGGACACCCACGGCCTGACGGGCACGCCGGGCTATGTGAACGAGGCGGCCGGCGACGTGCACCTGCGCGCCGACTCGGCCGCCGTGGACCGCGGCGACCCGGCCAGCGCCTTCAGCAAGGAGCCGGCGCCCAATGGCGGCCGCATCGACATCGGCGCCTATGGCAACACGGCCGGCGCAACGCCCAGCGCCAGCACCTATCTGCAGCTGACCGGCCCCAACGGGCTGGAGAAGCTGGTGGTAGGCAAGGCAGCGACCATCACGTGGCGCTCGGCCGGCCTGGTCCAGGGCACCCTGGTCACGGTCGAGGTTTCCCTTGATGGCGGCCAGCACTGGACAGCCGTCGCCACCGCAGGCATCAATGCCCAGGGCGCGGGGCAAGCCAGCTGGACGCCCACGCAGGCGGCCAGCGGCAACTCCGCGCTGGTGCGCATCTCGACGGCGGATGGCGTCGTCGACCAGAGTGACGAGGCCTTCCTGATCGCCAACGTTGGCAAGGCCTACTACGTCAACGACGGCTCGACCGCCGGCGACAGCTACGCCAGCGCCGCCGGCAACAACGCCAACGCGGGCACCAGCGCCGACAAGCCCATGGCCAGCCTGGCCGCGCTGCTGCGCGCATACCAGCTGCAACCCGGCGACATCGTCTATGTGGACAGCGGCAACTACCAACTCGCCGGTAACATCGTGCTGGGCGCCGAGGATTCGGGCATTGAGATCCGCGGCACCTCGGCCACGGTGCTGGACCGTGGCAACACCAGCACCGACATGGCGGTGTTCGAGTTTCGCGGCGCCGACAACGTGACGCTCACCAACCTGGGCATCACCGGCGGCCTGTACGGCATCCTGATCGCCGACGGCGTGCACTCCGACGGCATCACGGTCGCCGGCAGCCGCATCTACGGCAACGGCCTGTCGGGCAGCACAACCACCGCGATCTCCGTCGGCAACGGCAACGAGCGGTTCACGCTGAGCGGCAGCGAGCTGCGCGGCAACCTGGGCCGCGGTGCCGTCATCGATTCGGACGACGCATTGATCACCGGCAACAAGATCTCCGGCAACGGCTCCATGGGACTGGAGCTGCGCGGCGCGCGCGGCCAGGTGCTGGACAACGAGGCCTGGGGCAACGCCGGCGAAGGCTTGTCCGTCGTCAACCAGTTCAACCTTGGTGCCGCCGACGTCACGCGCGCCGAACGCAACCTGGTGCACGACAACAAGGGCAGCAACGGTGGCCTTTACGCGCAGTACAACGTGGTGGCCAGCGGCAACGTCGCACGGGACAACACCGTGCAGGGCATCAGCGTCTACAACGGCGCCGTGGCCAGCGGCAACGAGGTCAGCGGCAGCAAGACCGGCATCCTGGCCAGCAACGGCGGCCGTGCCGAGAACAACCACGTGACCGGCAACGGCATCGGCGTGGCGCTGTCCGGCACCAGCGTGGCCAGCGGCAACCTGATCGAGCGCAATGCCGGCGTCGGTGCCGAGGTGCGGCAAAACAGCGCGGGTGCGCAGGTGCGCAACAACCGCATCGTTGGCAACGGCGGCGCGGCGGTGAGGCTGGACCATGTCGGCACGACACAAGGACAACGCACGACGGTCGAGAGCAACACCATCATCACCAATGCCGACGGCATCGTCGTGCAGAGCAGCGGCACAGGCGTGCTGCTGGCCAACAACATCGTGGACGTGCGAGGCAGCGGCTTCGCGATCAAGGTCGACGAGACCTCTGAAGCCGGCTTCGGCAGCGACTACAACCTATTCGCCCTCGGCGCTAACGCCAAGCTGGCTTCCTGGGAGAGCAAGACGCTGGCCAGCCGCGCGGACTGGGCCTACGAGCTCGGCCAGGACCTGCGCAGCCTGACCGGCACGCCCGGCTATGTGAACGAAGCCGCGGGTGACCTGCGCCTGCGCGCCGACTCCATCGCCATGGACCGTGGCAACCCCGCGAGCGCCTTTGGCAAGGAGCCGGCACAGGGTGGTGGCCGCATCGACCTGGGCGCCTATGGCAACACGGCCGAGGCCACGCCGAGCGCCAGCGCCTACCTGCAGCTGACCGGCCCGAACGGACTGGAGAAGCTGGTCGTCGGCCAGCCGGTGACCATCAGCTGGCGTTCCACCGGTCTGGCCCAGGGCACGCAGGTCAGCGTCAGCTACTCGCTGGACGGCGGCCTGCACTGGGGCACGCTGGGCACCGGCGCGCTGGACGCCCAAGGCCGCGGCCAACTGGCCTGGACGCCGCAGCAGGCGACGGCGGCCGGCAACACGGCGCTGGTGCGCGTCAGTACCGACGCGGGCATTTCCGACCTGAGCGATGAGGCCTTCCTCATCGCCAACGCCGGTAAGGTCTACTACGTCAACGACGGCTCGACCGCCGGCGACGAGTACACGACGGCCATGGGCGACAACGCCAACTCCGGCAAGAGCGCCGACAAGCCCATGGCCAGCCTCGCGGCGCTGCTGCGGGCCTATGACCTGAACGCGGGCGACGTCGTCTACGTCGACACCGGCAGCTATGCGCTGGCCAGCAACGTGGTCATCGGCACGGAGGATTCCGGTGTCGAGATCCGCGGCGCTGCGCAGGCCGGCCACGTGACGCTGCTCAACCGCGGCAACACCGCCAGCGGCATGGCCGTGTTCGAGTTCCAGGGCGCGGACGACGTGACCCTGGCCAACCTGAGCGTGACCGGCGCCATCAACGGCGTGCGCATGGACGCCGGCGTTGACTCGGACCGCATCACCATCCGCGACAGCCGCATCTACGGCATGACCGGCTACGGCGTGACGGTGGGCACCAGCAATGATCAGGTCGCGCTGCTAGGTTCGCAGGTCTTCAGCAACGCCAACGGCGTGCAGATGTCCGGCACGGCCGACCGTGTCGAGAACGGCGAGATCTGGAACAACACGGGCCGCGGCATCAGCGTCAGCGGTGCGGACGCCAACGCTGCCGATGCCAGCATCGTGCGCAACAACCGCGTGCACGACAACAGCAACTACGGCATCTACGCCGACGGCCGCACCCAGGTCACCGGTAACACCGTGACCGGCCACCTGGGCAGCCTGGCGGCCGTCTATCTGAACGGCGCCAACGTTTCGGCCAGCGGCAACTTCGTCTCGGGCAACAAACTGGGCGTGTCGCTCAACAGCGGCGCGCGGCTGTCCGGAAGCGAGGTCTATGCCAACACTACCGGCGTCTACGTGGACGGCGGCACCGTGAGCGGCAACCGCATCTACAGCAATGCCACCGGCGTGCTCGACTACCGCAATGCGCTGATCGAGAACAACCTGGTCTATGCCAACAGCAACGTCGGCATCGAGGTAACGGATACGCAGAGCGCGACGACCGGCGCCATCCGCAGCAACACCATCTACCAGCCGGTCGGCGACGGCCTGCGCATCGGTGCGTCGGCCACCAACGTGCAGCTGTTCGACAACATCGTCGTCGTCAACGCCGGCTACGCCATCACCGTGGCCAGTGCAGCCAGCCTGAAGAGCTCCGACTACAACCTGTTCTGGGCGCCGGGCGCCAAGGTGGGCCTGGTCGGCGGCGTGCAGCGCACGACGCTGGCTGACTGGCAGGCCGGTGGCTTGGACGCGCACAGCAAGGCGGGCGACCCGCTGTTCCAGGACGTCGACGGCGCCGACAACGTGCTGGGTGAGCGCGGCGTGGCGACCGGCGGCGGCAGCGACGACAACTTCGGCCTGCGCGCCGGCTCGGCGGCCATCGACATGGCGTCGACCGCCAACGGCGCCGTGCTGGACATCGAAGGCCGTGTACGCCGGGACGAGCTGGCAACTCCCAACGGCAGCGGCGGCTTTGCCGACGCCGGCGCCTGCGAGTTCCAGGGCAGTTCGGCCGACACGACGGCACCGCGCGTGACCGGCATCACCGGCCTGGTGCCGGGCAGCGCCGCCATCGAGCTCAGCTTCAGCGAGGCCCTCGATGCGGTCTCGGCCCGCAGCGCCGGCAACTACCGCCTCGTCAACGCCGGTGCCGACGGCCTGTTCGACACCGCCGACGATGTGCGCGTCACACTCAAGCCGGTCTACGTGGCCGGCGAGGGGAGGGTGGTGCTGCAACTGGTGGGCGGCACGCTGGCCGATGGCAACAGCCGCTTGACGGTTTCCGGCGGCTTGCTGGATGAAGCCGGCAACAAGCTGCAGGGCGGTGACTGGGTCAGCAACTACGCGGTCGTGCCGCCGGCGGCGGCGCCGCATGTCAGCAGCTTCGAGGCCACCGATTGGGGCTTCCGCCTGCGCTTCGACACCGCCGTCGATGCCAGCCGCCTGAACCTGTACACCGCTGGCAATGGCGCTGCCGACCTCACGGTCACCGGCCCGGGCGGCCAGGCGATCACGGGCAGCGTGGTGCTGGACGCCGACGGCCGCGGCTTCGCCTTCGTGCGCAGCGGCGGTGTGCTGGCGGCGGGCAGCTACACGGTCGCGCTGGCGGCACGCGGCGACAGCCTGCTCAGCACGGCCGGCAAGCCGCTGGAGGTGGACTATGTGAAGAGCTTCAGCGTCGCGATCAGCAGCGCCGCGGTGCTGGGCATCGGCGAGATCGCCCGTGGGCCTGGCCAGGCGCTGGCCAACCCGGCTGCGGCGCAGGTCTTCCCGCTGACGCTTGACAACGCGGCCGGCGCCACGCAGGTCTCGTTCACGCTGCGCTACGACCCGGCGCTGCTCAACGTGTCCGGCCTGGAGGGGGGGAGCCTGCCGGTCGGCAGCACGGTGACGCTGGATCTGTCCGCGCCCGGCCAGATGAAGGTGACCATCGTCGCCTCCAGCCCGCTAGCCTCGGGCCGCATCGTGCTTGGCAACCTGATCGCGACCGTGCCGACGACGGCCAGCTACGGCGCCGCGCACTTGTTGAGCTTCACCGGCATGCAGATCGACGGTGGTACCAAGCCGGTCAAGGCCGACGCGGGCCTGCACGTCGTTGCCTACCTGGGCGACGCAACCGGCGACCGCGGCTACAGCACCGACGACAGTGGCCGCATCCAGCGTGTGGCCACGCGCGCCGACAGCGGTTTCGCCGCCTGGCCGCTGCTGGACCCGCTGCTGCTCGGTGACATCAGCGGCAACGGCCTGATTCAGGCCAATGACGCCGCCAAGCTGAACCTGCACATCGGCGGCACGCCGCAGAAGGAAATCCCGGCCATCCCGCAGTTCAACCTTTCGGCCAAGCCCAGCGGTTTCGCGATCGGTGAGCCAGGCTCCGGCTGGCTGGACAGCTGGCTCGGCGATGCCGGGCAGAAGAAGAAGGCCAACGACTGGTCCATCACCGTGCCGCAGGCGACGCTCACCCCCGCGATCGAGCTGGACAAACACTAAACCCTTACGCAACAAGCAACCTGGAGATTCCCATCATGACATCCGCCCTCGTCCGTTCCCTTGCCGCGCTGATCGTCGGCCTCACGCTGGTTTGCAGCGCCAGCGCGCTGACCATCACGCCGCACCAGCCCAGCCTGCTGGTCGCGCCCGGCGGGTCGGCCAGCGCCGAGTTCGACATCGACTTCGGCAGCACGCCGCTGGACTTCATCGCGCTGCAGCTGGACCTCGGCTTCAACGTGTCTCGTCTCTCCGGCGACGTCGACCTGGTGACGCTGAATTTCAGCGACACCGAGCCGCAGTTCGCGCTGGGTGATTTCATCCGCGCGAACCACGACGGCGGTGCCTCGGTCAGCTGGGTGATCGGCCCAGTGCAAGTGCTGCCACGCGTGTCCGGGATGGCTCTTTTGAGCGTGCCGCTGACGGATCTCGGCGGCGCTGGCCTGACGCCGCTGACGGTGAATCTGATGCTGTCCACCCTCGACGATGAGTTCGATGCCGGTGCGAGGATGGACGTCGTCGTCAGCGCCGTGCCCGAGCCCCAGGTGTGGATGCTGGCCTTGCTGGGCGGCTGCGGCCTGTTCGTGATGCGTCGGTGGATGTCATGAGCGCCGCTGCTGCAGCCTCCCATCAGGCCGCCCGGGTGATCGGCGCCGTGCGCTCCGAGCCGGCTATCGACTTCTGGTCGCAGCTCGTCAACGCGCGCAGCTCCGACCAGCTCTGCCAGGCCTGGCTCGGCATCCTCTGCCAATGGATCCCTGGCACGCAGGGCGGCCTGCTGCTGCTCCAGCAAGCTGACGGGGCGGAGCGTTACGCGCCCGCCGCCGTTTGGCCCGAGCCGGAGCGTGACATGTCCTTCCTGGCTGGCGTGGCCCAGCAGGCGCTGGTGGAACGCCGCGGCGCGACGCAGGCGGACGGCGACGGCATGGCGCAGTGGGCCTATCCGCTGCTCGGCGCGAACAAGAGCTACGGCGTCGTGGTGCTGCACGTCGTGATGCGCGGCGATGCCGCCATGCGCGACGCCTTGCGGCTGCTGCACTGGGGTGCGGGTTGGCTGGTGGGCCTGTTCGACCGGCGGCAGTTACTGGCAGGTGGCACCAAGCTCGAACGCTCGGGCCTGCTGCAGGACCTGTTGCTGGGCTTGCTGAGCGAGCGCGAGCCGGCTGCGGCCGCGCGCTGGATTGTGAACCGCCTGGCCGAGGGCCTGCCGGCGCGCACGGCCATGCTGGGCCGCAGCGACGGCGGCGAGGGCCGGCTGGCGCTGCAAGCCGTCTCCGGCTCGGCCGGCTTCGACGCGCGCTCGCATCTGCTGGTGCTGGCCCGCGAGGCCATGCAGGAAGCGACCGACCGGCAGCAGCCGCAGTGCTTCCCGCCGCCGGGCAGCCTGGATGAGGCACCTCTCATCGCACCCGGCGCGGTGGCCGACTACCAGCGCGCCAATGGAGTGGCAGCGGTCGTGGTGCTGCCGCTGCTGCATCAGGCGCAGCCGGCCGGTGCACTGCTGGTCGAACTGGACGTCGTGCCCGACACGGCGCTGGTCGATTTCCTGCAGACGCTGTCGCTGGCCCTCGCGCCGTGCCTGGCCTTGCAGCGCGGCGCCACCCGCAGCCTGGCCGATCATGCCCGCGCCAGCCTGCGCGAGTCGCGCGACGCGCTGCTCGGCCCGCGCCATGCCGGGCTCAAGCTCACGGCGATCGCCGCTCTGCTGGCCTTGGCCAGCGCGGCCTTGTTGCCGATGCCCTACCGCATCGGCGCGGCAGCCACGGTGGAAGGGCGTGTGCAGCGCGCCGCCGTGGCACCTTTCGCCGGCTTTGTCCAGGAGGCCAAGGCGCGGGCCGGCGACAGCGTCAAGGCCGGCGACGTGCTCGCCCGACTGGACGACCGCGAGCTGAAGCTGGAGGACAACAAATGGTCGTCCCAGGTGGACCTGGCCGACCGCAAGCTGCGCGAGGCCATGGCCCGCGCGGACGCCGTCGCCATGCGTCTGGCCCAGGCCGAGGTGAGCCAGGCCCAAGCCGAATTGGCGCTGGTGCGCGAGCGCCTGGCGCGCACGGCCATCACAGCGCCCTTCGACGGCATCGTCGTGCGCGGCGACTGGAGCCAGCAACTCGGCGCGCCGGTGGAGCTCGGCAAGGCCATGTTCGAGGTGGCGCCGCTGGACAGCTATCGCGTCATGCTCAAGGTAGACGAGCGCGACGTTGCCCGGCTCAAGCTGGGCCAGCCGGCCGACCTGGTGCTGGCCGGCCTGTCAGGCGAGCGCTTCGCGCTGACGGTGCGCCGCATCGCACCGGTGGCCACGGCCGAGAACGGCGTCAACAGCTTCCGTGTCGAGGCGGAGCTGGCGAACCCCAGCCCGCGTATCCAGCCAGGCATGGAAGGCGTCGCCAAGGTCGCGGCGGGCGAGCACAGCCTGCTGTGGGTGGGTCTGCACCGCGCGGTCGACGCGCTGAGGTATTCGGCATGGTCTCTGGGACTCTGAGCAAGAGCGCCGGTCCCGGCGCCCAACTCGTCAGCGGCCACTGGTACCGCGTCGCGTCGCTGAAGCCACGGCTGCGCGAAGGCCTGGTGCTGCATCCGCAGCGTGCCCGTGGCCGTCTTTGGTGCGTCGTCGAGGATCGCATCAACGGCCGCTATCACCGCATCGACGCCGCCGCCTGGCGCCTCGTGCGGCTGTTCGACGGCGAATCCAGCGTCGAGCGCATCTGGCAGCGCCTGTCGGCGCAAGCAGGCGAACGCCTGCCCAGCCAGGACGATTTGCTCGCTTTGATGAGCCAGCTCCACGCGCTGGACCTGCTGGACCCCGGCACCGTGCCCGACCTGGCCGAGCAGCATGAGCGCGACCGCCAGCAGTCGCGCCGCCAGTGGCGTCAGCGCTGGCTCAATCCGATGGCGCTGCGCTTTCCGTTGCTTGACCCCGATCGGTGGCTGAGGCCTCTGGTGGAAAAGCTGCGCCCCGTCCTGGGCCGTGGCGGCATGCTCGCCTGGCTGGCCTGGGTATTGCCTGCGCTGGCTCTGGCAGGGCTGCATTGGCGTGAGATAACGCAGAACTTCGGCGAGCAGTTGCTGGCCTTCGACAACCTGCTGTTGCTGGCACTGCTGTTCCCGCTGGTGAAGGTGCTGCACGAGCTGGGACATGCGGTGGCTTGCAAGCTGCATGGCGGCGAAGTACACGATGCGGGCGTCATGTTGCTGCTCTTCCTGCCGGTGCCCTATGTAGAGGCCTCCAGCAGTTGGACGTTCCCCGACAAGCAAGCGCGCATTCTGGTCGGCGCGGCGGGCGTGCTGGTAGAGCTGGCGATCGCTGCGCTGGCGTTCTATCTCTGGCTGCTGCTGGAGCCGGGCATCGCCCGTGCCCTGGCCTATGACGTGGCCGTGCTGGCCAGCCTCACGACGCTCCTCTTCAATGGCAATCCGCTGTTGCGCTATGACGGCTACTACGTTGCCAGCGATGCGCTGGAGATACCCAATCTCGCACCGCGTGCTGCCCAGTACTGGCGCTACCTGGTGGAGCATTTCGTGCTGCGGCGTGAACACGCGGTGTCTCCAGCCCACGCGCCGGGCGAGGCTGGCTGGTTCCTGGCTTATGCACCGCTGTCTTTCGCCTACCGGCTGGTCGTCAGCTTCTCGATCGCTGCATTTGTCGCGACGCAATATTTCGCCATCGGCGCTGCCCTGGCCATGTGTAGCCTGGCGACCGGCGTGGGTCTGCCGCTGTGGAAGGTGTTGGGTTGGCTCCAGCGTATCGTGCTGAAACGCGAGGCAGGCGCCGGCCCGCAGCGGACGGTTGCGGCGGGTGTGGTGGTGCTGCTGCTGGGCCTTGTGCTGCTGCCGCTGCCCTATCGCAGCCAGGGAGAGGGCGTTCTGTCGCTGCCCGCGGATGGCGAGCTGCGCGCAGGGCAAGGCGGCTTTGTCGAGACGTTGGCGGTGCAGCCAGGTGAACGCGTCGACGCTGGTACGCTGATTGCGCGATTGCGCGACCCCGCATTGGAGCGCGAGCTGACCGTGCAACTGGCCCGCGAGGCAGCGGCGCAGGCGCGCTTCGATGCTGCACTGGCGGACCAACCTGCGCGCGTAGGTCAGTTCCGCACCGAGCTGGAGCACGAACAGGCCGCCAGCCAGCACCAGCGTGCGCACGTTAAGCGGCTGGAAGTACATGCCCGCAGTGCCGGGCGACTGTGGCTTGAGGCGGGCAGCGACCTGCCCGGTCGCTGGCTGCGCGAGGGCCAGACCTTCGGCAGCGTCGTCGACGACACGCCCCCGCACGTGCGCGTCATCGTGGATCCGGCCGATGCCGATGTCATCCGCCGGCTCAGCACCGCAGTGCAGGTGCGGCTGCCCTTCGACGTCGACCGTGTCTGGACGGCACACGTCGTCCAGGCCGTGCCAGCCGCCGGAACCGAGCTGCCCAGTGCAGCCCTGGGCCGCCAAGGCGGTGGCGCGGTACCGACGGATCCGCGCGATGAACAAGGCCGCAAGGCATTGCTGTCGCACTTCGAATACGAGCTCGATTTGCCGGCCGACTTCCCCTACCGCCTCGTCGGCAGCCGCGTCTCGGTCCGCTTCGTCCACCCGGACGAGCCGCTGGGCCCCCGCCTGTGGCGGCTGGCCCGCCGGCAGTTCCTCGGTTTCTTCAAGACATGAACACTGCACTGAGCCTGTTCCCGGAGCGCGAGCCCACCGAGCATGCGCTGGACCGCTTCGCCGTCGCCGCGCTGCTGAAGCTGCGCCGCCTGCCTCTGCTGCGACGGCGCGCGGACGCACGCCTGTTGGCCGCCGTGACCCAGGCCTTGCCGGCCCAGGCGGCATTGGATGACACGGCCCTGCGCCGCGCGGCTCGCGAAGCCTGCCGCGTCGCCTATGCGCGCCGGGACCCGGTGACTGGCGCGCGTGCGCTGGCCCTGCTGTCCGAAGCGGTGTTCCGGGCGCTGGGCCTGCGCCCGCACCGACCACAACTGCTCGCCTGCTGGAGACTGATCGAGGGCATGCTGGTGGAGCTCGACACCGGAGAGGGCAAGACGCTGACCGCCGGTCTCGGGGCCTCGTTTGCCGCGCTGGCGGGCGTGCCTGCCCACGTCGTGACTGTCAATGACTATCTGGCCGAGCGCGACGCCGAGACGATGGCACCGCTGTTTGCGCAGCTGGGCCTGTCGGTGGGCGTCGTGCACGGCGGCGTGGCGCAGGACCAGCGCGCACCGCAGTACATGCAGGACATTTGCTATTGCACCAACAAGGACCTGGTGTTCGATTACCTGCGCGACCGCGTCAATGCCCGTGGGAGCGCGAGCCGCGCACAGTTGGCCGTCCGTCAACTGCACGGCGAAGGCGCTGGTGAGCCGCTGCGGCTGCGCGGCCTTCATTTCGCGATCGTCGACGAGGCCGACTCGGTGCTGGTGGATGAGGCGCGCACGCCGCTGATCCTGTCGGCCAAGCGTGAGGGCCAGGCCGAGGCCGCACCCTATGCCGCGCTGCTGGCACTGGCGCAAGATGAGCTCAAAGCGGACCTGCATTACGCTGTGCTACCGGGCCGCGTCGAACTGCTGCCAGAGGGCAGGGCGTGGCTCGCAGTGCTTGCCGAAGAGCATTCGGAGGACGACGAGGTCTGGCGCACACCCTGGATGCTGGAGCATTTCGCATTGCAGGCGCTGCGGGCGCTGCTGCTGTACCGTCGTGACCAGCACTACGTCGTCCACGAGGGCAAGGTCGTCATCGTCGACGAATTCAGCGGCCGCATGCTGCCCGACCGCAGTTGGGAGCAGGGCTTGCAGCAGCTGGTGGAGGTCAAGGAAGGCTGCGCGCCCAGTGGCGGCAACGTGACGCTGGCCCGCATCACCTACCAGAGCTTTTTCTCACGCTACCTGCGCCTATCGGGCATCAGCGGAACGATACGCGAGACGGCCGACGAGATGGCCGCCGTGCTGGGCATAGGCTGCCTGCGCATCGAGCCCAACACGCCGTCGCGGCGGCTGGGCCGGGCGCCACGGGTGTTCGCGGACGAAGCGGGCAAGATCGCTGCCCTCGTGACCGAGGTGCAGGACTGTCGCGCCTGCGGCCGGCCGGTGCTGGTCGGTACCCGCTCGGTGCGCGGTTCGTTGGTGGTCAGCGAGGCGCTGGCCCGCGCCGGCATCGGTCACCGGGTGCTGAATGCGCTGCAGAACGCCGACGAGGCGGCCCTGGTGGCCGCCGCCGGCCAGCCTGGGGCCGTGACGGTGGCCACCAACATGGCTGGCCGCGGTACCGACATCCGCCTATCGCCCGAGGCGTATACGCAAGGTGGCTTGCACGTGATCCTGACCGAATGGCACGAGTCCTCGCGCGTAGACCGCCAGCTCTACGGCCGCTGCGCCCGCCAGGGAGATCCAGGCAGCGTGCGCGCCATGGTGGCGCTGGACGACGAGCTGCTGCGCCGTTACGGCAATGCCTGGCTGATGCGGCTCGCTGGCTCCTTGGCAGGCCGCCGTTGGCCCGTCTGGGCCATTGATGCGCTGCGCCGCCACATGCAAAGTACAGCCGAACGCGAAAACGCTTTGCAACGCCGCCAAACGCTGGCGCAAGACCGGCGCCGCCGCCGTCAGCTCGCCTTCACCGGCGCGCCGGAATGAACTGAACCGATCCAGGAAAGACCCATGATGAACAAGATGCTGCTGCTGCTGGCTGGCATGGGGCTGGCTGCCCAGGGGCTGGCCTCGACCGCCCATGCCGAGACCGCCTATGACGGCATGATCGAGCCCTCCCAGTTGCTGGAGATCCGCAGCCCGGTCAGCGGGCTGATCTCGCAGGTCAACGCGGTGCGGGGCGGCGTGGTGAAGAAGGGGGCCGTCATCGTCAGCCTGGACGCCAGCGTCGAGCGCTCCGCCGCCGACTTGGCCCGCTACCGCGCCGGCGTGGACGGCGCCATCCGCTCCGGTGAGAGCCGTCTGGAGCACGCCGATCGCAAGCTCAAGCGTCGCACCGAACTGGCCGATAAGCACTACGGCACGGCTCAGGAGCGCGAGGACGCCGAGGCCGAGCAGCGCATCGCCCAGGCGGACGTGCAACTGGCCAAGGAGAACCGCCAAATCGCGCGCCTGGAAGCTGAGCATGCCCAGACCCTGGCCGCCCAGAAGCTGTTGCGCAGTCCCATCGACGGCGTTGTCGTTGAGCAGGGCTTGTGGCCCGGCGAGATGGCCGAGGCAGGGGAGGGCCGCAAGTCCATACTGAAGCTCGCCCAGATCAATCCGCTGCGCGTCTCCGTACTGCTGCCGGCGGCCTTGTACCCGCGCATCAAGGCAGGCATGAAGGCCGAGGTGCGGCCCGAGAAACCGCTGGAGGGTGGCCGCTACACCAGTACGGTGGCCATGGTGGACCGCGTCATCGATGCCGCAAGCGGTACCTTCCGCGTACACCTGATGCTGCCCAACGCCGACGCGGCGCTACCGGGGGGACTGCGCTGCAAGGTCGTGTTTGCAGGCGTCTGATCGAGGCACCATTGCATTGCAGTTTTCCCGTACTGCAGGAGCCGCCACTGCAAGCAAAATATCGCGCATGTCGTTGGAATCGCCAGCCTTCGCCCGGGCCAAGATCCAGGCGCCCAGGTTGCGCCCGGGTCTGGTAGAACGCCCGCGGCTGGAGGCGGCGCTGGGCCGTGCGCTCGTGCAGCAACGTGTGACGCTGCTTCAGGCACCGGCCGGCTTTGGCAAGACCGCGGCGCTGACCCGCCAACTGCGACAACTTCCCGATGGCAGCGCGCTGGCCTGGGTCTCGGCCGACGAAGACGACGACGTGCAACGCTTCCTGGCTTGCCTGACCGCGGCGCTGGAGCCCTTCGGTTTGCCCTGGCGTGTGGCCCCGCAGGCCCTGGCGACGCTGGTGCAGGCCGAGCGTGGGCTGCGCCGTGCAGCAGACGAGATCGCCAACGTCCTGGCTGCCGCCGAGGTGCCGCACGGCCTGATTGTCATCGACGACGTGCACCGCCTGGCCGACCCGCAGGTGCTCATGCTGCTGGAAGCTCTGGTCGAGCGGCTTCAGCCGCCCTGGGGCCTGGTGCTGGCCTCGCGTTCGGAACCAGACCTGTCGCTCGCCCGGCTGCGCGCCAGTGACGAACTGGCCGAGTTCCGCCAGGTCGACCTGCGTTTTGACGAGCAGGAGGTCGAGGCCTTGATGGCCCAGGCTGGCTATGCGGCCGGACGTGATCGCGCCGCCGAGCTGCTGCAGCGCACCGACGGCTGGGCGGTGGGGCTGCGGCTGAGCCTGGCCACGCTTGCCGCGCCACTGCAGGGCAGGGCGACTGCGCAATTGCAGGCGCGTCGCCACCTGTTCGACTACCTGGCCAGCGAGGTGCTGTCGCAGATGCCGGGCGAGCTGCGCGACTTCTTGCTGCGCAGCTCGGTGCTGCCGGAGCTGACCGCGGCCCGTTGCGCGCGGCTGTTGCAATTGCCACTCGCCAGCGCCTCGCGGTTGCTGGGCGAACTGGAGCGCCGTGGCCTGTTCGTCAGTGCGCTGGACGATGCCGAATTGACGCTGCGGCTGCACGACCTGGTGCGCGACTTTCTCGACGACGAGTTCGAACGTCGCTATCCGGACGAACTGCCCGTGCTGCTGCGCCGTGCCGCTGAGGACGAGCCCGACCTGGTCCGCGCCGTGGGCTGGCTGGCCCGAGCGGGCGACTGGAATGAGGCGGCCCGCCGCATGGAGGAGCAGGGCGCTTCGCTGGTGGGCTTTGGCGGCATCAGCAGCCTGAGTCACCTGCTCGCACTGTTCCCGCAGGCGCAGATGGCGTCGCGGCCGGAGATGCTGCTGCTGCGTGCCCTGGTCGCCTTCATGAAGTTCGAGTTCGAGACCATGCGCGACTCCAGCGTCGCCGCGGCGCGCGAATTCGAGCGACTGGGTCAGCCGGACCGTGCCGTCTGGGCCAACGTGATGGTGGGCTTGGCGATGGAAAGTACCGGGCAGGTCGCTCAGAGCGCTGCTCACCTGGCCGCCCTGCCCGTGGCAGGGCTGGATGCGCAGGTGAGGGCGCTCACCGCCTTCTCCCAGGCCTGGGCCGAGTTCGGCAACGGGCGCGCAGAGAACGCGCCCCGCTATTTCGAGACCATGCTGCAGGTGCTGGAGGAGAAGCCGGACGTGGCGCTGTGGAGCCAGGTCTTCTTCCACAGCATCCTGACTGGCGTGCCGGGCATGAGGCCACTGCTGGAGCGTTTTGACGAGGGCGCCATGCGGCTGGTTCGGGACGTGCCCTGCCAGCTGCGGGCCGGGGTCTTCAACTCAAAGGCCTGGCTGGCCATCGGACGTGGCGAATTGCAGGCTGCCTATGAGTGGTCGCAGAAGGCCGACGAGGACACGCGCTGGATCGGTAGCCAGCGTAGCGTGCTGACCGAAACGCTGATGTCACGGGCCATGATTGAGGCGGTGCACGGGCGCAGCGAGGCGGCCTGGTCGGCCCACGCAGCCTTGATGTCCGACATGCAGGCCGCGCCGCCAAGCAACCGGTTGACGCACAACTACGAATTGGTCTTTACCGGCGCTCGCATCGCCTGGCTGCTGGGCGAGCTCGATCAGCTGCCGCGCTGGGAGGCCGAACTTCGCGCGGTCAAAAACTCAATGGAATGGCCGCTGGCCGAGCTCGATCGCCAAGTCTGTGCCGGCATGCTGGCCGCCTCGCGCGGCGAGTATGCCGAGGCTGCGCGGCTACTGCGCACCGTGGCACTGGCGCCCGAGCGCAGCAATTTCTTCATCGGCGGCCAGAGCCTCTGGATGCTTGCCGACGTGCTGGCTCGCTCTGGCGCATTGGACGAGGCCGCCGAGATACTGCGACCGTGGCTCGACGATGGCCTGGCCGGTCGTGACGTGGGCGCCGCAATACTCGCTGGCGCCGAAGTTCTGAAACGGGTGCTGGACCAGCGCTGGGGCAGTCGGATGACGCCGGCGCAGTTGGGTTTGGTGCGGAGACTGGCCGACACGCTGCTGCGTGCCCGTGCGCCTGAGCGCGCCAAGTCCGTCGCCAGGCCGTCCCTGGCCCCCGCCGCCAACGCCGCGGCCATTTCAGCCGGCGCCGATTACGGATTGACCGAGCGGGAACTGGAAGTGCTGTCTCGCATTGCGGCCGGCGAAAGCAACAAGCTGATCGCACGTGCGCTGGACCTGAGCCCGTTCACCGTGAAGCGCCACGTCGCCAACATCCTCGATAAGCTGGCCGTCAGTTCGCGCGGCCAGGCCGCTGCCGCCTGGCGGGATTTGAATAACTGAAGATTCGCTCATCAAGTGCCTGCAATAAGAAAGGCGGCACGGTTGCGAGGTTGGCAGTCCGATCAGCGGTCGGCCATTGCCTGGCTTGGGGTAGTGCGGTTCGAACAGTGCCGTCAGCTGTGTCCACGGCACGAGCGCACGCATCTCGGTCAGGAAGGCGTCGCGGCGGGTCGGCTTGCGGTAGTGCTCGAAGCCTGCAGCTGTGTCAGCTGCGGCGGCCCGCGTCATCCGCTCCATGCCTACTTCCTCCGGCCCGCGCCTTCCGCCGTGAATCTCAACTTCTACGAAGTCAGGACTTGATCAGCGAATTCTTGAGTCACCCTTTTCGGTCCTTGGCACGGGTAGATGGCCCGAATCTGCCATGGCGATGGTTCTTTTGGCGGATGCAGCTGGGGCTGCCAGCGCAGACGATGGCGCCATGCACATCATTCAGCACGACTTGCCACAGCCCAGCGACGAACCTGACGTGCAGCGCGTGCATGTGGCCGGGCCAAGCCTGGGCGTCCAAGCCTTTGACTGCTGGCTGCTGATCCTGGCGCCGCAAGGCAGCAGCGAGGGGCGTGCCGACGACCTCGGCTGCCAGGATCTCCAGGTCCTCGTCGTGCTGGCCGGCCGCGGCAAGCTGCTTCTGGCTGGCGCCCCGCAGCGTTTTGCCGCGCCATGCACATTGCTGCTCCCGCCGCAGACCGACTACCGCGTGGTCAACCAGGGCGTTGAGCCGATGCAGTTGTTGTGGATCCGGACGACTCGCGGTTGGGCTTCATGACTTCCAAGATGGGCGGCGTCAAATCCGCGAATGCCGGCTCGCCGGGCTGGGACTCCCGTCCAGCAGTCCAAGGGGGCCCGTGGCCCGCCGGCCCCGGATGTCATGGCTCCTTCGGGCGATGCCGTCCGCCGACGGCCGCGAAACACTCCGTCCGGTCAACAACAACCCCTCAGGTAACTTCCCATGAATCACCTCTTTCCTTTGTTCGCGGGCGCGGCGCTGCCGCTTGGCAGCGCCGCCGCGAGCCGCCGGCCCGTTGCGTCGACGCGGTATCGGAACGCGAGTCATGCAAGCACGGCGGAGCTACCCGGCGCTCGATGATCCATTGACTTCGCTTGGCCACGGCCCGCGGCTCAGAGCGCTCGATTTCCAACCTGACCTGGATGCCGCTGCGACCGTGAGATCAGACCAATAACCTCAGAAAGACACAGATGACCGATAACGCTCGCAGCCGCGCATGGTTCCGCATTGCCGTCGTTTATTTCGCCGTAGCCGTGACGCTGGGCATCATGATGGGCGGGTCCCACGACCACACGCTCACCCCGGTGCATGCGCACCTGAACCTCCTCGGCTGGGTCACGATGACACTGTTTGCGCTCATCAGCATGGCCCATCCCGCGATTACCAAAGGTCCGCTGGCCACTGCGCAGTTCTGGCTGCACAACATCGGCGTGCCTGTGATGCTGGGCGCGCTGGCACTGCGCCTCAAAGGCTATGCGGAGGTGGAGCCGGTGATCGGCCTGGCCTCGGTCGCGGTCGGTGTCAGCGTGGGGCTGTTTGCTTGGCTGGTGCTGACGCGCCTCCGGGCAGCATCCCGCTGACCGAGTCCTGAGCACCCCCGCTCGCTTACCTACTACTGGCGCGGCCCCGTCGAGGCCCCGGGGATGGGAAACGCTCACCCCGACTCGACGAAACGGGTGCATTTCCGCCTCGAGGCCACAGTCGGGCGACTTTCGAGCACTCGGATTCCAGCGCCAGACTAGCGCGCTTCATCGCTTCATCGCTTCATCGCTCAACGCGTCCTGCATGGCTCCGCGTCTCGCTGCTTCCATTCGATGCGGCCCATGAACTGAGGCTGAGGGCAGCCCACACCGGACCGCCGGCCCAGCGCCCACCTAGAATCCGCGCTCCGCTCAGGCACTTAGAAAGTCCCGTGACAGTCGAGCCAGTTGCCCAGCAAATACCGATATTGGCGCAGACCAAGTTCCGGGTGCCGAGGCTGCGGCACGACTGCGTACGCCGCGATGCGCTGTTGGCCCATCTTCGCCAGCTCGCGCTGAATCGCCCAGTGACCCTGATCTGCGCGCCGGCCGGTTCGGGCAAGACCACCTTGATGGCTCAGCTCGCCGCCGCGGATGTGCCGGGCGAACAGGTGGTCTGGGTCGCGCTGGACGACCACGACAACAACCCGGCCCGGCTGCTGGCCACGCTCGTGCAGTCGGTGTTGCCGCTGGACATGGCCTGGGAGATCGACCCGCATGCACTGGTGGCCAACGTCACTGGCCGCGGCCCCGAGGCGCGCGCCTTGTTGGCCGGCATCGTCAATGCGCTGTGCACCGTCCCGGCCCAGCGGGTCATCTGGCTGCTCGACGACCTGCACCGCATCGTCGACGCGGACGCCGTCGGCATGCTCGACTCCTTGATCGAGCGCCTGCCCGAGCACGTGGCGCTGGTGCTGGGATCGCGCACCGAGCCCGCTCTGCCGCTGGCGCGTTTGCGCGCGCATGGCGAATTGGGAGAGATCGACGCGAGCCCGCTGAGATTCGACGAGGGTACCGTCATGACGCTGGCCCAGCATCGCTGGGGCAGCGCGCCGACACTGGATGTCGTGCGCGACACGCTGGCGCGCACCGGCGGGTGGGCGGTCGGCGTCAACCTGCTGCTGAGTTCCAGCACCGGCACCCTGAGAACCGCCTTGCAACGCGAGACACCGCCGCGAGCCTTGTTCGACTTCCTGGCTCAGGAAGTGCTCGACGAGCTGCCGCCGGACTTGTGCGATTTCGCAGTCGACTGCGCCGTGCTGCCCGAACTGGATCCGGCGCGCTGCCAGGCCGTCACGCAGCGCAGCGACAGCCGCGATGCCCTGGACGCCTTGCTGCGCCGCCACCTCTTCCTGAGCGTGGTCGACGACAGTCAGCCGGTGCTGCGCTTCCATGACCTGTTTCGCGACTTCCTGCTGGCGCAACTGGCACGTAAGCCGGCGGCTCATGCGCGGCAGTTGCATGAGCGCGCCGCGGCCGCCGAGACACTGCCCGAGCGCGCCATCGGACATTGGCTGGACGCCGGCCGCTGGTCCGAAGCCACCGACCTGATCGCGCGCCACGGACTGCGGCTGGCCAATGAAGGCGCCTACGCTGCATTGGAGCGCTGGATCGAGCGGCTGCCGGCCGACGTCGTCACTACCGATCCGCGGCTGGCCTTGCTACGCACGGAATGCGCTTGGTCGAGGTGGGACTGGGAACAGGTGCGGCTGCACGCGGCACCGGCCGCCCAAGGCCTGGCGCAATTGGGGGACATGCCCGGCATGTTGCGAGCGCAGCTACTGCTGGCTGCCACCCTTGGCGCGCTCGGGCATCTGCAAGAGCGCGCTGAGCTGACAGAACGCATCATGCAGCTCGATCTGCCCGCGAGCGACGCGGCGCAATTCCACCTGCAGCGCGCCTGGAGCGATTTCTCCCTCGGCGAAATCGGCCAGGTCGCCCAGCACCTGGCCTGCATGAATGCGCTCGTCGCACAAGACCCGGCGCAATACGCGCCGCAGGTTGCTCCGACCATCAACTGCCATTTCGGCGGCCTGCCGGGCGTGACTGAGGCTTATCTGCAGTTCGCCGAACTTTGCGACTCGGTGCCCAAGCCGGCCGCCATGCCCTGGCATTCCACGCCGGTGGTGCTAGGGGCCTGGGCGGCGCTGTGGCAGGCGCGCCGCGCCGGCGCCACGCAGGCACTCCGGCGTGCTGAGCAGATCCAGCACCATTTCGGCAAGGTGCGCTACGTGCTCCTGGACGCCACCCACCTGCAGGGCCTGTTGCTGGCGGCCACCGGCGAGTTCGACGCCTCGCGCCAGATGCTCGAAGCCCTGCTGGCGGACCTCGCGTCCAGCGACGCGGACGGCCTGCGACGAGTGTGGCAGCGCCCATACCGCAGTGTGCTGTCCCGCACGCTGTGGATGGCGCAGGACGGCCCAGGGTTGGCGGCCCAAGCGGCTCGGCTCGAAGGGCCGCTGCGCCCTTGCGAATGGCCGCTAACCTTGGGCTTGGTGGACAGCGTTCGCGGCCAGGCCGCTTTGCTGGCAGGCACGCTGGATGTCGCCCAGCAAGCGCTGGAGTCGGCGGTCGCGCATCATGCCCGCTACCCGGCGCCCGCCTTCTATGCCGACCCGCGGGTGGCGCTGGCTGGCGTCCACCTACGTCGCCTCGATCCAGCGAGAGCTTGGGCCACGATGCTGCCCGTGTTGCTTGAGATCGTTCACGATGGCACACCGGGCCGCCTGCTGCTGGAACCGGCGCCTCTGGTCGACAGCTTGCTGGCCCTGTGCCCAGCCGGAGCGCCTATGGCCAAGCAGGCGGTCGAGCTGCAACGCACGCTGGCTGGTTGGCGCGGGGCTGCTACGAGTACCAACGCCCTCCCGGAGCCGGTACCGCTGAGCCCGGCTGCGCTGGCGCTGACCGAACGCGAGCGCGAGGTGCTCGACCTGGTGGCCCAGGGCCTGCCCAACAAGGTACTCGCGCGCCAACTCTCACTGAGCGCGCACACCGTCAAGCGCCACATCGCCAACATCCTCGACAAACTCAACTGCGACAACCGCGGCCAAGCAGCAGCGCTCTGGAGGCGTGGCGGCGAGTGAGGGTTGCGCCGGCATCGACAGGGTGCATGGCTCTTTTGGGCGATGACGGCCGCGGGCCGTGTTGGCGACACTGCACTGTCGATGAAGGATGACGCTGCAATTGATCCCGCTTTGCTGGCCTTAGATTGGCTGGGTCAAACTGCGGACTGGCCACGGACCGCCGCTGCGCTCTACGACGCCGCAGTGTGCTGGCGTGCGCCGGCGCGCGGATTGCTACTCCAGGGCCGCGATGCGGCGTTGGCACAGTTGCGAGCCGACGCCAGGAGCTTCTCTGGGGCAGACCACGTGGTGCTGCGGCGCATGGCGGCTGGCGAGCGTCTGATTGACGAATCGACGCTGACCTTCACATGTCCCGCCGAAGGGATCGCTGGCCTTGAGCTGGCGGCTGGCGAGCGCGTAGAACTCAACCGCAGGCGGCTGTTCACGTTTTCCGGCGGCCTAATCGTCGATGAGCTGCACCTGGAGACCTGGACGGTGCTGCGGCACACCCGATGAGCTTGGGCGAGGCCCAGTCTCGCGTAGCCAAAGGGCATCTGCAGTCAGGGTCACCGTTGCGAGCGCCGGAGGAGGATCGAATTCGACTCTGCCAGCCGCATGAAGCCTGAGTTGTAGTCTGTCGAGACGATCCAGTTACTGTTCAGGTTACTGCAGTCCGAACATTGCGGCGAAGGGCACGAGGTTCAACCCTCCTTCCCTGCTGTCCGGATGAGGAGAGAGTTCCGGGGCGGCGAGTTCTCTTCGCGTTGTGGTTAGTCGGGGTGGTAATGAAGCTGTTCGCGTATCCACTTGCGCAGAAAGTTTTCGTGCACACAGCCTCGCGGCCTCAAGCTTGAACTTCCGGCTGAATTGCCGCCTCGTTCCCATAATCCACTTCCGGTCTCGGATACCACCTGAACAGGGTGTCCTCGCCGCGCATTCATCTGGCCCAGGACTGACCGTCGTGACCGAGACCGACATGGGGAATGTGCCCGCGTGGTGGGCAGTCGAGGTAGAGGAGTTCGCCAAGGCGCACGAATGCCTGAAGCGAGAACTGGGCGAAAACGGGTTCAACGATTTCCTGTCGCAGCGCCGTAGGGAAGCGTTGGAGCTCTGGTACGGCTTGGGCAGGTGAACGGCATCTGCCCGACAAATCAGTTCGGTGCATCGCTGGCTCCGAGGGCTCCAGTATTTATGCGGATTTCAGGGCTATCCGCAGTGCTTACTCACAAGGTCACCCATAGAAAATCGTCTCAACCTTCGGTTCCGCGTCGCAGAGATGTAAGCCTGCGTCGATCGCAACCGGTAGCGAATAGGGACTCACACCGGCACCTTGCCGGTCTCAGCGCGCCGGGTCGCACCGAGCAGCAGGTCGATCAGCTTGTAGGCGACATACGAGACAGTGGCGGACCAGGCGACGGTAACCATCAGGGCTTTTGCCTGGATGAAAATCTGGGCGGTGATGCTGTAGAGGTCGATGGAGATGAGGTCAGCCGTCACCCAGTCGCCGACGGCGCCTGGGCCGCCGAACTGCTGACTGTTAAACACGCCGGTCAGCAGCGCGCCTGCCGACGTCGCAGCGAGGAGGGCGGCAAAAAAGGAGCGCACGTCGTCCTGCAATCGGCGACGGCTGAACCCGGCGTGGGTGAGGTGGCCCAGCAGGCCCGCTGCGGCTCCAATGACGAAAGCGCCGATCATGCCGACATTGCCGGCCACGGTCGTCGTCGTCAGCATGCCCGCAACAGCGCCGATGGACAGACCCCTCAGTGTCATTCGCCCAGAGATCATCAGCTCGGCCAGGCCCCAGGCAAGAGCGGCCGTTGCCGGCAGGATGAAGTGGGTGGCGGCGGCCAGCATCGTGAAACTGCCCCACTCCAGCGCCGCGCCGCCGTGCAGGCCATAGCCCGCTAACCACAGTAGGGCAGCACCCGCGGCCATGGCCAGCGTGGAGGGCGGCGTGATGCGGCGTTCGCCCGGGGCCGGCGCAGAGATGAGCGCGCACACTAAGCCGGCGACACTGGCCGCGACCGCTAGCGAGAAACCACCCGCGTTGTCCAGCGCGCCCAGTTGCCAGATCCAGCCGGCTTTTGCGTTCATGGCGTCCACAACCTCTTTGGCGGTGTATGCGTCAGGCCCCAACCAGAATAGGCTCATGTGGGCGATGGGTGCATAGGCGAACGTGAGCCACGCGAGGATGAAGGCGAGCAGCGCGGAGGTGTGCATGCGCTCGCCCAAAGCTGCTGCCATCAGGCTGGTGGCGAAGACGACGGCGAGGCCCTCGTAGGCGATGAACAGCAGCTCGGTGATCACCACCCCCTTCCGGAACGTGGCGGCCGTGGCGAATGTGACGGTCTGCGGGTCGAACACCCCCTTGAGGAGCAGCCGGTCCAGGCCGCCGATGTAGGCGTTGCCCTCGGTGTAGACGAAGCTGTAGCCGTAGACAAACCAGAACACCAGCGTGAGGGCGCACACGGCCAGCACGCGTGCGGCGGCGGCGGGCATGCTGGGCTGGCGCAGCAGGCCGGCGCAGAACAGCGCAATACCCGGCGCGGCCGCCAGCAGCAGCGCGGTGGCGAACAACATCCAACCGATGTCGTGCGGCAAGGGCGCAGGCGCCGGAGCTGCGGCAGCCGCGGGGGCAGTAGCCGCGGATTCGGCGGCAGTCGGCGCATCGGGCGCCTTGGCAGCAGCGCCGCTTGGCAGCGTTGTGGCGGAGGCCGCTGAAGCAGCCGATGCGGCAGCAGAGCCGTCGGCCAAGGCGGCGCCGGGTGTACCGGGTGTGCCGGAAAGGTAAGGACTTTGCGCTAGGTAGCTGCGCGACGCCATCGCGCCCATACCGATGCATAGGGTCAAGCACAGTACGGCGATGCCTACGAGGACCGGGCGCTGCGAGTATTCGAAGTCATCGGTGGTCTGCCCCATCTCACCTTGCGGACCTAATACCGGCTGTGCCCGCCAGCCCCAGATGCGCGAGATGCCCGCGCAAGCCAGCAGCGACACGGCGGCGGACCAGGCTACCGTCAATAGTGCGCCCTTGCCCTGGACCAAGAACTGCCTGCCGAAGTCAACGGACCCGGTGGCCATGGCGACCCAGTCGCTAATCACGCCCGGACCGCCGGCGGCTTGGTTGTTGAAGAAGCCCGTCGCGAGCAGGCCGACGAGGGCGCCGCCGCCGAGCGCGACGAAGTAGTCCAGCGCCTTGTCGGCGCCGAACCGGCCCTTGACCAGCACCGTGATTGGAATGGGCAGCGTGCCGGCCAACAGGCCGATGACCACCGCCCCAACGACACCCACGTTGCCGGCCGCCGAGGCGCTGGCCGCAAGTCCGGCGAGGCCGCCCCAGGCCACCCCTGCAGTGCTGGTATGACCGCGCGCGAACGTCTCCACGACGGGTCGGGCAATTAGCGCGGTGGCGGGCGTCCACAGCACGCAGGCAGTTGCCAGTGCGGCGATGCCGTTTGCCTCCAGTCCCGAGCCGGCCACCCACCCCACGGCGCCTATCCACAGCAGCGCCACGGCCAGCACCATGAGCGCGGGCGACGCGTGCGCGACAGATTCCTCGAGCTTCGCGCCGCGGCGGTAGAGCAGCCCCACCAGGCCCGCGACGGCAGCGTTGATCACCACCACTGAGCCGCCGGCAAAGTCCAGCACGCCCCAGCGCCAGGCGATGCCGGCCTTGGCATTGAGTGGGTCCACCACGGCATTGCTCGTGTAGGCATCGGGGCCCTCCCAATACCAGACCATGTGCAGGATGGGCAGATAGGCCAGCACCAGCCACACCATTGCGAAGGCCAGCAGGGACCGCCAGCGCACGAGTCCCACCAGGCCGGCGACGACTAGGCAGGCCGCGAACGCGGCCACGGCGCCCTCGAACAGAGCGAACAACAGCTCAGGGATGACCACGCCTTTGCTGAACGTGGCCATGGTGGGCATGTGCCCGCTAACGGTGCCCAGGAGGCCGCTGAAGAAGGCGCGGTCGAGCCCGCCGATGAAGCCGTTGCCGGCGGTGTATGCCACGCTGTAGCCGAAGGCCAGCCACAGCAGGCCTGTGATGACGGCTGTCACGGCCAGCTGCGGCACTGCAGCGCCGGCCGCGTTGCGGTTGGTCAGGCCCCGGCTGAATAAGGCCAGCGCGGGCACCATAAGGGCTGTGAGCAGGGTGGCAAGGACCAGCCAGGCGATGTTGCCAGGAGCGGAGATGGGGGCGGGTGGGCCGGCTGGAACGGCTGTTGCGGCAGGCGGTGGCACGGACGGTCGGTTGGTGCGCCAAATCGTGAGTTCGGTGCCGACGGCGCTGGCGAGCCAGAGGCCATCCGGGGAGAAGCTCAAGTGGGGCCGCTCGCAGCACGGCACCTTGGCATGAGGCTGGCTGCCGAACTCCTCGCCGGTGCTTGCGTCCCAGATTTTGACCGTGCCTGTTGCGTCAATGGTCGCGATGCGGCGGCCATCGGGACTAAAGGCGATATCGGCTTGCTCGCCAGAGTTCAACAAGCCCCAATTTCTCGGCACATTACTCGTGAGCCCCACCACGGGCCGAGCGCCGCCGCCCCAGGCCACGTAGAGGCCGCTGTCAGGGGAAAACAGGAGAAACGTTGCGCGTTCACTGACCTGGTTGGCGAAATTCAGCTGGCCCGTGACGCTGTCATACAACTCCAGCGACCCGCCGCGGACGACGGCGAGCCGCTTGCCATCGGGCGTGAAACGGACGATGCGGGCAGGGGGTCCGCTCGGGATCTGCAGCCCCGGCGAGCTATCGTCTCCCACGGCCCACACAAACGGGATACTGTCGGGCGCCGTGATGGTGGCGAGCTGCCGGCCGTCGGCATCGAGATCTATCGCGAACGGTGTGCCGACCGTGTACGCAGCCTTTAGCAGGCGGCCATCCACAGTGCTCCAAACCCTCGCCATCCGCTCATCGAGCATCGCGAAGCGAGAGCCATCGCGGCTGAACGAGGCTCGCGCCGGGCTCTGCGGTCGACCGTCGCCCTGCAGCGGCCGCGGCGGCTGGCTCTGCAGCTCTTCCTGCGCGCCCAGAACCTGCATGGTCGGGGACGCCGCGCACAGACCTCCGTTGCATTCGAAAACGATCACGTCGCCGCCCGGCGACACCACTCGCCAGTTGCCGCGCATGCCATCCTCATGACCCGGGCGCCAGCCCTCCTCTGAGGTCGAGACATCCAAGCCGATGGAGCGTACCGGCGCTTGCGGGCTGCGGCCGCTTGCCTGCAGCGCTACCTGCGTGCCGAAGATCAAGTCTCGCGAATCGCGCGTGAAGCGCATGTCCGTCAGGAACACGCTTGCCTCGCCGAGATGCACTGGCGGCCAGCCCATCGCCAGCCCGGCGCTGGTGATTGCGGCGAGACTGGCCAGAAGCAGCGGTCCGACCGCGGGCACGCGGCTCAGGGCCGCCAGCAGCGTGCGCGGCGCCCGCAGGTCGATCCTGCGGCGGTTCTCGCCGCTCAGGAACCGCAGGAAAACGTGGTCGCGCAGCGGGCTGTCGCGCTCTGCTGCGCGCAGCAGTTCCTGCGCGCGCTTGGCGTCGCCGCGAGCCTGCCACCAGCGGCGCAGGCGGTGCAGCCAGGTTTTGGCGGTGGTGGGTTCGCCCTGAGCGATGACCAGGGGCACGTCGGTGCCGCCACGGGCGATGATCTCGAGCATGGCGCGCAGCGTCGTGCGAGCCAGGGCTTCTTCGGCGGGGCTGAGTTCTTCCAGCAGGCGCTCGCGCAGCCAGTCGGGCAGGTAGGCCTCACGGAACCACACGAGGCGGGCTATACGGGGCAGCAGCTGTTCGAACTGCCGGGCATTGGGCACAAGCGCCTTGCCCAGGCGCAATGTGATGCCCCAATGCACTTGCGGGTAGGCGGCGCAGGCGGCCAGCCAGGCCACGCCCAAGGGGCCCAGCTCGGCGTGCAGGTCTTTGACAACGCGGTCGATGTTGTCGCTGTCGGGTGTGTGGCGCTCCAGCCAGCGGCGAGGGGAGCGTTCGTAGGCACGCGGGGCGGTGCCGGCGGGGGGCTCGGCACCGAATGGGCTGAACTGCATCATCGCCATGACGCCCATGAGACTGCGCAGGCCTTGGGCGTCCAGCGGCAGCACCTGGATACCCAGGCGCTGCAGCCGCCATTCGCACCGGCCCCAGCGCTCGGGAGGCAGGGGGGTTAGCAACACGGGCAGCGGCCACGACGCCAGCGTCAGGGTCCAGGCGGTGGGCGCGCCGGTGGCGGAGTCGAAGCAGCCGCTGCCGTCGCCAAAGATGAGCACGCGGTGCTCCGGGTGGCGCTCATGCAGCTCGGCGAGTTCCACGCTCTGCGTTGCACCGGCGCCGCGTGAGAGCACGACGCGGGCATCGCGGTTGAACTCGTAGCGATCGATGAGCACATCGCTGCGACCGAGCTCCTCGGCGATTTCGGTGGCGAGGCGGGCCTGGTGGTCGGACAGGCCGGAGCGGTCGATGAGGACGAGGTAGTCGGGCTCCACACGCGAGCCGCGCACGGGGGTGAAGACGCCGCCGCGCGCGAGGGTGGCACGCACGGAGGGCTCCATCTGCAGCTCGCTGGAGGCGACGTTGCGCCGCCGTCGCAGCTCTTGCGCAAGGCGGCGCAGCGGCAGGCTCGGCAGCAGCGCGCGCACTGCGCCGGGCACGTGCACTTCGCTGAGTTGTGACGGCGTGCGGCTGGACATGCGGCGCAGTACGGGGCGGCGCAGCAACCAGCGCAGCAGCCAAGTCGCGTAGAGCGCCAGCGGCACGAAGAAGAGGCCCAGGTTACGGCCGTTGATGCGCTCGCGCAGCGTGGGGGGCGGGGCGTCGGCGGCGAAGTCGAAGCGGTTGACGAATTGCAAGCCGACGGCCGTGGAGGAGGCGGCGCTGGGCGGTGCAGGTGCGTCGGCGGCAGGCGTATTGGTCGTGGTTGGGGTCTGGCGCTGCGGTGTGTCGAGCAGGTTGGAGACCACCAGCCATGTAGCGATGGCCCCGATCAGGGCGGCCACCAGAAGCACGGGCACATGGGGCCAGGGATGGAGCTTCAGCGGCGGCGGGGAAGGCGGTGGCGTCGTGGGTGACGGTGCGGCATCGCCAAAGCGCTGGTGCAGCCAGTTGCGGTACCGGGCGTCGAAGGCATCTTGCTCGGCCGCGCTGATGCACAGCACGGGAGCGATCCAGCTCGCCAACGCGGAGCGTGTGGCGGGCAGGGCGCCCTCGGCAGCCAGGCGCAGCAACAGGCTCTGGGTGGCCAGCAGTTGCTGGGTAGACACGCGGGCACCCGCGCGGCGCAGCGCATCGCCGAGGTCAACCAGATCCTCCAGCGCGAGCATGGCGAGGCGGCTTCAGCCGGGTTGTCGGGCGGTGATGTGGGCGTCGAGCCGGGCCGCCAGCTCGGCGGCGTCGTCCTGCGTCTTGGCCAGCGTAGAGAGGCTGCGGCGCACGGCGTCCGCCGAGTCCTTGAGCGGCGCGGCGGGATTGGCGCCGTGGCTCACCATGGCTTGCAACCAGTTGAGCAGCTCGGCGGTGGAGGGGGGTTTGCGCATGCCGGCGTCGCGCTGCTCGATGAAGAACTTGAGCGCATCGTCCAGCAGCGCGCGGGCGCCGTCCTTGAAGGTGGGCAGGCGAGCGTGCACGATGTCCACGAGCCGCGTGGTGGTGGGAAAGGGGATGTTGTAGAACACGCAGCGGCGCAGGAAAGCGTCGGGCAGGTTGCGCTCGGAGTTGCTGGTGAGCACGAGCACGGGGCGCTTGTCGTCGCCGGCCGTGACCTCGATGTTGCGCACCTCGGCCACGCGGAAGGCCATGGCGTCGATTTCGTGCAGCAGGTCGTTGGGGAAGTCGCGCGGGGCCTTGTCGATCTCGTCGATGAGCACGACAGCGCGTCGGGGGCCGTTGTGCTCGAAGCCCCGGGGCAGCACCGCTTCTACGTCCTTGCGCATGCGCGAGTTGAGGATGGCCAAACCCAGCGCGTTGTAGCTGAGGTAGTCGACGTTGTCGGTGCTGCCCAGCTTGTCGTTGGTCTGCGCGACGTGAAAGCGTCGCATCGTGTCGAAGGTGTAGAACAAGTCGCGCGCGGTGCTGCCGGACTTGGTGTTGAACACCAGCGGCTTGCCGTAGCCGAGCTTCCAAGCCAGCCAGTGCGCGAGTTGCGTCTTGCCGGTGCCGGGCTCGCCGGTCAGCAGCAGTGGCTGGCTCAGCAGCAGAGCCACGTTGATGGCATCCACCAGCCGCTCGTCGGCCAGGTAGCCGGCTGGGGCCGCCTGCGCGGCCCGCTGGGCGGTAGGCAGCGCGACGGGCTCCTTGGGCGGTTCGGCGCCGCGCTTGCCGTCGATGTAGGGAAAGGGCATCTTGGGGCTCCTACGGAAGGCGGGGCTTGGTTGTGGTCAGGAGCCCGTTTGGCCCGTGGAGCACCCATTCCATGGGACGGGGCTCGTGGGTGAGGTCCTGGGTGAGTTCCTGGATCGCGATATGGCCGGCGCCCATGCCGAGCGCGGCATCTCGCCAGCGCAGCAGGTCACCGATCTTCACGAGGGGCAACTCGGGCGGGGAGCGCCAGATGACGCGCGAGTCGCGCGCGAAATCGGCCGCCGACTGATCGACGACGGCCTTCAGCGCGGCGGCCTTGCCGTCAGCCTCCGGAACTGCGCCACCGCCGAACCACTTCCTCCAGCCGCTGCGGGCGGCGGCCGGGCTGCAGTCGTACTTGACGCTAACGATGCAGGCGATGAGCATCTTTGAGCCCGCCGACGGGAACTGCGCCCAGTAGTTGAACAGGCGCTGCAAGGCCTGCGCGGCTTGGTTGCCCAGTTCGGTGATGTGCCAGCTCAGCGTCACCACCAGCGTTGGGCGCTTGGCGGCCCTCAACTCGCGCAGCAGGGTCTCGTCGTCCGCAATGGGCACGCTGGGTGTGAACGGCAATCTGTCCACGATCTGACTGCGAAGCCGGTCGTTGAAACTCTCCTGGTCGCTGTCGAAAGGCACCTGTTCATAGATCGCAATGAAGCGATCGGTTGAAACCAAAGTAGTGCCCTTGAGCAGTTGCGGTATCGAGAAGCTCTCCAGCCGTTCGACGAAGGCATGGTGCTCCTCGTTGCTGCGACCGAAGAGCGCCAGCACCAGTGGCCGACGCTGCTCGCTACTCAATAGCGAGGTCACCGCGGTCTTCACGACGACGTGCTGTTCGTCGCGGTCGCAAAGCAGCGGCAGTTTCAGTGGGTCAGGGGCCTGGTCTTGCCGCAACGCGGCGCTCTGCTGGGCGACGAGCCGGGCCAGAGCATGGTCATCCAGGCTGCCGGCGTCCAGAATGAGGTTGAAGATTCCCCTGCCGGTGTTGATGATGCCGGCATTGTCGCCCTCCAGCTTCACGGCGCCTTGGCCCAGCGCCGTGCCACCGACCTGCGCGGCCGCGCCGCTACCGTCCACCGTGGCGCTGGATGTGGACGTCGGCTCGCTCATCAGCGGCGCCCGCGAGTGACGGTGAAAGTGGCCATCGTTCCAGTGTTGATCGTGCCCGCATTGCTACCGCCCAATTGCACCGCGCCGGCCCCCAGTGCTGTGGCACCCTCACCCTGAGCAGCGGCGCCGCTGCCGGTGACCGTAGCCTCGTAGCGCGTATCCGTGCCCAGGTCGCTTTCGGCGGGAAATCGGATGAAGCGGTTCGCCACCAGTTTGTCGAGTTGCTGCCAGAAGTGCAGTTGCAGGCCTTCGTCGTCCTCGTACTCGGTTTGAAAGTGGCCGAGCGCCTTCAGCCGGGCCTGGAAGGCTTCGAGGCTGACCAGGTCGGTGGCCCTGACGGCTTTCAGGTCGACCGGCGCATTCTTGAAGTAGGTGTAGATGAAGGGCTTGCCCGTGGCTTGGAACTGCTTGAACGCGGCGGTGAACTCTTCCTCGGTGTATTTGCCCACCTTGGTGTGGAAGAGCATCACGAACACGTCGCAGTCCTGGATGGCCCTGTTGTATTCGTCCTGTAGCCGGGTCTGGGACATTGCGTCGACGAAGTCTTCCCAGATCTCCAGACGCAGGTGCACACCCTGGCGCGCCCAGTCCTTGTTGCGGCGTCCGATCATGATCTCGAAGGACTCGCGATCGGCTTTGAGTTCTTGCGACGACGCAAGAAAGACGCGGATTTCCTTGAGTGAACTCATTCCCCGCTCCCTGCGACCCTGTTGGCTGGGTTTTGAGCCGAAGATCGTCTGGGGAGAAAGCTTACCAAATGAGCGCACGGGCGACACAAGCCGCCCGCGGCGGCAGCGTCTGCGATGTGCATGGCCGCTGGTCGTTTGACCCGAGCAAGTACGGAGACCGGGGAGCGTGCCAGGTAGCGCAGTTCCGAGCGTCTGCTCATAGGTTCTTCGGCCAGTCGGCTCCCTGCCTCTCATCGCAGGCCGAACACCGACACTTCGACCGCGCGTGGCGCCGACATTACTGGCATCTGTTGGAGTGCCGCACGACGGACCGGGTCGCGCACCCCGTCTTGCAGCTGACGCAGCATCGCGTCGACCTGAGGCAGTGTCGCGTCGAACGCTGCCCGCAGCGTGACCGGGCCACGCGGCGCCAGCGCCGGGTCTGTGAGCGCGCGAATCATCGCGAACGTGAAGATCCCATGCGGCTGGCTCGGCGCATCGTATGAAGACTGGTCACCGCGCGAGGCCGACACCAGCGCGAGCTGGGCGGACGCACTGCGCTTTATCAGGGAATACGGGTCGCTTCTGCCGAGTGCGCCCGCGCGGCAGGTGTCCAGCATCAACACGCGCCGCCCGGGCAGACGTCGCAGTGCTGCGAGCAGTTCCGTGCCCGAAAGCAGCGAAGGCACCGTGCCCTCGGCGAGCCGCGTCTTCGAGGCCTGCGCGGCGACCAGTTTGCCCACATCGGCCGCAGTGGCGTCCTGCGTCATCACGTAGTACTCAGCAACGTCGGTGATGCCATGCGACGCGAGGAAGACGACGACCGTGTCGTCCGGCTGCATCTGCTCGAGCAGACGCAGCTGCCCGAGGATGTTGGTGCGCGTCGGCTTGAGCGCGAGGGACGTCGCCTTGTCGGTCAACAGTGTGATGCGGGTGTCAGCGAACACCTTGCCCTTCTGTGCCGCGAATGCCTTCGCCAGCTCGGCGGCGTCGTTGGTCGCGAACGGCAGCGGGCGCAGGCCGGTAGCCCTGTCGAAGCGCTCCGCACCGATCGCGACGACCCATAGGGTGCCGACCGCGCGTGCGACGACCGGGCCTGCGCTATCGACCGACATTGACTCGTCCAGGCCCAGCGCACGTGCCGACTCGGCTTCGACGCGCACCTGCGCCGACGCACTTGCAATGCGTGCAAGCACGGTGCGCGTGACGCGGTTCTTTTGCGCACCGGAGACGGCGCGCTCTGCCGCGCGGAGCACCGGCAGGCCATCAACATATACGCCGACCTCGTCAATTGGCCGGCCGGTTGATTCGGCCGTGAATCGGATCGCCATCGTGCCCGGCTCGGTCGCCGCGACGATGGACTCAATCCGCACCCGCGGCGGCGTCAACGCTGCGAGCATCTGTGCGAGCTGCTGTGCCGAGCGGTCGAAGCGATCGACAGTGGCGCTCGGGCCGAGCGTCAGCCGAACGAGATCAGGTCGGTACAGCTCGCGCTCGAACTGCACCGCGCGAAAGAAGTCAGGCGACTCGCCTTCCTTGCGATTGACGAGCCATCCGACATAGCGATCGCCCTGCGGCGATGAGGCGTAGTAGCCGTCGGGCCGCCATGCCACCCAGTCGGTGCCATTCGCATGCACGAATAACCCGAGCCGCTCCCGCCCGCTTGCTACGTCAAACCAGTGCACCGTGCCGTCGCCGACCGCAACGACGACCCAGCGGCCGTCCTCAGTGATGACCGTGTGCCAAGCCGGCGCGGAAAGGAACGGTGGTGTCTCCCAGCCCGGCATCGGCCGCGCACGCGCGTCGAGCAGGTGCAATCGCCACTGCGTGCCGAGCGCAGCGATCGGCACGCGCGGATGAACCGCCCAGCTGCGCACGCCCTCCTCGAAGTCGAGTTTCACCGCGATCTTGTTGAGCAGCGTCGGCTGGCGGTGGTTGAACGGGCCGGTGTCGGTCTGCACGAGCACGGCACCGCTGTGCCGCGCGCCGCTTAACGATGGATCGGTTGCGCGAGGAGCAGTCAACGCCTGGCCAGCATCGGCGTGCATCGGGTCAGCGCGCAGCCACTGCCCGGCCGTGGCCTCGAACTCTATCGCGTGCCCGTCCGCGGCGACCACGAAGGCGCTCGGCCTGTTGCGTGTGCGATGGAAGTCGACGTTGTCGGGCGTCACCGAGAGTGGCCGGCCATCTTGACGCAGCGCGACGTGCCCATCCGCGCCGAGCCGCGTGAGAGAGGGCACGGTGGTGGCGAAGACCAGCGAGCCGTCGGGCATCGGCAGCATGTTGCTGAACTGCTGTTGGCCTACATCCAGGCGCTCGGGCACGCCGCGCGCCGGGTCGCGGATGCGGTAGAGCGGCGTCGGCTGATCACTCTCGACCGTGCCGTTGACGAAGAGCGTCCCGCTGTCGGGCGACCACGCGATGCAGCACAGCGACTTCTGCGCCGCGTCGGTGACGCGCACCGTGCGCACGAGCTGCAGCGAACGGCCGTCGAACACACCGACCTCTGCGCTGCCGCGGTGGCCGAGCGCGAGCCAGCGGCCGTCGGGCGAGAAACGCACGCCACCCAATTCGCCGCCGGTGCACTGGCGCTGATCGGGCGGGCGCGGGGGGAACTGCACGCGACGGAGCAAGTGGCCGTCGGCCGCGTACACGCGCAGACAGCCATCGGCCGACGACGTAGCAAGGCGACCGTCCGCTGCGTGGTGCGCGAACATTACCGGGCCGGCGTATTGTGTGTCGCCGCGAGCGCTCAGTGGTCTGCGGCTGGCGATGTCGAGCACGGCGACGCCGCCGATCCCGAGGCCGACGGCCAGACGGCGGCCATCGGGCGATAGGTCGAGCGCGGTCACCACTTCGCCCTTGAAGGCGCCGAACGTGCCTGTGATGCGGCCCGTGGTTGCGTCGACCGCATAGATGTGCGCGCCGCGGTGCCAATCCCAGCCGGTGTAGCCGGCCGCGTAGATGCGCTGTCCGTCGGCCGACATCGCGACCGAATACGGCGTGCCCTCGCGCCCAATTTCGGCCGGCAGCGCGACTGTGCGCAGCGGCTGTAGATCGGCGAGTCGCCAGATGCGCAGTGTCTTGTCGCTCGACGCGGTGACGAGCCGCTCGAAGCGCGCGTCGGCTCGGATCTGATCGATCGGCGCGGTGTGCATCGATTGCACGACACGCACCTGCGGCAGGGTGGAGGGCGCGGTATCGGCCGCGGCGGCGGCTCTGGATGCCGTTGCGGCTGTAGACGGGGATGCCGGCGCACGCGGCGCGGTCGCAGCACGCGCACCGGCGTGCATCAGTGCGAGGCCGCAAAGCGTGGCGGCGGCGAGCCAAGGTCGTGCCGCCGAGTTCAAGGCGATCCGCGACACGCGCCGTCGTCGATCAACGGCGCGACGGCTTGCAGTCGCGGGCCAGCGCGATGGCCGGGGACGGCGTGGTCGAGGTGGCTGTGCCGTCTGCCGCAGGTCGCGGCACGGCGTTGCGCTGCGCGATCGCGCCCGGCGCGCAGACCACGGCGTCGCTGCTGGCCGCGACCTGGTAGCTGCGCTTGAAGACGTTGTTGGTCGCGCCGCCCAAGCTGCCGTTGCGGCCGAGGTCGGCCATCGCCGCGGGGCCAAGGCCGATTTCGATCAGGTCGGCTTGCGCTGGCTCGTCGCCGGTGTTCGTCCTGGCCTTCGGGTCGGCTGCGGTCAACGCATCTTGCGCACTGCGATCGGCCACGTCGACATGCGGCACGAAGCCCGGGTCGCTCGCCGCCGTCGGCGCTGCGCCGACAGCCGCACCTGCACCCGTCCCGATCGTGCCGCTGACCGGCCGTGCCGATGCCACGCTCGTCGCCGTCGCACCGGACCGACCAGCGCTGCTGCCGACCGACGCGCCGACGCTGGTGAACCCGGTGGTGCTGTTGTTCTTGCCAGGCTGGATGCCGCCGAAACCGGGGATGAAATTGACGCCGCCGTTGCTGTCGCTGATGACCCGGCCGAGCTGGGTGTCGAGGATGCCGTCGAAGACTTCGACGCGCGTGCCGCGTTCGCTCGGCGGGTAGGTGGCGTTCGAGGTCGACGAGTCGACGACGCTGCGGCCGAGCACATAGCCGGTCGGTGCGCTGTACAAGTTGAACACCTGCGGGGTCAAGGTGCCATCCGCCCCCTGGGACCACGGCGGCAGCGTAACGCTGACCAGGGGGCTCTGTGCCGCGGGTTCGTTGACCGCGGTCAACGAACCGCCGAACCGGGCTTCACCGGCGCTCATCACCGTGCCGCGCACCTGGACCCCGCCGGCGCTACCACGCGTCGCGAACGTCGGTGCTCCGGCGAACCGGATCTGCAGCACGGTGTCGAGCGCAACGCCCAACAGGTTGGTCAGGGTCGTCGGCACCGTGAGGGTGTCGACCTGCTTGGGACCGTAGACGAGTGTGGCGCTCTTCACCTGCGCGAAGCTGCTCAACGCGCCGGTAAGCCGCTGCAGTTCGTAAATCTCGGTGCAGGGCAACACGCCGCAGCCGTTGATGTCCTTGACGATCAGCTTGAACGCGCCATTGACCGGCGGCGCCATCAGACCCTCGCCATTGGCATCGGGAACCTGCTGGAAGGTTCGGCCTTTGCCGTTGTCGTTGCCGTCCTGGTCGACGCCATACGACAGGGGCGTGAAGAAGTCTATTTTTTGCGTGGGCGAGGGAATCACGCCCTTCGGACCGATGGCGAACGCGACCAGGTCGTTCCACACTTCGGTCGATGCATCCTGCGCGGTCTCGAAGCCGAGCAGCTTGAGCGCGACGCCGCGCGTCGAGGCCCGTCGAAGTTTGCCGTCGACAGCCGGTGTGACGCTGGCGGGCGCCGCGCTTAGGCCACCGAGCACGGGTGTGAAGCCACGGAGCGATAGCCGACCAGCCAATGCGGTGTCGCCGGTGACGACGCTGTTGACCACGCCGCCGACGAAGTCGGTGTCGAGCACCACCTTCGGTACGGCCGACGCGGTCGTCGGCACCAGGGCGCTGCTCAGCGCATGCGTGATGGGATCGATGTCCTGGAAGTTCGCGACGTTGTTGGCGACCTCGATCTTGGCGACGGTTCGTGACGTGGCCAGGCCAAGGACTGCGCTGTCGTCGCTTGTGCTGCTTGTGGCGTTGGCACCGGTGGCGATTCGGATGTCGTTGACGCAGCTGGGTTGGCTTCCGCAGGTGACCGCGGAGCCGCCGCTGACCGCGCTTGTGGCCGACACCGCGCGGCTGAGATTGCCCTCTGCATCGACCAGCCGCGCGCCGTTGTTGTCGACGAGGTAGGCCTGCGCATCGGTGAGCACCTTGGTGCCGTCGCGCGGCGTCACGGTGAAGAGGCCCGGCAGATCGGCGACGGCGGTCGTGTTGTCGAACAGCCCCAGATTGCGGCCCGCGATGCGGATGCTGTAGCCGAGCTTATCGTCGTCGCCAGCGGCGTCGCCAGGGCCGTGGCGCACGCCGTCGCTGCCCACCGAATCCCAACCGCGCGAGTACACGCTGTTGCCGAGATAGACGCCGTCGCTGGCCTGCGTGCTGCCGCCTTGCAAGACGATGTCGCCCTTGTTGACGGCGACGAGACCGTTACTCAGAACCATCCGGCCAGCGCTGACGAAGAGACCATTGCCAGCGGCATGCGGGTCGGCCAGGCCGTCGAGGTTCAGGCCGTTCAGTTCGATCGAGCCCTTCGGCGCGCTGACGGTGAGCGTGCCCACGTCGGGCCGCAGCGCGCTCTGGTAGCCATTGGCATAGCCCGCGTAGCCGGTGTTGGCGCCGCCGAGGGGCGACAGCAGCATCACGTTGCCGTTCGCCGAGCTGACCAACACGCTGCCGCCGGAGCGGACGCCACCGAGCGTCACGTCGCCATTGGCGGCGATGGCGACTTTCGACGCTTGCGCATCGCTGCCGGCCTCGATGGTGGCATCGCCTGCCACAGGGTCAGCGCCTGCGGTGCCAACGAGCGCGGTAACCGCGCCGCCGCTCGACGTGACCGAGATGGTCGCGGCCTGCGCCTGCAGGTCGCCGTTGAGGTTCAGATCGCCTGCGGCCAGCAGGCTGATGCCGCGGCCGGGCGTCGTCGTGCGCACGCCGGCCGTGCCGATGGTCAGCGGCCCGGCGATGGATGTCAGGCTCACCGTGCCGCCGGACAGCACGAGCGCGTCGGTTCGCAGTGCGCCGATGCTTGTCACCGACACGTCGCCGTCGCTCAGCAACGAGCCACCGGCGAGAAGCAGGCCGCCGACCGTGTGCGGCTGATCGTTGAGCGTGAAGTTGCCCGCGCCTGTGCCCGCCGAGGGGCCGGTGACGGTGACGCCGCCAGCGCCCGCGCGCGCGCCCGACAAGTCGACATCGCCGGCCGCTTCGATGCGGATGGTGCGCGCGGGCGTCGCGGCGGCCAGGTCACTCGCGGTCGAGCCGGTGATCGCCGACGCCACCGCCACGCCGCCGCTGCCGCTGCGCAGCAGCACCGCACCTGGCGTGACCAGGGTGGCGATGGCGATGCCGTCGCGGCCTTCGATGCTGACGCCGCCGGCCGCGTCGGTGCTGTCGCCAGCGCTGACCTTCAACGGTGCCGCTGCAGTGCCGGCGTGACCCCCGCCCGCAACCACGCTGACGCCGCCGCTGGCGACAAGGTCGCCCGAGGTCACGCCCCCGTTGCGGCTGCCGATGCGGATCGCGCCCGCATGTGCGCCGGCCGCGAGCGACACGTCGCCGCCGCCATCGACGCCGACGCTGCGGCTCGCTGTAGCCCCCGCGCCGCCGAGCGTTTGCGCGACCGCAAGCTTGCCGCCCGAGGTCAGGGCGATGTCGCCGCTCGCGATGATGGCGGGCAGATCTAAGTCGCCACCGGCCGCAATCGTCGCGTTGCCTGAGCCAGCCACGACACCCAGCGCCGCATCGGCCGCGCCGACGCGGCCATCGGTGCGCAACCCGACGTTGCCGCCACGGCTCTCGATCGAGGCGCTGCGCAGTGTCAGGTCGGCGCCACTGCGCACTTCGATGTCGCCGCTGGCGAGGGCACCGGCGAGCGTGACGTCAAGCGCCGCGCTCACGCTCAGGCGCGCCACCGGTACCGCATCGGTGGCGGTGGCAGACGGCGCGACGATGGCGCTCGTCACGTCCACCGCGCCTGCGGCGCTCGCGATGTCGACCGCGCCGCTCGTCAGCACGCGATCGACCGACACGCCCGCACCGCCTCGCAAGGAGATCGCCTGGTTGCCCGCCTGCAGCACCGTGCCGCCGGCAGCGGTCAACCGGCCGCTTGTGGCGGTCAGCGACAGTGCACCGTCGTTGAGCGCAATGTTCTGCGAGATCGTGAGGTCCTGGCCCGCACTGGCAGTGACACTCGCGCCCGCGACGCTGCCGCTGCGCAGCCCATTCAGCGGCGCGTTCAACGCAAGGTTGCGCGATGCTGCCAGGTGTAGATCGGCACCTTGCCCGAGGTCGAACTGAGCCGAGGACATCAGTGTGATGTCACGGCCGCTCACGTCGACCAGGCCGGTGCGCCCGCCCGGCTGCAGCACGCCGCCGAGCGTGGCATCGGTCGTCGCGCCGCCGCGCAGCGAGATCACACCACCGGCCGCGTCGACCGACACCGCGCGCACATCGCCCTGCACGTTGATGACGTTGTCGAGCAAACGCGAGACGGTGTCGGCGCTGAACTCGATGCGCCCGCCGTTCGCCTGGATGTTGCCGGTGTTGTCGACGCGCGCGATCAGTGGCACGCCCTGCGCGTCGCGCACCTGCTCGAGCGCGGCCGGGTCGAGGATCAGGTTGACGAGCCGGTCGCCGGTCATGTCGAGCACGAATGCGTCGCCACCGGCGAGCGCGACCTTGCCGAGTGTTGCGAGGATGAAGCCGCTGTTCGACACCTGGCGCCCGACCAACGCGGCGATGCCACGATCGGCGATGCGGATCGTGCCGCGGTTCTCGACCTTGGCGCTCGCGTTGCCGGGCTGGTCGAAGCGGTCATTGCCGGCCATGAAGTTGGCGTTGGTGATGTTGGCCGTGCTCGCGACCAGCGCGCCCACGTTGACCTGCGCGTCGCTCCCGAACAGCACGCCGTTCGGGTTGACGAGGTAAACGCTGCCGTTGGCCGTGATGTGGCCGAGGATCGTCGAGCCGTCGGTGCCGAGGATGCGGTTCAGCGTGGCAGATCGGGCGTCGGGCTGTGCGAACGTGACTGCCTCGCTGGCGCCGACGTTGAAACTGCGCCAGTCGATTACGGCGCGGCTGCTCTGCTGCTGGATCGTCGTCATGTTGCCCGCTTTCGAGACACGCGCCTGCCCCGCCGTGACCGCGCCGCCCTCCGGCCCGGCGAACGCGGTGGACGTGAAAACGACGGGAGCGACCGCGAGCGCAATCAGTCCGGCCAACGACAAGCGCCCCGCACGCGCCGGGTGCGGTGTTCGCAGCGTGTGGAGGCGGCTACGGATCGAGCGGTTCGTCATCACGACTCCTTGACGATGGCAGCGAGCTACAGGTCGATGCCGATGCCTGCGAAGACACGGGCGCGCTCGTCGCCGTGACGCACGGTCGGCCGGTTGACGGGCTTCGCGATCTCCATATAGCCCCGCACGCCGCGCTGTGCGCTGAAGCGCATCCCCAGGCCGCACGAGGCGGCGGACTGCCGGCTCGTGGGCGCGTCGACATTGAAAGTACGCACCGAGCCGCCCTCGTAGAAGGCGTAGGCCGTAGCGTTGATCGCGCTGAACGAGGCGTTGTAGCGCAGCTCGAGCTTGCCCGCTTGGCCGCGGTCCCCGAGCAATTCGGAAGGGTCGTAGGCGCGCAGGAACACATCGCCGCCTAGGCCGAACTGCTCCGATGATGTGAGCAGATCGTGCGTGGTCTGCGCGGTGATCGCGGCCAGCAGCGACCACTCACCGCTGAGCGATTGCAGCCGCGCGGCGTAGAGCGTCAGTTTGGTGAACCGCGGGTTCGAACCGCCGCGCGGCAGCTCGGGGTCGTCGCTGCGCGACGCGCCAAAGCCCGACAGGCCGCGCGCCACTTCGACGTCGACGAGATTGACGCCGCCGAGCTCATCGGCCAGGTCGGCGTTGAAGCCGATCCGCAGCGGGCGGATGCGCTCCTTCGAGACCGTCAGCCCGTCGACGATGTCGGAGCTGCCGTTGTAGCCAGAGAGCGCGCCTCGCACGCTGAAGTTTGCGCTGCGCGTGCGCAGCACGGGGTAGCCCAGGCCGAGCGAGACGCTGTCGGCGCGCGTGTCGAACCGGAACACGTCGCCTTCCTTCGGCTTTGAGCGCGAGGCGCTGGCGGACCAGGACAACGTCGCGCCACGATCGCCCAGCGGCGTGTCGCCGTTGTACGCGACCAAGTTCAGCCGATCGGTGCCGGAGCCGACCCAGCGCAGAACGTGCCGGTCGAAGTCACCGAGCGCACCGCGTCGTTCGGCCGATGCCTCGATTCGGATCGGGCCGACGGCCGTTGCGGTGCGGTTGTGCACCGACACTGAAAACGCCTGCGGCTGGCGGGTGACGACCAGCTCAAGTTCCGCTGCGTTCTCTTCTTGCGCTGCGCGCAGGGAGGCCTGCGCGCTGACGCCGGGCAGATCGCCGAGCAGCAGCAAGTGGCGCTCAAGCGTCGCCAAGGTCAGCGGGCGCTCGGCGCGCACCGGCTCGAGCATGCGGGCGATGCGCGCGGCGCCGGGCACGCCGTCGGCAATCGTGATGCGCGAGACATAGCCCTCTGCCACGCGGATGCGAACGCGTCCGCCCGATTGATCGATCTGCTGCTGCGGCACCAGCGCCTGAGACAGTACATAGCCCGCTTCGCGATACGCCGAGCTGATGCGCGCGGCGAGCTCGAACACCGCCGACAGCGGGATGTCTCGCCCGACCATGGCGGCCCACAAGGGCTCGAGGCGCTCGGTCGCGATCACGGTGTTGCCACTCAGCTCAATGCCGTTCAGGCGCAGTGTGATCGCGTCCGCGCGGGCCGGCACCTGCTCGGCGAAGCGGTCGCGATCGATCAGCAGCGGCACATCACGTGGCGACGGCTGCGGCTCGCGTGCGGTGTCTTGCGGCAGGCGCACGACCGGCAGCGACGTTTGGGCCTGGCACGGAAGCATGGCCAATAGGCCCAGGCTCAACCCGATCGACGATCCGGCGTCACATAGCGGCATGCCGTCCTCCCCGTCTTTTTTAGTGCCGGCAAAGCGACTGGGCAGTTCCGAATTGCTCGATCGCCAACGGCGAGTCTGTTGCGAGCGACCGGGGCTCGCCATCCCTAGGATGCACGCCGCTTCGTCGACGAAATGAAATGCGCGCAAGGGGCGCGCGCGGTCGCAGCGACATAGACTCAGGCCGCGATGAGTACCGAGGCAACGCAATCCGCCAAAGCTGGGGCCACCGTCGGCGGCGTCTTCATTTCATACTCGAGCACGGACCGGCCGATCGTCAGCGCTGCGGCGCGGCTGCTGCGCGCCGGTGGTGCGACGGTGTTCCAGGACGTGATCGACATCGAGTTCGGTACGCGCTGGAAAGACTCCCTCTTCGAAGCGCTGGCGCGCTGCGAGCGCGTGATGGTGTTCTGGAGCGCGGCGGCTGCGAAGTCGGAGTGGGTCGAGCGGGAATGGCGCAGTGCGCTCGAAGCGAAAAAGCGCATCGTTCCGATGATCCTCGACGACACCCCGCTGCCAACGCCGCTGAGCGAGTTTCACGGCGTGCCTCACATGGTCGACATGCTGCGCGCGGCGATGCTCGTCACCGCTGCGGAGGACGCGGGGCGCGTGTCGGCCCTCGCAGCGCGAGCGCCGCGTCGGCTCTACGCTGCGCTCTGCGGCCTGGGTGCGACGGTGGTCGCGATGGGGGGCTGGATTGCGCTGCGATTGAGCGAGGTACCCCAGGCTGATCCGTCGCGTGGTGGGCCCGATGGGACAGCGAATGTTTCCGCTGAACTGCCTGTGTTCATCTGGGCCGTGTCGGCCGGCCTTGTGGGCTTGCTGATGCTGAGCGGCGTGCTGTTGATCCGACATCTGCAACTGCGCGCGACGCAGCGTGATGCCGCATCCGGCGCTGAGCCGCAGGACGGGTTGTCCACCGAGGACTGGGTCATCGGCCGCCGGTTCACCGCTGCAATCTTCGATGAGCCCATCAAGCCGGAGGAACCGTCCCTATGAACACGATCACGGGGCTGCTCATCAGCTGAGCATCAGGGTGGTGACAGGGCCTTACTTGAGGGTGCTCGTCACTTTCTTGCTCAGGCCACTCGGCACTTTGGTAGGTGCAGTGCTGCGGCGAACTTATGTTGCGCTCGAGCACGCCTACGGCTGAGCCGTTGGCGCTCGGTGTTGGCCAGCGTCCGTTTGCACGGACAAAGATGCCTGGGTCAGCCCTCAAGAGTGTTGACGCTGGGGCCGCTCAATACACCGCGGGTCGACGGTTCCCGACCATACTCTCGCCGCCGATCGCCGATGCGTGGAAGCACCGCCGCGCGTTCAGATAGGGGGTGTTCGATGGAAGACTCATTGGAGTGGATTGCCAAGGAGCAGGGCCAATGGTCGGCCACTGCCGGGGCCATGAAGCGCACCTATGAAAGGACGCGCTGGCTAACTTTTGGTACTTCGATTGCAGGCGCGCTGCTGGCTGCGCTCGCAAGCCAAGCTACCAGCGACGATTGGCGGGCTTGGCTGGCGATAGTCGGCGCGGTCGTGTTGGCCTTTGGCGGCCTGCTGACCGCTCGCTTCCTGGGGCCTGACCGAGCGTCTCGTTGGGCGAGAGCGCGTGTGGCCTCCGAAGCGCTCAAACGCGCAGCGTTTGAATTCTCAGTCCAGGCTTCGCCCTTCGACGATCACGTGAGCCGCAAAGCTAAGTTGCAAGAACGGGTTGGCGCAATCGAAAAAGAAGTTGACGATCTCCTGAGCGAGGTGGTCGCAGCAACGCCAGGAAGTACGCCACGCACGCCCTGGAGTCCCGATGACTACGTATCGGGACGTGTCGAGAAGTCGGCCGACTGGTACGAAAGGGCTGCGAGCGAGAGTCAACGGGCGGCGCGTTCGCTTCGCCGTGTTGAATTGGCGATGGCGGTCGTCACGACTGTGCTGACCGCCACCATCGGCGCGGTAAGCAAAGAGTGGCTCGTCGCGCACCTGGCTGGCTTCGACTGGGCGGCATTGGTTGCCGTTCTGACGACGATATCGGGGACGGTGCTGGCGCATATCGAAGCTTCACGCTACGACTACCTCGTATCAAGCTATCGCGCTGCGGCACGTCAACTGCGTCTATTTACTCTATCGAAGCCGCAGCAGGTAGCGGCGCCGTCGTCCGATTGGTCCGACTTCGTGGCCAGCTGCGAAGGCGTGATCGCCAGCGAAACTGGAAGTTGGGTTGCTCGCTTCGGCAGGGCAGCCCAATGACTCGGCGCTTGTCGCTACATGAAGATTGCGATCAGCGCCCGCCACGTCCTGATGTTTCAGGCTCGCCTGGAACGACGGGCGGCGGCGGAGGAATACCGTTCAACTGCACAGAGCCCTGGCTGTTGAGGATGTGCTCAAGCCGACTGCCCCGTGCTCGTGATCGACGACCAGTGTTGCGCCCAGTTGGAGTCATTGCTGTCGCAGGCTATGCGGCATGCAACGGGCGCCCCGGCAGCTCTGCGTGCTGTCGGCTCCTAGTGGCACTTGCCGCTGCCTGCGAGAGCTACGGAATGCGATCTTGAGCCGCGTTGAGCATGAGCTATTTCCCGGGTGCTGCTGCGCAGGCGTCACTGTTCATATGGTGTAGCACTTGATGCCAGTTCGACCATCGGGCCTCGTATAGAAGCCGCAATATGTCCAGAGCGCGAGCTGCGATCGATCGTCCAACAGCCGGTCGCCGGCTTTCCCGTCGTCGCGGCCTTGACGGTCGGCCCTCACATCCGGCAATGACCAGTTCGGCACAGGCCTTGACGCTGCCACGGAAGCAAGATTGGGCATCGTTGCATTGGCCGCAAACGTAGTGAACAGGGCGACGGTGACGACACTCAGGGTCAGGATATGTTTCATGGAAGGCTCCATCGGTTGATGCCAGGAGCCTGCGAACGGTCGTTCCCAGGAACCCCTGAGGGCGGCGGAAGGTCATTTGTTCCCTGCCTCTCAGTAAGACGCAGCCTGCGCGGCAAATCGGACATGGGCTGGCCTTCAACATGCGCCCAACGATGGCCGAAACGGGCGCCTCACGGCGGCTGCCTCGGTGCCGCAATCAGGCACGCCAGTGCCGCGATGAGCGTGGCCAATGCGCTGATGAGTAGAACTGCGTCGTGGATGGTCATCGCGTCCTCCTTTCGCAGCGCGCGTCATTGCGCGATGAGTGAAGGCGGATCGCCAGGTGTTTCGCCACACTCGGCCAAGGCCGGAATACTGCGCCGCCATGCTGGCTAGCTGCACACGTATCGGCACGGAGGCGCCGTGCCTTGCTGGGAGGGGCAACACCTGGCCCTGTCTGCCTTCCCATCGCCATGACCGCCGGAGCCTGCACATGGTCGTCGATGCATGGCGTGAATGCATTCCGGCAGACCCGAAGGAGCTGATGGCGTTCCTGCTGGATCAGTCCGTCGAGACGCTGCAGGAACTGCTGGTGGTGTGCACGGCGCTGACCGCCCACGCGCTGCATGGGTCCGTACACGCGAAGCACGCTCAGGTGCTGGCCCAGGCTGCGGCACTCGACATGGCCGACTGGTGGTAGGCCCCCGGCGCCTATTTCAGTCGCGTGCCCAAGGCGCTCATTGCCGAGGCGCTGGCCGACGCTGGGGAGATCGATGCCAGCCGGGAGGTCGTGGGCCAGAAGAAGTCGGATGCGGTGATCACTGCACGGGCAGCTTTGACCGGCAAGCGCTGGTTGCCTGAACTGCTACGGGTCGAGGCCTCCGAAGGATGAGGGCAGGGGGTCTTGCCCCTTGCCCGTTCTTCTGCTGGTTTGAGTTGGTGCCGCCGAGGCGTTGCCTGGGCGGCGCGCGTCCCGTACCCGCACCAGCATTGCCGATCTGGCCGCAGGCCTGTTCGGCATTGACGGCGCCCGTCACAGCCCGGGGGCCGGGCAGCATGAAGCCAG
>JAEKLF010000108.1 GCA_019509985.1 Burkholderiales bacterium | reverse complement strand
TCGTCAAGTAGTTTGAAAATTTATTTTCTCGATACTCAACAACTTGCTTCCTTCACCGCCGCAAACCGCTTGCTTTCGCAATCCGTTCGTCAGCAGCAAAGAGGCGAGATTTTGATCTGCTTTCGCAGCATCGTCAAGTGGCTTTTGAAAAATTCTTGAAGAACTCCTCTCAGCACTTGGCGACCTCTCGATCTGCCCCCGAGCTTTGCAGCCCAGCCCCACCAACCTCCAACACATCGCTTCGTTGCCGTTGCGTTGCGCTTTGTGATCAGCGAAGCCCACGACTGTAGCACAGGATTCTACGTAAGTGGAAGTCCCGCCGGCCTAATCGTTGGCGAGTGGCAAGAGGTCTCTTCCGCCAGGGTCAGAGTCGCACTCCATTCGCAGCGCTCCCAGCAGGATGGCATACGAGCCGTCAACCCAAGAACCCTGCGTGGAACGAATAGCGTAGGTCCGCCGCCAGCGCTGAGCGCTGAGCACTCGGCCGTCACGCCTCTTCGCTGAACGCCTCTTCCCGCTTGTTCTTGATGGACGGCAGCATGACGATGACGATCATCAGCGCCGCGGCGATCAACAGCCCGGCGGACAGCGGGCGCGTCAGGAAGGTGCTCCAGTCTCCGCGCGCCAGCAACAGCGCCCGGCGCAGGTTCTCTTCCATCATGGGGCCGAGGATGAAACCGAGCAGCAGCGGCGCGGGCTCGCAGCTGAGCTTGTAGAAGATGTAGCCCAGCAGCGCGAAACCAGCTGTCAGGTAGACGTCGAAGCTGTTGTTGTTCAGCGAGTAAGTGCCGATGCAGCAGAAGACGACGATGGCCGGGAAGAGGAAGCGGTAGGGCACCGTCAGCAACTTGATCCAGATGCCGATCAGCGGGAGGTTCAGCACGATGAGCATCAGGTTGCCGATCCACATCGACGCGATCAGGCCCCAGAACAGCTCGGGGTTGCTCGTCATGACCTGGGGGCCGGGCTGGATGCCCTTGATGGTCATCGCCCCCACCATCAGCGCCATCACCGCGTTGGGAGGGATGCCCAGCGTCAGCATCGGGATGAAGCTGGTCTGGGCGCCGGCGTTGTTGGCGCTCTCCGGGCCGGCCACGCCCTGGATGGCGCCCTTGCCGAAGGGCACGCTGGGTTTGCGGACGATCTTCTTCTCGAGCGTGTAGGCCGCAAACGAGGCCAGCAGCGCCCCGCCGCCCGGCAGCACGCCGAGGACCGAGCCCAGCGCCGTGCCGCGCAGCACCGAGGGCCAGGCCTCCTTGAAGTCCTCGCGTGTTGGCCACAGGCCCTTCACTTCCTTCGTGAAGACCTCCCGGTGCTCCTCGGGCTGGCCGAGGTTGGCAATGATCTCGCCGAAGCCGAACACGCCCATCGCGATGACGACGAAACCGATGCCGTCCGTCAGTTCGGGGATGTCGAAGGAGAAGCGCGCCGTGCCGGTGATGACGTCGGTGTTGACCTGGCCGAGCAACAGGCCGAGCAGGATCATCGAAATGGCCTTGATCAGCGAGCCCGATGCCAAGACGACGGCGCCGACCAGGCCCAACACCATCAGCGAGAAGTATTCGGCCGAGCCGAACTTGAAGGCCAGTTCGGTCAATGGCGGCGCGAAGGCCGCGATGATGACGGTGCCGACACAGCCGGCGAAGAAGCTGCCCAGGCCAGCCGCGGCGAGCGCCGGACCAGCGCGGCCGCGGCGCGCCATCTGGTAGCCGTCGATGGCCGTGACGACCGAGCTGGACTCACCCGGCACGTTGATCAGAATGGCCGTCGTCGAGCCGCCGTACTGTGCGCCGTAATAGATGCCCGCCAGCATGATCAGCGCCGGCGTCGCGTCCAGCGTGTAGATGGACGGCAACAGCATCGCGATGGTCGCGACCGGCCCGAGGCCGGGCAGCACGCCGATCAGCGTGCCAAGCATGGCGCCGAAAAAGCAATAGAGCAGGTTCTGCAGGCTGAGCGCCGTGTGAAAGCCGAGCGCGAGGTTGTTCAGCAGGTCCATGCGCGCCTCAGCCGGTGATGTAGATGGGCCAGAGCGGGATGGTCAGCTTCAGGCCCCAGATGAAGAGCGCCCAGCTGCCCACCGTCAGCACGACGCTGCTGATCAGCACGTCGCGCCAATGGAATTCATCGCCGGCCAAGGCCGACAGCGTGATGAGGAGGGGCAGCGTGCAGGCCAGGCCCAGGCGCGGCAGCGCGACGCCGAACACGGCAATCGCCACGACGATGATGAGCAGTGGCCGCCAGGCGATGTCGCCGATCGGGTCACCGTTCTCCGATTCCAGCGTCAGTGCCTTGAACAGCACCAAGCCGCCCAGCAGGGCCAGCAGGATGCCGAGACCGAAGGGGAAATAGCCCGGGCCGGGCCGGGCCGAAGTGCCGAAGGAATACTCGGTCGCGCCCCAGGCGAACACCACACCCACCACCAGGAACATCAGCCCGGACCAGAAGTCCCGCTGGCTCTTGATCTTCATCGCTCATTGCCTCCGGCGCGCCGCAACCGGGCGCGCATCATCTTGCGGACGATTCTGTCAGTGGGACTTGCCCTCCGACCTGAGGAATACGCCTAAGCGCATCAGCCTTCCCAGGCCGGCGTGCTGCGCAGCACTTCCTCAACGGTCGTCACCCCTTCTGCCACCTTCATCGCACCAGCCAGCCGCAGCGGGCGCAGGCCCTCCTGCACGGCCTGGCGGCGCAGCGACGACAGGTCATTCACCGCGCCCTTGACACCTTCGGTCACCGTCAGCAACTCATAGAGACCCGCCCGGCCGCGGAAGCCCGTGTTCCGACACTCCAGGCAGCCCACGGGCCGGAAGGGTTTGACGCCGCCGCCCAGCCGCCAGTGGCGCACGAGATCGTTCAGGCTCTCGCGCGTGACCAGCGGATCCGGCTGCTTGCAATGCGGGCACAGCGTGCGCACCAGGCGCTGGGCCAGCACGCCGATGATGGTTGCGCTGATCAGATAACTCGGCACGCCCAGGTCCATCAACCGCGTGATGGCCGACACCGAATCGTTCGTGTGCAGCGTGCTGAAGACCAAATGACCCGTCAGCGCCGCCTGGATGGCCATCTCGGCCGTCTCCAGGTCGCGGATCTCGCCGACCATGATGATGTCCGGGTCCTGGCGCATCAGCGCGCGCAGGCCCTCGGCAAAGCCGAAGTCCAGCACGTTCTGCACCTGGGTCTGGTTGAAGGCCGGCTCGATCATCTCGATCGGGTCTTCGATGGTCGTGACGTTGACCTCGTCGGTCGCCAGCCGCTTGAGCGTCGAGTACAGCGTCGTCGTCTTGCCGCTGCCGGTTGGGCCGGTGACAAGGATGATGCCGTGCGGTTGCTTGACCAAACTTTCCCAGCGGTCCGAGTCGTGCTGGCCAAAGCCCAGCGACGACAAATCCTTGACCGCCGTGTCTGGGTCGAAGATGCGCATGACCATCTTCTCGCCGAAGGCCGTGGGCAGCGTCGACAGGCGCATTTCCACTTCATCGCCGGCCGGATTGCGCGTCTTGATGCGGCCGTCCAGCGGCCGGCGCTTCTCGACGACGTCCATGCGCCCGAGCAGCTTGATGCGCGAGGTCATCGCCGCCATCACCGTGGGCGGCAGCTGGTAGACCGTATGCAACACGCCGTCGATGCGAAAACGAATGACGCCCATCTCGCGGCGCGGCTCCAGGTGGATGTCCGAGGCGCGCTGGTCGAAGGCGTATTGCCACAGCCAGTCGACCACCTGCACGACGCCCTGGTCGTTGGCGTCCAGCTGCTTGTTCGTCTTGCCCAGCTCGACGAGCTGCTCGAAGCTGGTCACCTGGCTCTGCTCACCGGCCTTGGCCGCGGCCTTGACGGAGCGCGCCAGCGTGAAGAACTCGGTCGTGTAGCGGGCGATGTCCAGCGGGTTGGCGATGACGAGCTTGATGGGCTTGCGCACATGCGACTCGATCTGCGCGACCCAACCGGTGTCGAAGGGTTCGGACGTCGCGATCGTCACGTCGTTGAGGCCGAACTGCACGGGCAGGCAGCGCTTGGCCTCGGCATAGCCGATGGACATCACATCGCCGACGCGGCCGACATCGACCTTCAGCGGGTCGATTCGCAGATAGGGCAGTTTGGCGCGCAAGGCCAGCCATTCCGACAACGCGTCCACGTCCATCGGCTTGCCGGTGGCCAGGCGCACGAGGTTGGCGTGGCCCAGGCGCACCAGGGGATGCAGCGAGCTGTCACCCGCGCCCAGACGCTGCTCGGTGCGATGCACCTGCGTGTCGTCGATGAGGCCGTCTTCCAGCAGCCATTTCAACAACGTGCGCCACTCCAGGCGCCCGTCGGACTTCGTGGGAGGAGCCAAGGGCTTGGGCTTGGTCGTCATCGGCGGTGGACTCAAAGGGCGTTGAGGATGCTCATCGGCAGCGGCCTGACCAGCCTGAGCCATTTGCGGGCCGGCAGCCTGAAGCGCGATTCGATATTAGCCGCGCGCAGCTCGAGCACATCGCGGTGCGGCACCGGCACACCGCGCGCCGCGACGACGATGGTGTTGCCCTCCTTGGTCGGCGCCAGGCTCCAGACCTGGTCCGAGCCGAAGGCCTTGGCGATGCGCAGCGCGCTGCGCGCAAAGCTGGCGCTGCGGCCGAACAGGTTGACGGTCATCAGCCCGCCGTCGGCCAGCACGCCGCGGCAGGCGGCATAGAAGGCCTCGTCGTCCAGTACCGGCGACGCGGCATCGTGGTCGTAGAGGTCGACGTTGAGCACGTCGACGGTCTGCAGATGAGCGTCGTCCGTCACCCAGGCCGCCGCATCGGCGTTGACGACATCCAGGCGCGCGTCGTTGCCCGGCAGCCGGAACCATTGCCGGCATGCCGCGATGACTTCGGGGTTGATCTCGACCGCCGTCGTGCGCATCTTCAGCTGGCCATGGCAGAAGCGCGTCAGCGCCGCGGCCCCCAGCCCCAGTTGCACCGCGTGTCCCTCACCCAATGCGGCCGGCTCGCGCCACAGCATCCAGGCGCACATCCGCTGCACGTACTCCAGCTCCAGCTGGTCGGGCTTCCGGATGCGCATCGCGCCCTGCACCCAGATCGAATCCAGGTGCAGGAAGCGCACGCCGTCGAATTCGCTCAGCGTTGCCGGGCCCCAGGTTTGTGTTTTCGATTTCATGAAGCGGGCATCCTAGGTCAGCCCAGGTGCGGCGCCAGCGCCGCGCTCCAGGCGGCGATCTTGTCGGCCAGTTTCAGGCCGGCGTGGGCGGGGCTGGTGGACGGCAGGCGCAGCACCGGCACCACCGCGTCGCCCAGGGCCAGCAGCGTCTGCCGATGCGCCAGCGCGCCGTTGCAGGCGATGGCCCGCAGTTCGGGCAGACGGGCGACGAGTTCGCGCAGGTCGCTGGGCTCGGCGGCCTCGATGGCCGTGTCCAGGCTGCCTTCGCGCCGGCAGGCGGCCACGGCGTCCCACAATGCGATGCGGTACGCGCGCAGCGCCTGCAGGCGTTCGGCGTAGGGCCGCGTGGCCAAGTCGGCCTCGCCGAGCAGCGCGCCCATGACCGGCCAGAAGGCGTTGCGCGGGTGGGCGTAATACTGCGCCGCCTGCAGCGACGCTGCGCCGGGGAAGCTGCCGAGCACCAGCAGCCGCGCCCGTGCGTCGAACACCGGCGCCAGGCCGACGAGGCGCACAGACTCGGGGTTTGCAGGATTGGCGGGTGCGCCTGGAGGCTGCGAGGATGCGGGCGTCATCACTGGGAGGAATGAACGATGTACACGGAAGCGATCTGGCAGTTTCTCAGCACTCAGGGCGCCGACTTCGGTCTCAAGATCCTCGCGGCCATCGCCGCCTGGGTCGTCGGACGGTGGCTCATTTCACTCGCGCTGCGCGTCTTCTCCGCCGCGCTGGAGCGCGGCAAGCGCATCGACTCAACGCTGGCCACCTACCTGCGCTCCATCCTCAGCGTGCTGCTGAACCTCGTCCTGATCCTGTCGATCCTGGATATCTTCGGCGTCAAGACCACCTCCTTCGCGGCGCTGCTGGCCGGCGCGGGCCTGGCCATCGGCACAGCCTGGGGCGGTCTGCTGACCCACTTCGCGGCCGGCGTCTTCATGCAGGTGCTGCGGCCCTTCAAGGTCGGCGACTTCGTGCAGGCCGGTGGCGTCACCGGCACCGTGACCGAGATCGGCCTGTTCGGCACGACCATCAACACGCCGGACAACGTGCACACCCTGGTTGGCAACAACACCGTGTTTGGCGGCGCGATCCAGAACTATTCCGCACAGGCCTTCCGCCGGGTGGACTGCCAGGCCAAGGTGGCCAATGGTGTTGACCCTCTGGACGCCATCGCGCGGCTCAAGCCCACCATCGCGGCCATCCCGAACGTGCTGGCCACGCCGGCGCCCGACATCGAGATCCTGCAGTTCACGCCCGAAGGCCCGCTGCTCTGCGTGAGACCCTACTGCCACACGGATCACTACTGGCAGGTCTACTTCGACACTCACAAGGCCGTCGTCGCGACCTTCGGCGCCGCTGGCTACCCGGTGCCAGAAACGCCGATCGCGCCGCGCAACCGTTGAACACGAAGAAGCAGTCATGGCTGATCTGATCGCCCGCATCGCCGGGCTCTGGCGCTATCCGGTCAAATCCTGCGCTGCCGAGGCCGTCGACTCGTTGCAGCTGGACGCCGACGGCTGGCCCGTCGGTGACCGCGGCTGGGGCATCGTCGATGCGGCCGGCGAGCTGACCTGGATGGGCGCCCATCCGCGGCTCGCGCTGGTGCACGCGCGGCCGCTGGGTTCGGACCTGCAGCTGCAAGCGCTGGGGCGTTCGATGACGGTGCCGGGTGAAGGCGGCGACGCGTTGGAGGTGCGCAGTTGGAACGGCGAGCGCCAGGACTTCGACGTCTTGCAGGTCTGGGATGCCGGCGAAGACGCGGCCGCGCTGCTGAAGGCCACCACGGGCGAGCGGCTGCGGCTCGTGCGCCTGAGCATCGAAGCGCAACGCCGACCGATCCTGAACGCGCTGCACCTCGTGAGCGACGGCTCGCTGCAGTCCTGGCAGGACGCCCTCGCCCAGCCGCTGGCCGGCCTGGCCCAACGCGCCCGGCCCAATGTGCTGCTCAGCGCGGAAGACGGCGGCGAGCTGCCGCCGTTCATCGAGGACATCCTCACCGAAGCCCGCATCGGCGCGCTGACGCTGACGCGCACGACGGTCTGCGTGCGCTGCGTCGTGCCGACGGTCGACCCGGCCAGCGGCGAGCCCCAGCCGTTCGCGCTGGACGCGCTGACCCAGCTCAGCGCCGAGCGTGCGCCCGGCGCGCCGGTGCAGTTCGGCATCTACGCGCGCGGCGACGGCGCCGGGCGGCTGAGCGTGGGTGACCGGGTGGAGCTGACGCTGGACTTCGGTGATTCCTGAAGACCTGGCCAACGACATCAGGCCCACCGTCCCGAGACTCCGAATCCGATGCACGCCCCATCGCAGCCCTTGCCGGGTCGTCATCGTTCATTCTTGACTCACTGTCTCCGGTCATCGAACGGCGCAAAGACCTCTGCAACCCAGTCCACGAACAGCCGCAGCTTCGCGCTGAGATGCCGGTTGCTGGGGTAGACCACGTGCAAGGGATGCCGGGGCCGGGTCCAGTCATCGAGGACGGTGCAAAGCCTTCCACCCTCCACGTGGGGTGTGACCATGAACTTGAAGGCCTGACCCAGCCCTGCGCCAGCCAGCAGCGCGCTCAGGTGTGCGGTACTTTCGTTGACCCCGACCGCCACGCTGCCATGAACGACCAGATGCTCGTCGCCCCGGCGGAAGTCCAGCGGAAACGCCTTTCCTGTCAGCGACGAGAAGTAGCCCACGATGGCGTGCGCGGGGAGGCGCGCGGCCTCCTTGCCCGCAGGCTCTTGCACCATCAACTCTGACGGGTGACTGGGAATGCCGCGTGCAGCCAAGTAGGCCGCGCTGGCGCAGGTGACCCAGTCCAGGTCGGCGATGCGTCGGGCAATCAGCGACGTGTCGGCCATGTCGCCGCCGCGAATCACGCAGTCGACGCCTTCGCCGATCAAATCGACGGGGCGATCACTGACGCCGAGGTCGACGTACAGCTCCGGGTACTGCGCCCGAAATGCCGGCAGCGCGGGGATCAGGATCATGTTCGCGAGCACGGAGCCGACGTCCACGCGGATCCGGCCGCTCGGTCGCGCCCGAGCACGCGCCGCCTGCTCGTCCATGTCATCCAGGTCCGCAATCAGCCGCGTGGCTCGCTCGAAGTAAGCCGCGCCTTCCGGTGTCACGTTGACCCGGCGTGTCGTTCGCTGCAACAGTTTGGTGCCCAGATGGCGTTCCAGGTCCTGCACGAGCTTCGACACGGTGGCCCTCGGGATGTTCATCGAGTCGGCCGTCTTGGCAAACGCCCCCGACTGAGCGATCCGCACGAACACGCGCAGGGCAAGCAGTTGATCCATGGTCTGCGCAGAAGTTGCTTTTGGTGATTATCCAAAACGATGAAATATGTTGCCAGAGAACGTGGATTTATCCATGGAGGTGGATTTCCTAAGCTTCGCTCACTCTTTCACTGCTTGGAGAAGCACATGACCACGAAGCTCGCTACCGAACTGCTGCAGGACTACCTCGCCGCGATCCAGAACCCGGCTGCAGCCGCTGCTCTGTTTGCCGAGGACGGCGTCCTCGAACTGCCCACCGCCAATGCCCGTGCCCAGGGCCCGGCGGCCATCCAGAAGTTCCTGACCGGATTCCTCGGCATGGTGCCGGGGTTCAAGTTCCACAACATCCGCGTGCTGATCGAAACCCCCGATCAAGCCTTCGGCGAGTACGACGTGGAGGTGTTGGTGCCGGCAACGGGCAAGCTCTACAAGCAGAGCTATGCGGGCCGCCTCGTGGCTGAAAACGGCAAGATCAAGCTCCTGCGCGAGGCGCTGGACACGCTGGCCGCCTCGCGCGCCTTTTCGCCGGATGACGCGGCACCCGTGCCGGTTTCCGGGCAGGCCAATGCCGCGGCTGCCAACTCGGCGGCCGACGAGCAACGCAAGGCTGTCGTCGTGGACTACATCAAGGCACTGGACAACGGTGGTACGACGCCGAGCGGCGGCAGCGTGATAGACCTTTTTGCCGACGACGCCCAGGTCTACTTTCCCAAGTGGGGCGTGGCGAAGGGCAAGGCGGAGATCCTGAAGCTGTTCATGGAGTTCGGCCCGACACTGAAGGCCATCAGGCACGACTACAACAGCTTCGTCTGGACGCTGTCCGGTGGCTCGCGGGTCGCCGTGGAAGGCACCAGCAGCGGCGAGCACCGTGACGGCCCCTGGGTCGGCGGCCGCTGGTGCGACGTCTTCGAGATCAACAAGGATTCGAAGATCGAACGCGTCTTCATCTACCTCGACCCGGACTACGCCGGCAAGGACACAGCCCGCTATCCCTGGCTTGCCACGTCAGTCTGAACGCTTACGCTTCGGTCATCCAGCGCATGCCGATCAGAAAGCCCGGCGGCGTTCTCGTTAACGCAAGGCGAGCACCGCGAGCTTCGGCAGCGCAGCCCACGCGTTGGCTGATGTCTTCGCCGCAACCTGCTCCAGCGACCAGCCGCGCAGCTCGGCCAGGCTCTCGGCGATACGCGGCAGTTCCGCCGATTCGTTGCGTGCCTGGCCGGGTTCGGCCTCGCGCTCGGCCGCCGTCTTGTAGAGCCACTGCGGCGGGATGTCCGGCGCATCGGTTTCCATGACCAGGGCCGTCTCCGGCACGCTGGCCGCGATGCGGCGGATCTGCAGCGAGCGCTCGAACGTCAGCGTGCCGCCGAAGCCGAGTTTGAAACCCAGATCGATGAAGGCCTGCGCCTGCTGCTCGCTGCCATTGAAGGCGTGGGCGATACCGCCATGCGTGAAGCCGACCCGACGCAGGCCGGCCAGCAGTTGGTCGGCGCTGCGGCGCACGTGCAGCAGCACCGGCAGGCCGGCGCGCTTGGCGAGCTTGAGCTGCTCGACGTAGAAATGCTGCTGCGTGGCCGGGTCCAGACCGGGCACGAAGAAGTCCAGGCCGATCTCGCCGACAGCAACGAGGCGCGGGTCGGCGTGATGCGTCTGCAGTGCTTCGGCCAGTTTGTCCAGGTCACCGGCAGCCGCGCGCATCACGCACAGCGGATGAATGCCGAGGGCGTAAGCAAAGTCGTGCTCGATGGCCAGCAGGCGCACCGTGTCGAGGTTGTGCGCATCGACCGCGGGGATGACGATCTGCGCGATGCCCGCGGCCCTGGCGCGCGCGACGACGGCGCCGCGGTCGGCGTCGAACTCGGCCGCGTCAAGGTGGCAGTGAGTGTCGATCCAGGTCATTTCGCAACGCCCAATCGATCAGCCACCTACTTCAGCTGGATGGAGGAAATAGCCGCGCCGTCCGGCAAATCCTTGACCTGCCGATGGATCTGCCCCTGGATGGAGAAGTGCACGGCCAGGTCAGTCGGCTCGTAGTTGTCAGTGTCGAAGGAGCCACCCAGCACCGGCGGGTGAATGAAGCTCCAGACCTGACCGGCTGCCAGCTCGCGGCCTTCCGATTTCAGTTGCCCAATGGCGTTGACGTCGAAGTGCGCGATGACGAAATTCACATCATCGAGCAGGTGGCGCAGTTGATCCGCTGAATCGCAGGCGGGCTTGAGCCGGCCTTCGCCTGTGTCCAGCAAATGGATGCTGCCGTCGTTCACGTCCTGGACAAACGCATTGCCGCTCGCCGTGAACAGGATGGGCAGCCGGTGCTTACCTATCAACCATTGCCAGTCCGCCAGCAATGTGTCTCGTTGGCCGACATCGAAAGCCACGGTGAGGTCCTGCATCGTGATAGGCATGTCGACTCCTAGCGGAACACCACCGTGCGGTTGCCATTGAGTAACACGCGATGCTCCGCGTGCCACTGGATGGCTCGGGCCAATGCCACGCATTCCATGTCGCGGCCAATGCCGACGAGCTGCTCGGGCGGCATGCTGTGGTCGATGCGCGCCACTTCCTGCTCAATGATCGGGCCCTCGTCGAGGTCGCTGGTCACGTAGTGGGCCGTCGCGCCGATCAGCTTCACGCCGCGCTCGTAGGCCTGGTGGTAGGGCTTGGCGCCCTTGAAGCTGGGCAAAAAGCTGTGGTGGATGTTGATGGCCTTGCCGCTCAGGTCGCGGCACAGCGCGGGCGACAGGATCTGCATGTAGCGCGCCAGCACGACGAGGTCGATTTCGTTGTCGGCGACGACTTCGCGGATCTTGTCTTCCTGCGCGGCCTTCTGCGCGTCGGTGGCGCCCAGCAGCGGGAAGTGGTGGAAGGGAATGTTGTGCGAGGCCGCGAGTTGGTAGAAGTCGCGGTGGTTGGAGACGATGGCCGGGATGTCGATGTGCAAGTGCCCCGTCTTCACGCGGAACAGCAGATCGTTCAGGCAGTGGCCGAGCTTGGACACCAGCAGCAGCACGCGCGTCTTGCGGGCGCGGGCCACCAATTCCCAGTCCATGTCGAACTGCGCGGCCAGCGGCGCGAAGGCGGCCTGCAGCTCAGCCTCTTCAGCCTGGGCCTCGAACTCGATGCGCATGAAGAAGCGCGCATGGTCGGCATCGCCGTGCTGGTGCGAGGTCAGGATGTTGCCGCCCTGCTGTAGCAGCACGCCGGTCACGGCGTGGACGATGCCGGCGCGGTCGGGGCAGGAGAGCTTGAGGACGAAGCGCGGGTTCATGCCAGCCCCTCGTCGAACGGGTACGTTCGCCGATCCCCCGAGGGGATGCGGGCCGGCTTGGGAGCGGCCCGGCGCTCGGCCCGCTCGGGGTCTTTTGACGCAAAGTAGTTCATGGCGTTTGGAATTGGCCGGCGACCAGCAGCAACTGCCGATCGCAGCGCGCCGCCAGGTCGCGGTCGTGGGTGACGAGGACGAAGGCCGTGCCGAGCTCGTGCGCCCGCTCCAGCATCAGCGCGAAGACCGCAGTGGCCGTGTCGCGGTCGAGGTTGCCGGTGGGCTCATCGGCCAGCACGCAGGCCGGCCGCGTGACCAGCGCTCGGGCGATGGCCACGCGCTGGCGCTCGCCTCCCGACAGCTCGGACGGCCGGTGCAGCACGCGCTCCTTCAGGCCGACGCGGGCCAGCATGTCGGCGGCCTCGGCGCGTGCGGCTGCCGGCGTCTGGCGGCGGATGCGCAGCGGCATCGCCACGTTGTCCAGCGCCGAGAACTCGGGCAACAGGTGATGGAACTGGTAGACGAAACCCAGGTGCTGGTTGCGCCAGCGGCCACGTTCGGCCTCGTCCATGCGCGCGAGCGGCTTGCCCATCAGCGTGACGTCGCCGGCGCTCGGCGTGTCCAGCCCGCCGAGCAGGTGCAGCAGCGTGGACTTGCCGGAACCCGAGGCGCCGACGATGGCCAGCGTCTCGCCGCGCTGCACGCGCAGGTCGACGCCGCGCAGCACGGTCACGTCCAGGCCGCCTTCGCTGAAGCGGCGGGTCAGGCCCGTGGCTTGGAGGATCAGCTCATTCATAGCGCAGCGCCTCCGCCGGCTGCACGCGGCTGGCGCGCCAGCTCGGGTAGAGCGTGGCGACGAAAGCCAACACCAGCGACACCAGCGCGATGGGCAGGATGTCGCCACGCTGCGGGTCGCTGGGCATCTGGCTGATGACGTAGATGCTGCCCGGCAGGAAGCTGACGTTGAGCAGGTGCTCGATGGCGGGCACGATGACGTCGATGTTGTAGGCGATCAGCAGGCCCAGGCCGACGCCGGCCAGCGTGCCGATGACGCCCGACACGGCGCCCTGCACGATGAAGATGCCCATGATGGAGCGGGGGCTGGCGCCCAGTGTGCGCAGGATGGCGATGTCGCTCTGCTTGTCGGTCACCGTCATCACCAGCGTGGAGACGAGGTTGAAGGCGGCGACGGCGACGATCAGCGACAGCACGATGCTCATCATGCGTTTCTCGATCTGCACGGCGTCGAACCAGGTGGCGTTGGCGCGCGTCCAGTCGCGCACCAGGATCTCGGGGCCCATCGCCTGGGCCAGTTCGCCGGCCACGTGGCGGGCGTCCTGCACGTCGCGCAGCTTGAGCTGCACGCCCGTCGGGCCCTCGGTGCGGAACAGCTTGGCCGCATCGTCAATGTGAATCAGGGCCAGACCCGAGTCGTACTCGTAGTGGCCGGCGCTGAAGGTGCCGACCACATTGAAGCTTCTATATCGCGGCGAGGCGCCCATCGGCGTGACCTGGGCGCCGGGCGCGACGACAGTGATCTTGTCACCCGCGCCCACGCCGAGCTGGCGGGCCAGCTCAGCGCCCAGCACGATGTTCCAGGCGCCGGGCTGCAGCTTGGCGAAGACGCCATCCTTGAGCTGGGCACCCAGAGCGGTGACCTGGGCCTCCTGCGCCGGCGAGATGCCGCGGATGACAGTGCCGCGCATGTCCTCGCCACGCACGATCAGGCCCTGGCTGGCGATGAAGGGGGCCGCTCCGATGACCGCCGAGTTCTGCCGCGCCTTGGCTTCGGTGGCCTGCCAGTCGGGCAGCGCCTGGCCGGAGTAGCTCAGCAGCTCGACGTGGGCGATGACGTTGAGCATGCGGTCGCGCACGTCACGCTGGAAGCCGTTCATCACCGACAGCACGACGATCAGCGCCATGACGCCCAGCGCGATGCCGATCATGGACACGCCCGAGATGAAGCTGATGAAGCGGTTGCGCCGCCCGCCGCGGCCGGCGCGCGTGTAGCGCCAGCCGACCTGGAGTTCAAACGGCAGGGTCATGGGGCGTTGCGAAGGCATTCAGCATGGGGCGGGCATGGTAACTGGGCGCCGACTGGCGGGCCGAGCGCCGGGCCGCCCAAGCCGGACCGCGGGCGATGTGCTCGGGGCTCAATGCCCCGAGCATCGCCGTCCCCTAGGGGGACCGACCAGGCTGCCCGCGTTCAGCAGGGCAGACTGGGCGAGGGGCCTCAATCCTTCCGCTTCAGCTCCCACTGCGCCAGCGTGAACTCGCGGTAGGGCACCGCCTGCGTGGCCAGCGTGCGCTCGAACCAGGGCAGCGCTTCGCCGCGCCGGCCCTGGGCCGCGAGCTGCTGACCGATGAAGAAATAGGCCTCGGCCAGGCGCAGCCGCTCCTGCTCAGGCTTGGCGCGGGCCGCCTTCAGCAGCGCGTCGCGGTCCAGCGCGCCGCCCAGGTAGCGCAGCAGCTGGCCGCCCCACTCGTCGCGACCGGTGTCCAGGTTGGCCACGTCGTCGGCGATGGCTGCCTTGCCGCGTCCGCCCTGGCGCTCGGCGGCCAGGTAGAGCCACAGCAGCGTGAAGTTGCGCGCCTCGCCGCTGACGTTGGCGGCGTTGTCGCGCAGCGCGGCCTCGGCCTGGGCGTAGTCGCCGAGCATGAAGTGGGTCGTGCCCAGCCAGGCACCGGGCGCGTTGCTGCTGCCCAGCTGGGCCTGGCTGCTGAAGGCGGCCAGCGCCTCGGCCGGGCGCGCCAGGCCGACGAGGGCCACGCCCCTGGCCTCCAGCGCCGCGGCGGCGTCCTCGGCCGGTGGCTGAGCCTTGAGCGCGGCGTCGGCGTCGGCCAGCGCACCGGCAAAGTCGCCCAGCGTGTTGCTGGCCTGGGCGCGCTCGGCCAGCACGCGGGCGGCCAGGCGGCCCGCCGGGTCGAGCTGGGTCAGCAACTGGCTGCCAGCCAGGCGCGTGACTTCGTTGGCCTGCAGAATCTGCAGCAGCGCGTCGGGCTGGCTGCCGCGGTACTTGGCCAGACGCAGGTTGATGGCGCCGAACTCGCTCTCCAGACTCTTGTCGCGGAAGTCGATCAGCGCCAGGCGCGCGCGGCTGCTGGACATCTGGCGCGCGCGGCCGACGCGCTCGCGGTAGGTGTCGAGGTCGGCCGGCAGCACCTCGTCGCCGCGGCGCTCGTAGCGGCTGTAGGCGACGAGCGTGCCGTTCTGGCTTTCGATGCGCGCCTGGAAGCTGAAATGCTTGTCGCTGACCTGCTGCGGCGCCGGTGGCTGCGACGTGAAGGGCCGCGGGCCGGTGACGGCGATGCGCAGCTCCATGCGACGCGGGCCGTCCAGCAGGAAGGGGTAGCGCCGGCGCGCCTCGGGTGGCACGCTCAACGCGTCGCCCAGCTCGATGGCCGGCAGCTCCAGCTCCAGCATGCCGCGCTGGTACTGGCCCGGTGCGGGGTGCTCGAAGGCGAGCTTGAGTTCGACCTCGTTGGCGGCGCGGTCGTCGACCAGCTCGGGCGCACCGACGCTGACGAGACCGGGCACGGCCTTCACGTAATGCCCGCCGATGGCTTCGGCCAGACGGTCCGTGCCGGCCTGGGCCACGCTGGCGCGCCAATGCTCGGCGGCCAGGCCCGAGGCCTTGAAGGAGGTGCGCAGCCGCGCCGGGCGCTTCAGGTCGGACAGGTCCCAGTCCTGGCGGAAGGTCAGCGCATCCACCGCAAAGGCCGGCGGCGCGATGGCGACGGGCGCCTCGGCCGCGGGGCCGTCGCCGCCGATGACCAGGCCGGCGCCGTAGGGGAAGTAGCCGCGCTTGTCCAGCGACAGGCCCTGGCCGTTCAGCGTCGGGTCGAGGAAATAGACCTGCTCGCCAATCTGCACGCGGCTGATAACGTGGTCGAAGCTGTCGTGCGAAGGCAGGAAGTGCGTGATGCCGCGGTTGCGCTGCAGGGACACGAGCGTGGGCTTGGCATCCAGCCCCAGGCCGGCCAGCAGCGCGTCCAGCAGCATGACCTTGTCCTTGCAGTCGCCCAGGCGCTCGGCCAGCGTGCGCGACGGCGCCTTGGGCCGGTGCGAGCTCTCGCCCAGGCTGACCGAGAAATAGCGCACCTCGTCCTGCACGAAGCGCAGCGCGGCAGCCACCTGCTGCTCGGGCGTGCCGCCTTCGGCCTTGATGGCGGCGATGCGCTCGGCCACCGCGCCGTTCAATGGCTCCGGCGCGAACAGCCGCTGCGCCCATTGGTTGACCTCGCCCCAGCTGCCGTACTCGCTGACCTGCAGCGCCGGGTAGACCTTGAACCACGGTGGCGTGGCGGCCTCGTCGACGACCGGCGCGACATGCTCGCGCACCAGGCGCAGCACCTCGCGGCCGCCCTCCTCGAAGCGCTCGGGCACGAGGTCGGTCGCGATGCCCTTGACCTGCAGGTGCCGCGCCGGCGGGCCTTCGATGCGCAGGTGCAGGCGGTCGATGGGCGCGTCGCTGGCCACATGCAGCAGCGCGGCGTAGCGGCCTTCGAAGATGGGGTTCTCGCCCTCCACCGTGTAGGCCACGTCGACGACATCGCCCACGCGCACGTCGCTGAGCACGACCAGCGCCGTGCGTACGCCGTCGATCAACTGGTGCTCCAGCATCTGTTCGCGGCGCATCAGCTCGATGCGCGCGTCCTTGATCCGGTCCTCGCGCCGGCCGTCGCGGATGACGCCGATCTGGTGGATGACGAGCTGCTGGTAGACCGGGTTGAAGCTGATCTGCGGCTCGGACACCTCGCGCAGCGTCGACGTGTCGAGCGCCACACGCTGCAGGTGCAGGTAGGTGGCCGTGGCGGATTTGGGCGCCAACTGGATCTGCATGTCGACCAGCGGCTCGCGGCGCGCCTTCGCACCCGGCGCGGCCGGTTGGGCGGCCATGGCCCCGGGCGCCGGCAGCGGCTTGACCCAGCTCGGCGTGGGGCCGAAGCGGTAGCCGGCGCCAGCAGGCACGGCCGGATGGGCAGAGGCGGTCTTCGCAGCCTTGGCGGCGGCGGGCTTGGCCGGCGCCGTCTGCGCCTGGGCCAGGCCCAGGGACAAGGCCAACGCCAACGCGGGCCAGAACTTCGCAATCATCCACTTCCTCCCGGCATGACCGCGCGATTGTGCGGGCTGCCGGGCCGGGATCTCAGTGCAGCATCTGCTCGACCTCGGCCGCCGGGTCGCCGGTCGCGGCGATCTTGGCGGCCAGCAGCTCCAGGTCCAGGTGCAGGTGCTCGATCAGCTCGGGCACGGCCACCTTGAGCGCATGCACCGGCTCGTCGTGGTGCTCGGCCGCATCGGCCAGCACTTCGGCCACGTGCAGCACGGCGGCGATCAGCGAGAAGGGACGGATCTCCAGCGGCGTGTTGGCGTCCTTAAAGGCCTCGACCATCGCGTGCGGGAAATGCCAGTGCGCGGCCAGCGACGCGGTCACGTCGGCATGCGTGCAACCGAAGCGGTGCTCCTCCAGCGAGAAGCGGCTGCCGGGTTCGGCCGCGTGGGCTTCGACGTCGGCCACCAGGTGGGGCTCGTCGATGGCCATCAAGAGCTGGCCGGTGCGCAGCATCAGGCCGGCGAGGTAGGCGGTGTCGGCCGTACCGGCATCGGCGCCCAGCATGCGGGCGAGGATGCGCGAGTAGTTCGCCGTGGCCACGCTGTGGCGCCAGAACGTGGCGCGGTCCAGGCCCTGCACCTTGGGGAAGGCGCCGCTCAGGCAGGCGGCCATGGCCAGGTTGCGCAGGGTCTCCAGGCCCAGCGCGTGGGCGGCATCGATGACCGTGGCGATCTGGTGCGACGGGCTGTAGTGGGCCGAGTTGGCCAGGCGCAGCACCCGGGCCGTCAGCGCCCCATCCTTCTCGATCAGCGCAGCGATCTCTGCGAGGCCGACGTTCTCGTCGTCGAAGCTTTTCAGCAGCCGCGACGCCACCTCGGGCATGGTCGGCAGGGCGTTGTGTTTGATGAAGAAACGCTCGGCAGATGCAGTCATCCCGGACTCCTTCCTGACACTTCGATCGAACCAGTCTAGGACTAGAGCACGAGCAGTGCGCGGAAATCGTTCACGTTGGTAAAGCTGGGCCCGGGACTGAGCAAATCGCCGAGCGGCGCGAAGAAGGAGGCGCTGTCGTGGCCGTCCAGCAGGGCCTGCGCGTTGAGGCCCAGCGCCCGTGCGCGGGCCAGGCTGGTGGGCGTCAGCAGCGCGCCGGCGTGAGGGCCGACGCCGTCGATGCCGTCGGTGTCCGCCGCCAGCGCCCAGACGCCCGGCTCGCACTGCAAGGCCAGCGCGCAGCCGAGCAGGAATTCGGTCGCGCGGCCGCCCCGGCCCGTGGGCTTGGCGGCATCGACCGTCACCGTCGTCTCGCCACCGGACAGAATCACGCAGGGCTTGGCGAAGGGCTCGCCGCGACGCGCGACCGCACGGGCCAGCGCCGCGTGCACGCCGCCCACAACACGCGACTCGCCCTCGATCTCGTCACTGAGGATGTGGGCGGCGAGCCCTTGGGCGCGCGCGGCGGCGGCGGCGGCTTCCAGGCTCAGCTGCGGCGTGGACAGCATGACGAATTCATGCCCGACCAGGCGCTCGTCGCCAGGCTTGGGGGTCTCGAAGGCGCCCGACGCCAGGCCCTCGCGGGCGGCGGGCGGCAGTTCGACCTGAAAGCGCCGGCAGATCGCCAGCGCATCCGCGCAGGTCGATGCGTCCGCCACGGTCGGGCCGGAGGCGATGACTTCGGGCAAGTCACCTGGCACGTCGCTGATCGCCAGCGTCAGCACCCGCGCGGGCGCGCAGGCCGCGGCCAGGCGGCCGCCCTTGATGCTTGAGAGGTGCTTGCGCACGCAGTTCATCTCGGCGATGGCCGCGCCACTGTTCAGCAGCGCACGGTTGACGGCCTGCTTGTCGGCCAGCGTCAGGCCCTGCGCGGGCAGGCTCATCAATGCGGAGCCGCCGCCCGAGATCAGGCAGATGACGAGGTCGTCGGCCGTGAGGCCGCGGGTCAGCGCGAGCAGCTTCTCGCTGGCCGCCAGGCCCGCAGCGTCCGGCACCGGATGGGCCGCCTCGACGACCTGCAGCCGGCGCGGCTTGTAGCCCGGCGGCACATGGCCGTAGCGCGTGATGACGAGGCCAGACAACGGCGCCTCGGCCGGCCAGGCGGCTTCCAGCGCCTGGGCCATCGCGCCGCCTGCCTTGCCGGCGCCGAGCACCAGCGTCCTGCCCTTGGGCGGCGGCGGCAGGTAGAGGGCGAGCATCCGCTCGGGCAACGCGCGCGCGACGGCCACGTCGTAGAGCTGGCGCAGCAGTGCGCGCGGGTCCGCGGTCATGGTTGCTGCGCCCAGCGGCCTATGAGGGCGCGCTCTTCGTCGCTGATGCCGGTCGCATTGTTCAGCGGCATGGCGCGCTGCACGACGACCTGCTGGTAGATCTGCGCCTTGTGCGCGGCCAGGCCCTCGGCGGAGTCCAGGCGCACGCCCTTCTGCGCGGCCTCACCCGTGTGGCACATCGCGCAGCGCTGCGCCGCGATGGCTTGTACCTGTTCCAGCGTGACCGGCGCGGCGGCCGTTGCGGCTTGAGGCTTGGGCGCCATCCACACGATCAGCCCCGCCAGCAGCGCCAGCGCGAAGGCCACCGCGCCCCAGCTGTTGACGCCCTTGTGGCGCTTGACGAAGAACACGCGGATGGCCACGCCCGCGGCCATCAGCACGCACAGCATCAGCCAGTTCTGCGCGTGCTGGTGCAGCATCCCGTAGTGGTTGCTCAGCATCGCGACCAGCACCGGCAGGCCGAAATAGGTGTTGTGCACGCTGCGCTGCTTGCCGCGCTGGCCGTAGATCGGGTCGGGCTTCTGGCCGGCGCGCATCTGCGCGATGACCTTCTTCTGGCCCGGGATGATCCAGTGCGCGACGTTGGCCGTCATCATGGTCGCCAGCGTGGCGCCGACGATCAGGAAGGCCGCACGGCCGGCGAAGAGGTGGCAGGCCAGCCAGCTTTCCAGCACGACGAAGGCGGCGACGACCGCCATCACGCGGCCGTCATGGCCGATGTTGCCATCGCGCGTGCGGCCCAGCGCCTGGCAGGCGATGTCGTAGACGGCCGAGCCCACGACCAGGAAACCCAGCGCCGCCGCCACCGCCTGCCACGGCGCGCCCCAGGCGTACACGCGCGGGTCGATCAGCATCTGGCTGGCGTTGAAAAGGTAGAGCACGATGAAGAGGGCGAAGCCGCTCATCCATGTCCAGTAGCTCTCCCAATAAAACCAGTGCAAGTCCTGCGGCAGGTTGCCGGGCGCCACCATGTACTTCTGCGGGTTGTAGAAGCCGCCGCCGTGCACGGCCCAGAGTTCGCCGTCCACGCCCTTGGCCTTGAGTTCTTCGGCCGTGGGCTTGACGAGGTGGTTGTCCAGCCAGACGAAGTAGAACGAGGCGCCGATCCACGCGATGACGGTGATGACGTGCAACCAGCGCAGCAGCAGGTTGGCCCAGTCGAGCAGGTAGATGTCCAAGGTCGCGGTTCTCCACGGCTCCACCACGGCGGGTGCTGTGGAGCCTCCAGGGTCGCGTCCGCAGGCCTTGCGAGCCCGACACCGCTGCGACGACGGCCCGCAGTGTATGCAGGCCGGCAGGCGGTTGGCCGCCCCTCGGCGACGGCACGCAATCGGCGTGCCACAGGCGCGTCAGCTCTTCTTGAAGCCGACATAGGTCACGCCGATCACGCTGCCGCGGCTGTCCTTGATCGGGCTGTAGCAGGCGTCGAACAGCGTACCGAGCACATCCACCTCGCCACGGAAGGCCTGGCCGCGGCGGACCGCCTCGTAGGCCTTGGCCCGCGCCAGCGGCGTACCCACGCCGCGCGTGCCCTCGGGCGTCAGCACGTTGGTGCTGACACGCACGAAGTCGTCGCCCGACTTCACGAACAGCGTGGCCGTGGCGCCGAGGCTCCTTTTGATGTCGTCCACCAACCCGTACTGCCTGTGCAGCTTGTGGCTGCCGAAATACAGCCCCGGCACCTCCCTGTCGCCAACGCGCTCGGTCCCCTGCAGGCTGGGCGTGCCGAGTTGCGCCAGGCGCGCCTCCAGTTCCGCCAGGGCGCGTTCGGGGCTGCTGGTCTCGTGCAGCCGGAAGAAGGCAACGGCGTCGACCAGTTGCTGCGCCTGCTCGCGCAGGCTCGCGGCCGCCGCAGCACTCTGCTCAACCAGCGCGGCGTTCTGCTGCGTGGTCTGGTCCATCTGGCTGACGGCCTCGCCCACGTCGCTCACCTGGCGGGCCTGCAAGGCGCTGGCAGTGCTGATCTCGTTGACGATCCGGTCCACCTTGCCGATGGCCTCCACCACCTGTTGCATCGTCTCGCCAGCACTGTCCACCTGGCGCGAGCCCAGCTGCACCCGCTCGCCGCTGTCGGTAATGAGCTGCTTGATCTCCTTGGCGGCGTTGGCGCTGCGTTGCGCCAAGCTGCGCACCTCGCCGGCGACCACCGCAAAGCCCCGCCCCTGCTCGCCCGCACGGGCGGCTTCGACCGCAGCGTTGAGTGCCAGGATGTTGGTCTGGAACGCGATGCTGTCGATGACACCGAGGATCTCCCCGATTCGGGACGAACTGGTGCTGATGCCGCGCATCGTCTCCACCACGCCGCCCACCACGGTGCCGCCCTGCGCGGCGACCGCGCTGGCCTGGGTCGCCACGCCGCTGGCGTCGCTCGCATGGTCGGCACTGAGCATGACCTGCTGGCGCAGCGTGTCCATCGCCCCTGCGGTGCGCTGCAGCGCGGCCGCCTGCAACTCGGTGCGGTGGGACAGATCGATGTTGCCCGTGGCGATCTCGGCGCTGGCCATCGCAACGCCTTCGGCGCCTTCGCGCACCTGGGCCACGACCGTGATCCAGCGTTGCTGCATCTGGGCCAGGCCCGCCATGACGCTGGCGTCATCGCCCGGCCGCACCGGCAGGCGGCAGGCCAGGTCGCCGTCGGCAATGCTGCGCAAATGCCGGGCCACGTCGCGCGGCTCCGCGCCCAGCTCGCGCAGCAGCGCGCGCGAGAACACGACGGCCATCGTCACGATGGACAGCAGGCTGGCGACCAGCAGGGCCCAGATGAAGGCCTGACCCAGCGATTGCAGTGCCGCCACGCCGAGCGCCGCGGTCAGCACGACCAGCCAGCCAAAGGCCAGCGTGAGCTTGTGCGCGGTCGACAGCCCGACCGGACGCTGGCGAGGCTCCGCACCCCACCGCTTCGCGTTCATCGTCATGTCAATGCGTCTCGAGCACGTCCACCGCAACGAGCGGCGCTGCCAACGGCGGCGGAAAAGCCGATTCACCCATCAAATCCCCCTGTCGCGTCAATGCATGCGTGCAAATCGCAAGCCAGCAAGTATTTGCTGCATCCGAAGGGCCTGAAGCCGTGGCGCGCGTCGTAACGCGGCGAGCCACGATTTATTTCACGGCAATGCAAGAACCTGTGCCAACGCCGCAACTGCGATGACCGAAGGCTGCTTGCCGACCACGCCGTGCACCCCGATGGGGCAGCACACCCAGCCGCGCTCCGTTTCCGTGAAACCGCGGGCCTCCAGCCGCTGGCGGAAGCTCGCCCACTTGGTGCGGCTGCCGATCAGGCCGATGAAGGCCAGGTCTGCCTGCTCGCGCTGTCGACGCAGGCAGGCCGCGACGATGTCGAAGTCCTCGGCATGGTTGTGGCTCATGATCAGCACGGCGGAGCCTGCGGCAAGGTCGGCCACGGCGTCGGCCGGCGGATCGCACACCTCCTGGCGCCAACCGCGCGCCGGCGCGGCGGCAGGGAACTGGCCCTCGCGGCTGTCGATCCAGTGCAGCGCCAGCGGCAGGTCGCGGGCGATGTGGGCGATGGCCTGGCCGACGTGGCCGGCGCCGAAAAGCGCCATCGGCCGCCCGTTCACCGCTGACAAGTGGCTGGCCAGGTCATCGCCGGCCTGCAGCAACTTGAAGCTCAGCCAGACGACGCCGCCGCAGCACTGCCCGAGCGACGCGCCCAGCGGGTAACGCACCTCCTCGGCCAGCTCGCCGCCGGCCAGTGCGGCACGGGCACGGGCGATGGCGTCGAACTCCAGGTGGCCACCGCCCACGGTGCCAGTGACGCCGTCGGCCGCCACCGTCATCCAGGCGCCCACCTCGCGCGGCACGCTGCCGGCGGTGCGGGTGACGGTGACGAGGATGCAGGTCGCCTCAAGCACGCTTGACCTTCCGCTTCATGCGCAGGCGCTTGAAGCGCAGGAACACGCCCAGGCCCAGCGCGGCCAGCGCCCCGCCCAGCATGAACTTGCCCATGGCAGCGGCAATGGTCGCGCCGCTCCAGGCGCCGAGGTTGGCAAGCCCTTCAACGGCCAGCAGGGCGCCGTCGCCAAGGCTCTCGCCCCAGCGCAAGGGTTGTCGAGGGCTCTCAGCTGCCACGGTAGGTCGAATAGCTCCACGGCGACGCCAGCAGCGGCACGTGGTAGTGGCCGGCCTCGTCGGCAATGCCGAAATCCAGCGGCACCTCGTCCAAAAAGGCCGGTTCCGGCAAGACCGTGCCTCGGGCACGGAAATAGGCGGCCACCTCGAAGACCAGGCGGTAGCGGCCGGCCGTCAGCGTGGCACCGTCCAGTAGCGGGCCGTCGGCGCGGCCGTCGGCGTTCAGGTGCAGGCTGCGCAGCCACTTTGGGCCTTCGGCGTCGAAACGATAGAGGCGCACGGCCATGCCGGCCGCAGGGCAGCCGTTGGCGGTGTCCAGCACATGTGTTGTCAGTTTGCCCATCGGAGCTCCGGGTTCGGGTACGGCTTGATGCAAAGTGTAGGGATGAGCACGCCCCATCAGCCCCGGTATCCCCGTGACCTCGTCGGCTACGGCGAGAACCCGCCCCACGCGCAATGGCCGAGCGGCGCCCGTGTCGCCGTGCAGTTCGTGCTGAACTACGAGGAAGGCGGCGAAAACTCGGTGCTGCACGGCGATGCCGGCAGCGAGCAGTTCCTGTCGGAAATGTTCAACCCGCCCAGCTACCCGGTGCGCCACCTGAGCATGGAAGGCATCTACGAATACGGCTCGCGCGTGGGCGTGTGGCGGCTGCTGAAGGAGTTCGAGCAGCGCGCACTGCCGCTGACCGTCTTCGGCGTGGGCATGGCGCTGGAGCGCTCGCCCGAAGTGACCCAGGCCTTCGTCGAGCTCAACCACGAAATCGCCTCGCACGGCTGGCGCTGGGTGCACTACCAGAACATCGACGAGGACACGGAGCGCGCACACATGGCGCAGGCCATGGCCTCGTTGCAGCGCCTGACGCTGGGCCGCCCCTTGGATGGGCTGCACGGCCTGGGCTGGTACACCGGCCGCGACAGCCCCAACACGCGCCGGCTGGTGGCGGACTTCGGCGGCTTCGAGTACGACAGCGACTACTACGGCGACGACCTGCCCTTCTGGCTGCAGGTCAGGAAGACCAACGGCGAGTTGGCGCCGCATCTCGTCGTGCCCTACACGCTGGACTGCAACGACATGCGCTTTGCGCTGCCGCAGGGCTTCAGCCATGCCGAGCCCTTCTTCGAATACCTGCGCGACTCCTTCGACGTGCTCTACGCCGAGGGCGCCGAGGCGCCCAGGATGATGAGCATCGGCATGCATTGCCGCTTGCTCGGCCGCCCGGGGCGCCTGCGCGCGCTGCAGAAGTTCCTGGACCACGTCGAGGCGCACGATCGCGTCTGGGTCTGCCGGCGGCTGGACATCGCGCGGCATTGGAAGACCGTTCACCCCTTTGACGCCAAGACGGCTTTTGTCTGGGAATGATGAAACTCGACGATCTCAACACCGTCAGCGCCGCCGATTTCGTCGCGCTGCTGGACGGCACCTACGAACATTCGCCGTGGATCGCCGAGCGCGCTGCGGCAGCTCGCCCGTTCAAGACCCTGGCCGCGCTGAAAGTCGCGCTGGCCCGCGTCGTGCGCGAAGCCAGCGTGGACGATCAGCTCGGCCTGATTCGCGCCCATCCCGAGCTGGCCGGCAAGGCCGCCATCGCCGGCGAGCTGACGGCGGAGTCGACGAACGAGCAGCAGAAGGCCGGCCTCACCGCCTGCACGTCGGAAGAGTTCGCCAAGCTCCAAAAGCTCAATGCCGACTACAACGCGCGCTTCGGATTCCCCTTCATCCTGGCCGTGCGCGGGCCGCGCGGCACGGGCTTCACGCGCGCTGAGATCATCGCGACCTTCGAGCGCCGGCTGCGCGCCCACCCGGATGTCGAGCGGGCCGAATGCCTGCGCCAGATCCACCGCATCGCCGAGATCCGGCTGAACGACAAGTTCGGCGCACGCCCGGAACTGGGCGAACAGCTCTGGGACTGGGCCAAGGAACTCGCCGCGCACAGCGAGACCGAGGACTTCCTGACCTGCACCTACGCCACGCCCACGCACACCGCCGTCGCCGAGCAGCTGATGGCGTGGATGCGCGACTGCGGCTTCGACGAGGTCAGCCGGGACGCGGTGGGCAATGTCGTGGGCGTCTACAACGGCACCGGAGATCCTTCGACAGAACAGCGCCTGCTGACCGGCAGCCACTACGACACCGTGCGCCGCGCCGGCCGCTTCGATGGCCGGCTGGGCATCTTCGTGCCGATGTTGGTCGTGCGTGAGCTGCACCGCGCCGGCAAGCGGTTGCCTTTTGGCCTGGAGGCCGTCGGCTTCTCCGAGGAAGAGGGCCAGCGATTCCCGGCCGACTTTCTGGGGTCGAGTGCATTGATCGGCGCCGTCCAGCCGGCCTGGCTGGAGCAGCTTGACGCGGCGGGCATCACGTTGCGAGATGCAATGCATGGAAGCCATCGCCGGCTGCAGGCGCGACCCGTCGCGCTACCTCGGCTTTGTCGAAGTCCACATCGAGCAAGGCCCGGTGCTGGACAGCCTGGATCTGCCGCTGGGCATCGTCACGTCAATCAACGGCAGCCGCCGCTACACCGGCGAGATCGTCGGCCTGGCCAGCCATGCCGGCACCACGCCCATGGGCCAGCGCCGCGACGCCGCGGCGGGCGTGGCCGAGCTGATCCTGTTCACCGAACAACGAGCCGCCGCGGTGCCCGACGTCGTCGGCACGGTGGGCATGCTGGAGGTGCCCGCCGGCTCCATCAACGTGATCCCCGGTCGCTGCCGTTTCAGCCTGGATTTGCGCGCGACGACGGACGAGGCACGTGACTCGCTGGACGCCGACGTTCGCGCCAAGCTCGACGAGATCTGCCAACGCCGCGGGCTGAGCTTCACGCTGCAACCCACGTTGGCGGCCAACGCAGCACCGAGCGACGCCACCTGGCAGTCACGCTGGGAAGCCGCCGTGACCGAGCTGGGCCTGCCACTGCACCGCCTGCCGTCGGGCGCCGGCCACGACGCGATGAAGGTGCACGAACTGCTGTCGCAGGCCATGCTGTTCGTGCGTGGCGGCAATGGCGGCATCAGCCACAACCCGCTGGAATCGGTGACGGTGGATGACGCGGAGTTGGCGGTGATGGCGTTCCAGCAGCTCGTTCAAGCCATCGATGCATGAGCACGCTGCGAGTGCCACAGGTACTGGTAGTCAGATCGGTAACGCACTTGGAGATCGAGCTGCTGAAGCGGCCTTCGCCCTTCATCGAATTCCACAACGAGGCAGCGGAGAAGGCCTACGAGAAACTGGACCATCAATTGGCGCTGCGGGTGTACACGGTGGCCGGGGCTGCCTGTGGCGAACTGAACCCCGAAGACTTCGTGTTCACCAGTTGGGATTGGAGCCCCAACGAAAGTTGTGCGATCACGATCGATCGCAAGATCCTGTCAGCCGAACTCGTCAACGCCATGCTGGCCTCCCTGGTGGATGTCTACGCCTCGTGGCGAATCCACTTGAACGTCCACGAGAACCTAGCTGGCGGAGGCACTGAGTTTGGTGCGGCCTGCCTGTTCCAAGACCTCGCCATCATTGAACAAACCCTCTGCCACAGCCTGAATCTTGATGCGCAGGCGCAGTGACAAGAAAGCCGCCTCATGAACACCATCGACGACCAAATCGCCCATCGCTTCGAGGACGAAGTCCGCTTCCTCCAGCAGCTCGTCCGCATCCCCACCGACACCCCGCCGGGCAACAACGCGCCGCACGCGGACCGCACGGCCGAGTTGCTGACCGAGCTCGGCTTCGAGGTCGAGAAACACGCCGTCCCGGTTGCCGACGTGCACGCCGCCGGCATGCAGTCCATCACCAACCTGATCGTCCGCCACCGCTTCAGCAACGACGGCCCGACGATCGCGCTGAACGCGCACGGCGACGTGGTGCCGCCCGGCGAGGGCTGGACGCGTGAGCCCTACGGCGCCGAGATCGTCGACGGCAAGCTCTATGGCCGCGCATCAGCCGTCAGCAAGAGCGACTTCGCGACCTACACGTTCGCGCTGCTGGCCCTCAAGAACTCGGGTCTGCCACTCAAGGGCACCATCGAGCTGCACTTCACCTACGACGAGGAATTCGGCGGCGAGCTGGGCCCCGGCTGGCTGCTCAAACAGGGCCTGACCAAGCCCGACTACCTGATCGCCGCCGGCTTCAGCTACCAGGTCGTCACGGCCCACAACGGCTGCCTGCAGATGGAGGTGACGCTGCACGGCCTGGCCTCGCATGCGGCCTACCCGAGCACGGGCATCGACGCGCTGCAGGCCGCCAATAAGTTGCTGACCGCGCTGTATGCGCACAACGATGTGTTGAAGACGCGGCTGTCCGAGGTGCCGGGCATCACGCATCCCTACCTGAACGTCGGCCGCATCGACGGCGGCAGCAACACCAACGTCGTGCCGGGCAAGGTGGTCATCAAGCTGGACCGCCGCATGATTCCCGAAGAAGACCCGGTGGCCGTCGAGGCCGAGGTGCAGGCGCTGATCGAAGCCGCGGTGAAGCTCAGCCCCGGCGTGAAGCTGGACATCAAGCGCCTGCTGCTGGCCCGTTCGATGAAGCCGCTGCCCGGTGCCGCGCCGCTGGTGGCCGCATTGCAGCGGGCCGGCGAGGCGGTCTTCGGCGAGTCCATCCCGACCTCGGGCACGCCGCTCTACACCGACGTGCGCCTGTACACCGCCCACGGCATCCCGGCGGCCATCTATGGCGCCGGGCCGCGCACGGTGCTGGAGAGCAATGCCAAGCGGGCCGACGAGCATCTGGTGCTGGACGACCTGAAGCGTGCGACCCAGGTCGTGGCGCGCGCGCTGGCCGAGCTGCTCGCCGCCTGAACCTGCGTCAGGCCGCGTCGGCGGCCAGCGCCGCGTTGACCGTGGCCACCAGGCTCTTCAGGCTGCTCTCGCCCCAGCCAGTCTTGATGCCGGCGACGCTGCAGTCGCGCCTCAGCACGACGGTGTAGGGCAGCGAGCCCGGCGCCTCGAAGGCCTGCTGGCAGACCTTGCTCGGGTCGTAGGTCAGCGTCAGCTGCACATGCTCGGCCAGCGCCCGGGACAGCTTGCGGAAGATGTCGCGCTCCTCGGTGTTGACCGACACGACCTTGATCCGGTCGGGGGCGGCGCGCTGCAACCGATCCAGGTAGGGGAACTCCTCGCGGCAATAGGGGCACCACGAGGCCCAGAAGCTGACGACGACGACCTTGCCGTCGTGGTCGGACAATTTGAGTTCAGTGCCATCCAGCATGCGGCCCAGCGGCGCGTCGGGCGCCACGCGTTGCAGCGGCGGCCGCTTGGGTTTGTCGCTCGGTGCGTCGTCGGCGCCCGCGATGCTGCCCAGGGCCATCAGGCCTGCAGCGGCAAGCAGGCTGCGTCTGTCGTTCATGTCGTCTCCCTGAAATGCCCTGTGGGCCACAGCGATCTTCACCGTGAGATGCGCCGCCTAGAATCGAGAAATGCCCGCCCTCACCCGCGCCCGCGTGCGCCGCCAATCCTGGTGGCTGCTGGCCGTGCTGGTGCTGGGCCTGCTGGCGCCCGGCATCAGCGCGGCGCTGGCCCATGGGCGAGGCGACGTCAACGCCTGGCAGGACATCTGTCGTGCACCGTCGGCCTCGCCGGCCGGCGAGAAGCCCAAGCCCATCGAGGCGACGCTGGACCTGCTGGCCCACGGCCACTGCCCGGCCTGCCATCTGAACGCCGGCGACATGGCCGGCCCGCCGTCCGCAGCGGTCAAACCGTGGCTGCGCGACGACCTCGCGCTTGAAGCGCCCGAGCGCTTCTGGACCGCGCCGGTCACCGCTCACGCCTGGCGCCCCGCCAGCGCTCGCGCCCCGCCGTCGCACGTCTGAGTCTTCCTGCGCTGCCGCGGCCCGCCCAGGCCCGGCGTTTGCCGTCGCTGCCGCGGCGCCGACGGCTCGACTCGGATTGATGCCCTTTATGAACAAGACCGCTCTTGCGCGTGCGGCTGCCGCCTGCGCCGCCCTCTCCAGCCTCGTCTTCGCCTCCACCGCCGCCCGCGCCTGCGAAGACTGCGACGACGCTGCGACGGTGGCCGCGCCCCTGCTCGCCAATGCCACCGCCCAGGCCGAGCCCGCCACCACCCCAGCCCCGCACAGCAAGCTCGGCCTGGTGCGCGTGCGAGGCGCCGCGCCCGCCTCGCTGCCCACCAATATCCCGACCACGCGTGAGACCGTCACACGCGAAGACATCGACCGCAGCGTCAACGCGACCGATTCGGAAGATGCGCTGAAGTACCTGCCCAGCCTGCTCGTGCGCAAGCGCTACATCGGCGACTACAACCACGCCATCCTGTCCAGCCGCGCCTCGGGCACGGGCAACAGCGCGCGCTCGGCCGTCTACGCGGACGGCATGCTGCTGTCCAACTACCTGGGCAACGGCGTCGGTGGCCTGTCCTTTCCGCCGCGCTGGGGGCTGGTGACGCCGGAGGAGATCGAGCGCGTCGACGTCATGTACGGCCCCTTCTCGGCCGCCTACGCCGGCAACTCCGTCGGCGCCGTGGTGGACTACCAGACCCGCATGCCGACGACGTTCGAGGCCCACGCCAAGCTGGGCTACACGGCCCAGCCCTCCGAGCTCTACGGCAACAAGGCCACCTACCGGGCTTGGGCAGCCAGCGCCTCGGTGGGCAGCCGCGAAGGGGCTTGGAGCTGGTGGCTCAACGTCAACCACACGGACAGCGACGGCCAGCCGCTGACCTTCGCGACCCGCCTCGCCGCCACCGCCACCACCGGCGCCGTGGGTACGCCGGTCACCGGCGCCGTGGCCGGCCTGAACAACGCCAATCAAGCCTGGACTCTGATCGGCTCCGGCACCCAGTACAACACCCAGCAGGACCACCTGAAGATCAAGCTGGCCTACGAAATCAACCCGACCGTGCGCGCCAGCTATGTGTTCGGCGCCTGGCGCAACGACTCCGACGGCAACTCGGCCAGCTGGCTGCGCGACGCAGCCGGCAACCCGGTCTACAAGGGCGCGACCGACCCCGCCACGAAGAAGGAATTCATCCTCATCGACGGCAAGCAATTCGCCGGCCCCACCGGCGGCGACTTCGCGCTGACGCGCGAGAAATTGCTGCACGTCATGCACGGCATTTCGGTCAAGAGTCACGCGGGCGGCGAATGGGACTGGGAGCTGGCTGCCAGCCTCTACGACTACCAGAAGGATGACAAGCGCCAGAACGCCGCCACCAACCCGCAGCCGGGCGCCTGGACCGGCGGCGCCGGCACGCTGGCCGACGGCAGCGGCACGGGCTGGAACACGCTCGCGGTCAAGGGCATCTGGCGGCCGGCCGGAACGGCTCACGTCGTCGACCTGGGCGTCCAGCAGGACAGCTACAAGTTCAGCTACCTGACCTCCAGCATCGCCGGCAACTACCTGACGGACGGCCCGGGCGCGCTGGCCGGCAACGTGCAGGGCAAGACCCGGCTGCAGGCCGCCTACGCCCAGGACGCCTGGCTGCTCAGCACCGACTGGAAGGCCGTCATCGGCCTGCGCGCCGAGCACTGGCAGGCCTTCGACGGCCGCACCGATTTCTCGGCCACCGGCACGCCGCCATCCATCGCCTACCCGTCGCGCAGTGAGAACTTCCTGTCGCCCAAGGCCGCGCTGTCCTGGCAGGCGACCGTCGAGACCGTGCTCAAGGCCTCGGTGGGCCGGGCGGTGCGCATGCCCACAGTCAGCGAGCTCTACGGCGCCACGTCGACAACCAACTCGCAGTACATCAACGATCCCAATCTCAGGCCCGAGAAGTCCTGGACCACCGAGCTGAGCGCCGAGCAGGGCTGGGGCGCGCTGCAATCGCGCGTGACCTTGTTCGCCGAAACGACCCACGACTCTCTGTACTCACAGTCGATCCTCGACCCGGTGCTGAACAAGAACGTCAGCCGCGTGCAGAACATCGACAAGATCGGCACGACCGGCCTGGAGGCCACGCTGGGCGCGACCGACTGGCTGGCCAAGGGCCTGGACCTGTCGGGCAGCGTCACCTACACCGACTCCAAGATCAAGGCGAATGCCGGCTTCGTCGCGACACCTGGCGACACGATCGGCAAATGGCAGCCCAACATCCCGCGCTGGCGCGCCACCGCCCTGGCCAGCTACCGCTTCAATGAACAGTGGAGCGCCAGCCTCGCCGCCCGCTACGGCGGCCGCCAGTACCGCACGCTGAACAATGCCGACGTGAACGGCTTCGCCTACCAGGGCGTGAGCCGCTACGCGACGGCCGATGTGCGCGTGCTGTGGAAGATCGACCGCCAGTGGAGCGCCGCGTTCGGCATCGACAACCTGAACAACTACCGGTACTGGAACTTCCACAACTACCCGCAGCGCAGCTACTCCGCCGAGCTGAAGTTCGACCTCTGAGGACCAAGCCATGAAGACCTTGCTCATCGCCACCCTGCTCTCGGCAGCCGCTGCCGCCCAGGCCCACATCACGCTCGAACAGTCCGAGGCCGAAGCCGGCAAGCCCTACAAGGCCGTGTTGCGGGTGGGCCATGGCTGCGAGGGCGGCGCGGCGACGAAGGAGATCGTCGTCACGCTGCCCGAGGGCCTGCGCGGTGCCAAGCCCATGCCTAAGGCGGGATGGACACTGAGCCAACCCGCGCCCGGCCAGATCCGCTGGGCGGCCAACACCGAGGCCGACTACCTGCAGGACGCCTGGTACGACGAGTTCGTGCTGCGTGCCACCCCGGCCGCAGCCGGCACGCTGTGGCTGCAGGTGCGCCAGGTCTGCACGACGGGCGAGTCGAACTGGGCCGAGATCCCCGCCTCGCCGACCGACAAGCCCCATGCGCCGGCGCTGCGCCTGGTCGTGAAGCCGGCAGGCGGCGAGGCCGCGCCGCACGCCCACTGAGCGTTGCGCGCAATCCGCCGAATTAGCGCCCTGCAGCACGCGCTGATCGCGGCATTGTTCTCGGGCTGTCGCCGCGATGATTCAGCCCGTCACCAGTGCATGGCCCCCGGCAACGTTTGCGGCCCCTGGCGAGGCGGACCGCGACCGCCCGCGACCATGAAAGCACGAGTTCCTGGCCCGCCCGCGTCATGCCCTGCGCATGTCGCCCGACCGGCCGCCTGCGCTGTGATTGCACGCCGCAGCCCTACTCGCACCGCCAGGTGCCAGTCCCGGGCGGCGTGAAGCGCTGTTGCGCCCCGACCGGTTCACACCGGACGGGGCGTTTTGTTTGGCGCGGCGACGGCAACGCACCGCCTCCCCCCGGACCGAGGGGGCCGCGAGGGCCTCGCCGCTAACGTTTGCCTAATGGGCGGTTTCGAGACTGGGGCTCCATTCCAGAGGAGCCGCCATCATGAAATTCGCAAGCCGCCTGTTCGCCGCCGCCCTGCTCGCCATGACGCTGGCGACCGCCCACGCCGACCAAGGCGTCAGCATGGCCGGCACGTATCAGGACTTCACGACCTGGACCCTGTTCGGCAGCGCCACGGCCAGCAACCAGACGCCGGGCAACGGCTTCACCTACAGCGACCTGGTGCTGACCGCGCCCGGCAGCAACGGCCAGGCCGGCGCCGGTTTCGCGCCCACGGCGCTGACGCTGGACTTCAACCAGGCCTTCAGCTTCGACTTCCACTTCTTCATCCCGGTCAGCCAGGACCTGCGTGGCGACGGCCTGAGCTTCACGCTGACCGATGCGACCGGCGTCGGCGGCACGGGCTCCGGCCTGGGCTACGAGGGCTTGAGCAGCCACAGCGTCGCCTTCGCCATCGACACCTTCCACTTCGACGGCGAGCCCGTCTCGCCCAGCCTGCAGATCCTGTCCGGCGGCTCGGTCACGCCGCTGGCCGCAACCGAGACCGGCCTGGGCGACATGATCCGCGACCCCAACTTCCAGTGGTATGCCTCGCTGACCTACACGCCCTCGGGCAATGGCGACAACGCCGGCATGTTGACCGGCCGCATCGACCACCTCAACCTCGGCAACTACACGGTCAGCGCCCAGGTCAGCTTCGACGACCTCGGCCTGGTCGGCGTGCCGGTGTTCTATGGCTTCACGGCGGCCAACGGCGCGGCCAGCGACGGCCATTTCGTCACCAGCGCCATGCCCGTGCCCGAGCCGGGCAGCTGGGCCATGATCCTCGCCGGCCTGGGCTGCCTGGGCCTGATCGCGCAGCGCCGCCGCGCCCGCTGAACACCGCGCCGCCCTGATCCGTTCGGACCGGAGTGGCCTCCAGCCGGCTCAACGCGGTTTCACAAGCGCCGCCCATGCTTCGCGCCCAGCCCCGGCCTTCGCCGCGGCATTGAGCGCGAGGTCCTCCATGGGTCGTCCTGACAAAGTCCAACCGACGCGGCCCGGCAGCAGCCGCCGCGAATTCTTCAAGCGTTCCGGCGCCGGCGCGGCCGTTCTGGTCGCCACCGCGCCGCTGCTGACGCCGGCCGAAGCGGCCGCCGCGCTGCGCTTCGACCACGGCGTGGCCAGCGGCGACCCGCTCGCTGACCGCGTCATCCTGTGGACGCGCGTCACGCCGGCCACGCCGCGCCCGGCGCTGACGCTGCAATACATCGTCGCCACCGACCCGGCACTCACGCAGGTCGTGCAACGCGGCGTGGCCAAGACCAACCCGGGGCGCGACTACACGGTCAAGGTCGACGCGCTGGGCCTGCAGCCCGGCAAGACCTACTACTACCGCTTCAGCTGCGAGGGCGTGGACAGCCCCGTCGGCCGCACCAAGACGCTGCCGACCACCGGCGTCAGCAGCCTGCGCTTCGCGGTCGTGAGCTGCTCGAACCTGGCCTACGGCTACTTCAACGCCTACGCCCGCATCGCCGCGCGCGCCGACCTCGATCTGGTCATGCACCTGGGCGACTACCTCTACGAATACGGTGCCGGCCAGTACGGCAGCGTGCGCACACCCGAGCCGGCCACGGAGATCGTCTCGCTGAGCGACTACCGCCTGCGCCACGCCCAGTACAAGCGCGACGCCGACGCCCAGGCCATGCACCGCCAGCATCCGCTCGTCGCCATCTGGGACGACCACGAGACCGCGAACAACAGCTGGAAGGACGGCGCCGAGAACCACCAGCCCGCCACCGAAGGCGACTGGGCCGCACGCGTGTCTGCCGCGCTGCAGGCCTACTACGAGTGGATGCCGGTGCGCCCGGTGGACGTCAACAAGCCGCGCGACAACCACCGCGGCTTCGCCTACGGCGACCTGGCCGACCTGCTGATGCTGGAGGAGCGCATCAATGCCCGCTCCGAGCAGCTGACAACCGCCGTGCACGTCACCGCCTTCGGCCCCGGCTTCGCGACGACCGACCCCGGCTACGGCGACGCCAGCCGCACGCTGCTGGGCGACACCGAAGAGGCCTGGCTCATCAACCGCCTGCGCACGACGCCGGCGCAGTGGAAGCTGCTCGGCCAGGGCGTCATGTTCGCCCAGCTGAAGGCGCCGGGCGCCAACCAGGCCACCGACCCGGGCCTGTATTTCATCAACAGCGACCAGTGGGACGGCTACGAGCCGGCGCGCAACCGCGTCTTCGCCGGCATCAAGGGCGATGCCACCAACCCGCAGGTCAACAACGTCGTCGTGCTGACGGGCGACATCCATAGCAGCTGGGCCGCCGACCTGCACCCCAACCCCTACAACCCGGCCGCGTACGACAAGACGACCGGCGCCGGCTCGCTGGCCGTCGAGTTCGTCGGCACGTCGGTCACGTCGCCCGGCATCGACACTGACACAACGGGCGCGATTGCCGGCGCGATCAAGTTCTACAACCCGCACTCCAAGTACGTGCAGCTGACGCGCCGCGGCTACATGGTCATGGACGTGAACCGCGACCGCGTCGTCGGCGAGTGGTGGTACGTGGACACGGTGGCCAGCCCGAGCCATATCGAGACCTTCGCGGCCGCCTTCGAGGTGCATGCCGGCGAGAACCACCTGCGCCCCTCGGCCCAGACGACGCCGCGCGCCAACCCGCCGGCCCTGGCGCCCTGATGGACCCACCGAAGGACAAGCCATGAAGCACACCCTCACTCTCATCGCCCTGGCCGCGCTGTCGCTCGGCGCCCAGGCCGCCGACCTGACCTTCTCCGGCCAGGCCATCAGCCACAACGACAAGATCGTCATCGACTTCCGGGTCGCTGCCGGCGGCTCGGTCAGCCTGTGGACCGACTCCTGGCAGTCGGGCCTGAACTTCGACCCGCAGCTCTTTGTTGCCAGCGGTGGCGTCATCGTCCACCACAACGACGACAACGAAAGTGACAGCCTGGCCAGCGCCGGTGCCGGCTACTACGACGCCGGCCTGCAGTTCACGGCCGCCGCGGCGGGCAGCTACCGCCTGGTGCTGAACGCCAGCTCCAACGACGCGCGCGGCACGACGCTGGCCCAGGGCTTCGTCTACGACGGCGACACACCCATCAAGCTTGCCGACTGGAACCAGCCGAGCTACGACATCAACGCCAACGACCAGAAGGGCGGCTTCTGGCGCCTGCACCTGGGCGGCGTCGAGCAGGCCGCCGCCGTGCCCGAACCCGCGGGCTGGATGCTGATGCTGCCGGGCCTGCTGGCGCTGAGCCTGATCGGCCGTCGTCGTCGCTGAGCCGCGTCGGCAGCCGCCGGAGCGGCCGGCGGATAGGCCTCGCCTGCCTTCCGTCGCGACGGCGCGGCCGCCATACTCCGGCTGGTGAGGGAACTCGAACAGATCCTGGTCCTCTTCGTGGCCGCCGTCGCGCTGGCCGCCGCCGCGCGGCGGGCCGGCGCGCCCTACCCCGTGTTCCTGGCGATCGGCGGCGCGCTGCTGGCCCTGGTCCCCGGCGTGCCCAGCCCCAGCCTGCCACCTGACCTGGTGCTGGCCCTGTTCGTCGCGCCCATCCTGGTCGACGCCGGCTACGACGCCTCCCTGCGCGATCTGAAAGACAACTGGGCGCCGCTCGTCAGCCTGGTGATCGTCGCGGTGGGCCTGACGACGGCGGCGGTGGCCGTCGTGGCCCATGCCCTAGTGCCGGGCCTGCCCTGGGCCGCGGCCGTCGCGCTGGGGGCCATCGTCGCGCCGCCCGACGCGGTGGCGGCCACCGCCGTGCTGCGGCCGCTGCGCCCGCCGCAGCGCATCCTGGGCATCCTCGAAGGCGAAAGCCTGCTCAACGATGCGAGCGCGCTGCTGATCTACCGCCTCGCCGTCGGCGCGGTCGCGGCCGGCGGCTTCTCGGTGCAGGCGGTGGCACCGACCTTCCTGCTGGCCGTGCTCGGCAGCCTGATCACCGGGCCCGCGCTGGGCTTGCTCGTGCAGCGCCTGTTCGAGCGCGTGCAGCACATCCCCACGGCCATCATCCTGCAGTTCATCGGCACCATCACTGTCTGGCAACTGGCCGAGCACATCGGCCTGTCGGGCGTGCTGACGACGGTCTGCTTCGCGATGACGCTGGCCCGCACGGCACCGGCGCGCATCCCGGCCCGCATCCGCATCCCCACCAACGCCGTGTGGGCCACGGTGGTGTTCGCGCTGAACATCTTCGCCTTCATCTTCATCGGGCTGCAGGTGCGTCCCATCCTGATGGCGCTGGCGCCGCCGGCGCGCGAGCAGTACCTGCTTGTGGCCGCCGCCGTGCTGGTCACGGTCATCGTCGTGCGCATCGCCTGGCACATGTCCTTCAACGCCGCGATCCGCTGGCGCGACCGCCGCCATGGCTTCAATCCGCCCCGGCCCATGCTGCGGCCCAGCGTAGGCAGCGGCCTGGTGATTTCCTGGGCGGGCATGCGCGGCATCGTCACGCTGGCGGCGGCCCTGGCCCTGCCCGACGGCTTCCCGGCACGCGACTTGATCGTGCTGACGGCCTTCCTGGTCGTGCTGGGCACGCTGCTGATCCAGGGCCTCACGCTGAAGGCATTGCTGCGCGTGCTGAACCTGAGCGACGGCGACCCCGTCGCGCACGAGGAGCACCATGCTCGCCAACGCATGCTGGAAGCCGCCTTCGCGCAACTGCCCGCGGACGGCTCCGCCGCCGTGAACCTGGTGCGCAAGAACCTGAAGATGCACCTGGGCCGGCCGTTGCACGACAGCGGCAGCCCGTTCGCCTCCTTCGGCGCCGAGTACGACGACCGCTACCGCGCCGCGCTGCAGTCCGCCCGTCAGGTGCTGCTGGCCATGCGCGACGCCGGCGACATCGGCGACGACGCCTTCCACACGCTGGAGAACGACCTGGACTGGCTGGAGGTCTCGGACCCGCTGCGGGCGGCGAATGCGGACGCGACGGAGTAGCGACTGACGAACAGGCCAGCGGATTGAAGCGCTATCGAGTGGCAGTTTCAATCATTGACGTCGCTTGCTGGAGGGCAGCGCACGGCCAGGCACGGCAGGCCGCGAGAGGCACCTATCTGGAAGTCGACTGCGCTGCATCTAGGACCTTGCACGGCCACCTGGCGCCATGGTCGGCTGTACTCAAGCCCCCATGGCGCAGAACGACCACGTCGCCAGTTGCTCGTGTCACCTGCTACGTCGCCGATGCGGTCCCGGACAGCAAGGCTTCGAGTTGTTCGCGTGGATATGGTGTACGTCTGTCTTCACCGTGCAGCTTGACGTAGAAGTCATTGATGATTGTGGCGACCGACGCATGGCGGTGGACGATCTCAGCCACGTCGGAAGGAATACCGGGGACAAGTTGATGCATTGCTTGACCCTGTGCGGCGGCCCGGACCAATTCGAAACGATCCAGCGGGCTGTCTACCGCCGGCGCGAAAGCTTTCACCAACCAATTGACCCATTTGGCCAGTGCGTAGCCGCGGTCTAGGCTCGCGTTGTGGTGCAGGTAGCTCAGCTCATCCGACGAAAGCGCGAAGCGCACGGATGTGGCTAGGCCGAGGTCCGCAAAGTACAGGCGTTGCCCATCGGTCAGAATGTTTCCGTGGTGCGCATCGCCGTGAAGCAAGCCCAATGAGTTCATCAAGGGAATGTCTACCGTCAGGCCGCGCTCGACCATCGCCAGCGCTGACTCCTTTGCCCCGTTGCGCGGAGAAATTTGCCGCTCCAGCCACGCACTTAGCGTCCAAGGCACGTGCTCCAAAAATATCATGAGGCTGGAATTGGCGTCGGCGAGCGCAACCAGGCGAGCTCGCATGGCGTCGGAGCCACCCCAATAGCTGGTCATGCGCTCAACGTCGGTCCATTCGACGGGTCGCGGTGCGGCTCCCGGTGACGATGGGCCTTCCAGCACACGCCAGTGGTACATCAGTGGAAAGCTCTCCAGCTGCTGCGACAGCACCCATCCCGTCGTCATGAAATTGGCGGCCAATTCGCGCCAGGCACCAAAACCAGCAGACCCGACGTTGCGCTGGCAATACGTCGGAAGCCCGAAGAGGTTCGCCGTCGACATCTGGTGTGCAGGGTGCAGCTCCAAGTCGGTCAACCGCAGACGCTTTGCGAACACCTTGTGTCCAGCGAGCGCAAAGGTCAGAGTGGTCCCGCTGATGCCCGACGCCAATTGCTCGGCTCCGTCCACCAGTTGAGCTAGCTGCTGGTCACTTTGCAGGGCAAGCTCTGTCGAGAGCTGCGCAAATCGTGCAATGCGCTCACGGTGGGTCATCGAAGCAGCGGTGGAAGCTTGAAGTCGAGGCGAACGGCGCGCAGCCTAGCAGCATGAATCCTTCCGCATGCTACCGGCCAGGTCCTGTCGTTCAACCTCCCAGAGCGGGCGGTAGCAAGGTGCCCAAAGCCGTATTTCGAGATCGACCACAAAGGGCGGGGTCGCAGCGTTTGCTGCCGTTAGTTGCCGTAGCTCGAAGTCACGCAAACCGCCAACAAGCGGTCTTCAACTGGCCTGGCGCATTGCCGACAGCCACCGGCGTCGACCTCTTCGGACAGCGCCACGGAAGGCTGAGGGTCCACCTGTCGCCAGGTGGCTCAAGTCCAGTTTTTGTCTGAAGCTATTTCACGGCTTTCTGTGCCGCGTAATAGCTTTCAAACAACGCCCCATATGCGGGTTCGACGTGGTCGACAAAGACTTTGGCAAATTCCATCGCGTCTGGGCGATTCCACGTGTGCATCACCTCCGTAATCGCCGCGAATGTGTCAATTGGCATTGCGCCCGCCTGCGTAACCCGGGCAATGGAGATGTCGGTTGCCATTTTCGACCAATTACCCGAGGCATCCACGATGCAGAACACTTTGTATCCCTGTGCGAGGGCGCTCAGTGCAGGAAATACCATGCAAATGCTCGTGAGCGTGCCTGCAATGAGCAGTGTCTTCCGCTTGGTCTTCTCGATCGCTTCGACAAAGGGGCGGTGATCCCATGCGTTGATCGGGCCGTTACGCGGAACGTACACCGCATCGGGGTTGCTCAACAGGATGTCGGGAATGCTCGGGCCATTAGCACCGTCGGGAACTGATGCCGTTACAACGGTCGGGATCTTCGCGATCTTCGCTACCTTCGCAAGCGCAACTACGTTGTTGCGGAGTTCTCTGTACTCCATATCACGGACCAACTGGAACAAGCCGCTCTGATGGTCTATCAGTAGCAATACAGTATCCTTGGGGTCAATCATCCACTTGTTTGTCATTTCATTTCCTTTATTTTCGGAACTAGTTACACCGCCTGCAGCAGCGGCGGCTTGGTTTGCCGCTGTCGCCGCAGTTGTCAGCAATGTCGCTCCGCCAACTGCGGCGCCGCTGATAAGCATCTCTCTACGCTTCACGTGATTCTCCGATGGGCTGATACTTTCAAATGGGAAACTAGATGTGCTGTTTTAGGCTGCGGGAGATCCTGCATTCCAGCGCATGAATATGTCGTCGGCCAATACGTGCGGCATGGTGCGGCCCCGGCGGGCCAATAATTTCAATTGGTTGGTTGCTGAATTCGCGGATAACTCGGTGGGAACCAAACGGTCGACGCCGATGACGGTGCTTTAGCCGATCCGCTTGTCACGCCGCAACTCAGCGCCGATGCGCTGAATCTCGGCCTCCCCCTGTGCGAGGGCGGCCTTGCTGGTGTGCACCGAGTAGTAGCCCATCACCAAGTCGTGTGGATGCTTCACCGCCGAGCCGAGGACGAAGGACGTGTCGCCGTGGGCGACGAAGTCGATGGCTTGCTCCGATTCCTCGAACACGGCGAGTTCACCTGTGCCCACCATCCCATTCACGTCGACTCCTCCCGCACTGACCGCCAACCACGCCACGTTGTGGCCGGCCGGCGGCGCGTATCGCCAGCGCTCGCCGTCTTTCAAACTCACAGCCAGGTAGTTCATGCCCGGAGGCGCTTGAATCGGGCTATGGGCCTTGCCGTAGCTTCCCAGCAGCACTCGGGCCGGGCCTGCGTGTGGAACGTCTGAAGGCGCCAGGTAAAGGCTCTCCGCGCGTGCGTTCTCCACCGAGGGAGGTAAGGCGACCCAGAGTTGAAAGCCCGACATCTGCACGTCACCGACCGGTGCCCCGATGTGCCACACGCCGTTGCCGGAGCGCATCCACTCCACGCCCCCAGCGGGCAGCACGCCGGCCTTGCCGGTCGTGTCTTCGTAGCGAAGGCTGCCTGTCATCACGAAGGTCAGCGTGGCGATGCCCGAGTGCGGATGTATCGCGAAACCCTCGCTGCCAACACCTGGACTGAAACTGTTGAGGTCGAGGAACACGAACGGCTTCAAGAACTCGCCGAGGTCACTCGGGCTCACCAGCCGCGTGATCGGTCCATGGGTGCTTCCATGGGTGCGGTGGACGATGGCCCGCACGCCGACGCTCGATGTTTGATCGAGCGTCGGATCGCCAGAAATGGCTTGTGATGCGGTCATCGGTCGTCCTTGGCGTTGATGTGAGGTGCGCTCGGCGAAGGCATGACGCCTGGGCTGCTGCATTCGATGCGTGAACGATAGGAGCGCTAGGATCGATGCACTAGGCGGCGCTATCGGAGTGCATCCGTCCAAAAATCGAATCAATAGGTGCCTCATGCTCGATCTGAACGACATCGCATTGTTCGTGCGCGTCGTGCGCAGCGGCAGCTTTGCGGGCGCGGCGCGGCAGCTTGGCGTGCCATCGAACACCGTCAGCAGGCGCGTCCAGGGGCTCGAGCAACACCTCGGCACCCGGCTGTTGCAACGCTCGACCCGCAAGCTCACGCTCACCAGCGCAGGCGAGGAGTTCAACGCGCGTTGCGCCGGTCTGGTCACCGGACTATTCGAAGCCGGGCAAGAGCTCAGCTCGGGAAGTCGGGAGCCGAGTGGACTTGTTCGCGTTGGCGCCCCGGCCGACTTTCTCGACTTGTTCGTGATGGAGTGGATCGCCGAGTTCCTGGCAACTCATCCCAAGGTTCGACTCGCCTTGGTGCTCAGCGATTCAAAGGCGGACTTGATCGCGGATCGCATCGACGTGGCGTTTCGTGGCGGTCCCCTTGAGGACTCGGCATACGTCGGGCGGCACGTTTTCTGCACTGGCAACGACGGGCTGGTGGCCAGCCCGGCCTACCTGGCTGCGCGTGGTGTACCCAACACGCTGGGGGACCTGCTTCAGCACGATTGCGTGACCTTTGAGCAGTCAGGCAGCAATAGTGTGACCTGGCGGTTGGCCGGACCAGACGGCATCAATGAGGCTGTGCAGGTTGCCGCTCGCTTCAGCGGCAACACGGCGCAGGCCGGACGCCTTGTTCCCGTGCTGCCCGAATACCAGCGTCCCGGACATGGCCTCACTGTGCTCTACCCCAGCCGGCGTCATCTACCGCTGGCGGTATCGGCGTTCATTGATCTCGTCTTCGAGAAACTCGGCCAACTGGATGCGACCTTGACACCGCAGCCACCATAGGTTGCCAGGCAGGCACGCGGTGGTGCTGTGGTCATAGCGCTCGCCTTGGGGGTTTTGATCAATACAGTGCTCAGTTCGCTTTCGCGCTGCAGCGCGGCGCTTGCAGGTATACCGCTTCGTTGATGCCGCGTCAGCGGCTGTCAAAAGACTGCCGGGACGATTACCGCTCAATGCCCGTTTCTGATCGTTGCTGCCGCTCATGCATCGGCACGCGAATGTCTCAGAGCAGCCCGTAGCCGCGGGTCGGCGACTTTCGGCTTTGGGCGGCGCTTTGCTGCCGCCCGCGAGCTAGGGCCGCGCGACTGCACTGGGTGATAGCGGGCGGGCGAGCCTTCCAACAGCACCTGGACTGTCACTCGCCAAGACGAAAGCGCTCGCCGCGCTCAATGCCCGGCCAGCAACTGCTCCAGCCGCTGCTCCCGCAGCCCATAAAAGCGCTTGATCTCGGCAATCTGCGCCAGCAACTCGGGCCGGCGCGCCGCCAGCGTCTCGGCCGCCGGGCCTTGCGCCTTCACCGCCAGGATCATCTTGTTCTTGCTGGTGTGCTCCAGCGCGATGAACTCGAAGACCTGGGTGCGGTAGCCCTGGCTCTCCAGCAGCAGCGCGCGCAGCGAGTCGGTCACCATCTCGGCCTCCTGGCCGAGGTGGATGCCGTGCTGAAGCATGGGACGCAGCACGGCCGGCAGCGTCATCTGCGGGCGCAGTTCCTTGTGGCAGCAGGGCGAACTCATGATGACGCGCGCACCCGACTGCAGGCCGACGTGCAGCGCGTGGTCGGTCGCGATGTCGCAGGCATGCAGCGCGATCATCACGTCCAGCGGCTGTACGGCCTGGGTGCGCACGTCGCCCTGGTCGAAACGCAGGCCGGTGAGGCCTTCGTTGTCGACGATGCTGCCGCAGAGCTTGACCATGTCGTCGCGCAGCTCGATGCCGGTCACGCGCGGCTGCAGGTGTTGTGACTGCAGCCAGTCGTGCACGGCAAAGGTCAGGTAGCCCTTGCCCGAGCCGAAGTCGGCAACCCTGATCGGGCCAGGCACGGGGCCTTGCAGGCCGGCCTCCTCGACGGCCGAGGACAGGATCTCCACGAAGCGGTTGATCTGCTTCCACTTGCGCGCCATCGCCGGCACGAGAGCCGGCTCGCCCTTGACGAGGTGAGTCAGGCCCAGCGCCGACCAGACCGGATGCGCCATGTCCAGCGGCCGGTGCTTGGCCTTGTCGTGTGCGGCCGGCGCTGGCGTCTCGGCGCCATCGACGCGCGTGACGCGCAGCGTCTCGCGGCCTTTGCGGCTGACGGCGAACTGCACTTCCTCCGACGCGGTGTGCAGGTGGGCATTGCGAAAACGCGTGCCCAGCAGCGTCGCGATCTCGGCCAGACCCGCCTCGGGCGCATGGTTCTTCGTGACGTCCTTGGTGCGGTGGCGCCAAAGGAAGCTCAGCGCCGGCTCGCCGCGCAGTTCGACGAGGCGCACGGTCAGACGTTCGACATCCGCGTCATCGCCGACCGGCCCCGACAACAACAGCTTGCCGAACTGGCCGCCGGCCAGGGCAAGGCGAACCAGGTGGAGAAAGCGCTCGTGGGCCGGGGCGCTGGCAGCCGGCGGCGGGGTGATCAGGCTGGTGAACATCGGCCGGGATTGTCCCCGCGTCTCGGGGGGGCCGCGGCGCGGATGCCAGTTTTCGCACGCAGCAGGACATGCGCCCCCGCACTATCGGGATGCGGCGGCAGTGCTTCGTTCCTACAGTCAACCCCTAACTTGAAGCCGATCTCACAGGGAGACCCCAGTCCATGAAGTCCACATCCGTTCGCCTGCTCGTCGCCGCGCTGCTCACTGGGCTGGCCGCCTCCGCCCAAGCCGATTTCGTCTACTCGACGCAGGGCGTGGACTTCACTTATCACGACGTGGACGCCGATACCTTCACACTGCGCATCCAGCACGCGCTGGATGCCACCGGCAGCTGGGCTCCGGCCACGAATCTCGGCTTCCTGGGCTTCAAGGGCCTGGGCAATCTGGGCGGCCTGACGGGCGTGAACGTCAACGTGGCGCCGGCGCCAAGCGCTAGCGTCAACTGGAGCTACACCCTGGGCGAACTGACGGGCAGCGGTTGCAACAGCAACGCCAATTCCGGCGGCATCTGCCTGGACGCCACGCCCGACCTGGCCCTCACCAACGACCTGCTGTTCACGGTCGACCTGGTCGGCAGCGGCATCGATCTCGGCACGGTCACGGCGCCGCAGCTGAAGGCCAGCTTCACGGTCTGGCAAGAGGCTTCCGGCAAGGTCGGCACCAACGGCTACAAGGCTGCGGGCTTCGCGACCACGGGCGATCTGCTGGGGCAGACGCTGACCAGCGACGTGCAGGACGCCGGCCGCCTGCCCGAGCCCGCCTCGCTGGCCCTGGCCGCGCTGGCTTTGGCCGGCGTTGCTGTCGCCCGCCGCCGTCGCGTTTGATCACCTCTGACGGCGCACGCCTCAGGCGTGCGTGATGTGCCCCCGCGTCTCGACGGTGTCCAGATGCGGCAGGGCATTGAAGGTCACCAGGTGGTGGCGCTTGGGGTTGAACGCGAATTCCGTCACGGCCGAGTTGCGGATGCGCAGGTTCAGCTCGACGAAGGTCTCCGGCGGCGCGTTCAGCACCTGATTCACCGCCGTCGCGATAGGGCCGCCGCTGGACACGATCAGCACCTGCCTGCCCACGCCCAGCGCCAGCACGCGCGCGAGCGCATCGGCCACGCCGGCGGCGAAGTCGGCGTGGGCCGGCATGCCCACCGGCGCCGTCTCGCCACTCATCCAGGCCAGCAGTCCCTGGCGCAGCAGCCGGAAGTGCTGCTTGACGGCTTCGGGATCGGTGGGCGGCGCCAGCGGCCCGGGGTGGATGGCGCGCACGACGGCCTCGCTGTCGTACTCGTTCAACCCGGGCAGAGCGACGGCGGGCAGATCCTCGCCATAGCCCGCGACGATGCCGGCCAGTGACTGCACATGACGGCGCAGCGTGCCGGTGAACACGGCATCGAAGCGCTGGCCGCGCTCGCGCCAGTAGGCGCCGAGATGGCGGCATTGCTCACGCCCCCTGGCGCTGAGCTGGTCGTAGTCGGCCGCGCCAAAGCTGGCCTGGCCGTGGCGAACGAGGTAGAGGCTTCCCATGGCCCGAATAATGGACCGCGATGGCGCCACCGGCTGTCGCGACAATGACGTCATGTCACGCCTCCGGCAAGCCACCCGCGACGACGCCGACGAGATCTGGCGCGTGCGCTACCTCGTCACCGAGAACCGCCTCACGCCGGGCCGGCTGGACCACGCCCTGCTGTACCCCTACCTGGAAGAGCACGGACGCGGCTGGGTCATCGAGCTCGAACCGGCGCCGAACCTGAGGATCGCCGGCTTCTCCATCGGCGACGCGCGCGACGGCAACATCTGGGCGATTTTTGTCGACCCGACCCTGCATGGTCAGGGCTACGGGCGCCAGCTGCACGGCGTGATGGTGGACTGGCTGTTCGCCCAGGGGCTGACGCGCCTGAACCTCGGCACCCAGCCCGACTCGCGCGCCGAGGCCTTCTACCGCCGCGCCGGCTGGCGACCGACCGATGAAGGCCTGGACGCGCACGGCGACAAACGCTTTGAACTGCACCGCAACGACTGGACTTCCCATGCTTGACACCCACGAGATCGAGACCGGCCCCAACCCACGCGCGACGCTGATCGTGCTGCACGGCCTGGGCGCCGATGGCTTTGACTTCGTGCCCATTTGCGGCGAGCTGCGCCTGCAGCCGCTGGGCGCCATCCGCTACATCTTCCCCCACGCGCCGACGCGCCCGGTGACGATCAACAACGGCTATGTGATGCGCGCCTGGTACGACATCCTCGGCGCCGACCTCGTGCGCCGCGAGGACGAGGCCGGGCTGCGCGAGTCGCAGGCCCAGATCGCCGAGCTGATCGACCGCGAGCGCCAGCGCGGCGTGCCGGCCGAGCGCATCATCGTCATGGGCTTCTCGCAGGGCTGCGCGATGGCGCTGATGACGGCGCTGCGCTACCCCGAGCGCCTGGGCGGCGCGGTCGGGCTGTCGGGCTACGTGCCGCTGGCCGCGACGACGGCGGCCGAACGCGCCCCGGCCAATGCCGACCTGCCGATCTTCCTGGCCCACGGCACGCAGGATCCGGTCGTCGTGCCCCTGCGCGGCAGCACCAGCCGCGATGCGCTGCGGGCCCTCGGCCACGACGTCGAATGGCACGAGTACCCGATGCCGCACGCGGTCTGCGCCGAGGAGATCGAGGACCTGAACGCCTGGCTGCTGAAGCAACTGGGCTGACTTCGCCGCTCTGTTCGGGGCTCGGGCGCGAGCCCGTCCGGGCGATGATCGATAAGTCATGGAGCGTCTCGCCGAACAGATCGTCGCTTGGCACAACCGCCACCCTCTCGCGCGGCGCGTGGCCGTGGACGACGTGCACACCATCGGCGTGGTCGCCCTGCCCTTCGTGCGCGCATCCGCACAGGCAAGCGGCTTCGTCGAGCCGGTGCTGACCGATGCGGTGAGCTTCGACGAGCTGCTCGGGGCGCCGCCGGTGTCGCGCTGGTCCGTCTGGGTGCAGCGCCTGCGCGAGCTGGCGGGTCGCCTGGGTCGACGCCCGCGCACGCAATGGCGCGCTTTCAACGAGAAATTCCTGCCCGGCCTGAGCCCTGCCCAGGTCGAACGCTTTGCGCTGGCGCATGGCTTTGCCGAGCCGCCCGCGGCGCCCGAAACCCGCCCCTGGCGCGTCATCGTCATCGACGAGAGCCTGGCCGGCGCCCACGGCGGCTGGCCTTTTGAGCTCTATCTGATGAGCGCCGGCATCGATGCCGGCAGCGCCCGCACCCGCGTGCTGACCGGCCGTGGCATCCCGTCCCAGGTCGTCGGCCGGCGCATGTGGGACCCGCGTCGCGTCGGTATCGCGGCCGGCCTGCTGGCGCTGCTGATCGCGGCTGGCGCCTGGGCGCTGTGGCCGCGCCAGCCCGCACTGCCGGCCGTTGTTGAGACCGCGGCGCCAGCGGCATCGGCGGTGGCCCTGCCCGCTTCGGCGCCGGCCTCCGCCGCAGCGCCCGGCTCTGCGTCGTCATCGCCGACCGAGGCGGCGTCGGCACCGGCATCGGCCGCGCTAGGCGCGGAGCTTCCTGCCAGCGAAGCCGCCAGCGAGCCTGCGCCCGACATCCGCCCGCATTTCGTGCAGCGCACCGATGGCAAAGCGCGGCCGCCGCTGTGGTCCGAGAAGGCGGCGACGCCCGTCGATGGCAAGCCGGCCGGAAAGGCCTCGGAGCCCGAAGCCGCCGACATGAAGCCCGAGCCCGTCGACCCGCGGCTGGCGCGCCTGGCCCAGTCGCCGGAGAAGATCGTCGTCGCCCTGGTCGGCCCGCCGGGCAGCAAGGCCGAGGCCGAGGCGCTGCTGAAGAAGATGCAGGCCGGCCTGGTCGGCGTGCACAGCAACCCGGCCGCGCTGCAGGCCGATGTCATCCAGACGCCGGACGGCTGGCGCGCCACCATCTGGCCCTTCCCCAGCCGTGAGCAGGCGCAGCTGATCAACGCGACGCTGGTGGCCCGCGGGCTCAAGACCAAGGCCGTGAACTTCTAGACCACGGGTCGGCGGATGACGAAGGCGCGCTTGTCGGCGCCGTCGAAGCCGCAACGCTCGTAGAAGGCCCACACGGCGGGGTCCTTGCGGCTGGTCGTCAGCACGACCTTGTAGCAACCGCCGGCCCACGCCTGCTCGATGGCGTGCCAGATGATGGCCTGGCCATGGCTTTGACCGCGGTGCCCGGCATGCGTGACGACGTTCTCGATGACGCCGTAGCTGCGGCCGCCACGCGTCAGGTTGGGAATGACGGCGAGGTTGCAGCTGGCGATCAATGCGTCGCCAGCGAACAGGCCGAAGTGGCGCAACCCAGGAAACGCAAACACAGCGCGCACCGCTTCTTCGGGAGGTGGTGCATCGACGGCGTTCAGGTGCTGGTAGAGGGCCAGCAGGGCGCCGACATCGCCGGCGCCCAGGTCGCGGATCGCGACCGCAATCGTCACTTGACCTCGAGCTTCATCGTGTTGGCAATGAAGGCGAGGATGTCGCTGCGCTCCTCGATGATCTTAGACGTCGGCTTGCCAGCGCCATGGCCCGCATTGGTCTCGATGCGGATCAGCTTGGGCGCGGGGCCGGTGTCGGCCGCCTGCAGCGTGGCGGCGTACTTGAAGCTGTGCGCCGGCACGACGCGGTCGTCGTGGTCGCCGGTGGTCACGAGCACGGCCGGGTACTTGGCGCCGCTCTTCACGTTGTGCAGCGGCGAATAGGCGTACAGGGCCTTGAACATCGCGGCATCGTCGCTGGTGCCGTAGTCGGTGGCCCAGGCCCAGCCGATGGTGAAGTTCTGGTAGCGCAGCATGTCCATCACGCCGACCTGGGGCACGGCGGCAGCGAACAGGTCCGGGCGCTGGTTGGTGACGGCGCCGACAAGCAGGCCGCCGTTGCTGCCGCCGTTGATGGCCAGCGTGGCCGGTGTGGCGACCTTGTGGTTGACCAACCATTCGCCGGCGGCGATGAAGTCGTCGAAGACGTTCTGCTTCTTCAGCTTGGTGCCGGCCTCGTGCCAGGCCGAGCCGTATTCGCCACCGCCGCGAATGGAGGCGATGACGTAGACGCCGCCCATCTTCATCCAGGTCGCGGCCGTCACACCGTAGCCGGGCGTGATGGAGATGTCGAAGCCGCCGTAGCCGTAGAGCAGCGTCGGGTTGCTGCCATCGAACTTCAGGCCCTTCCTGGCCGCGATGAAGATCGGGAAGCGCGTGCCGTCCTTGCTGGTGACGAACTCGCGGCGGGTCTCGAATTCGTCGGGATTGAAGGCGGTCTTGGGGCGCTTGAAGAGTTCGATCTTGCCGGTCTTGACGTCGTAGCGGTGGATTTCGGCCGGCGTCGTCAGGCTGGTGTAGCTGAAGAAGGTCTCGGTATCGCTCCAACGCCCGCCGAAGCCGCTGGCCGTGCCGACGCCGGGCAGCTTGACCTCGGTCAGCTGCTTGCCATCCGGGCCATGCACGCGCACCAGTGTGGCGGCGTCGTGCAGGTAGCTCAGCAGGAAACGGCCGCCAACGGCCGAGGCGCCGGTCATCGCGTCGGGGCCCTCGGCCACGAGCGTCTTCCAGCCGGCGGGCGCGGGATTCTTCAGGTCGGCGGCGACGAGCTTGCCGCGCGGCGCCCCCTTGTCGGTCTTGATGACGAGCTTGGCCCCGGTCACGGCGACGGCGGTGTACTGGGCGTCGAAGTCCAGCGTGATGGGCTGGGGCTTGCCGCCGGCAAACGCGCCCTTGGGCAGGGGCAGCACCATCAGGCCGTTCTTGCTGCCGGCGCTCTTCCAGACACTGATGAGCAGGGTCTGGCCGTCGTCCGACACCTCGGTGCCGAAGCCCCATTCCTTGTCGTCGCGGTTCTCGGCGACGAGGAGGTCGTCGGCCTGCGCGGTGCCGAGGCGGTGGTAGTAGAGCTTCTGGAAGTAGTTGGCGCCCTTGAGCGCGTCGCCTTCCTTGGGCGCGTCGTAGCGCGCGTAGAAGAAGCCCTTGCCATCGGCCGTCCACGAAGCGCTGCTGAACTTCACCCAGTCGATCTTGTCGGCGAGGTCCTTGCCGGTGGCGAGGTCGCGCACCTTCCAAGTCTGCCAGTCGGAGCCGGCGCCGGCAATGCCGTAGGCCAGCAGCTTGCCGTCGCGCGAGGGCACGACGCCGGTCAGCGCGACGGTGCCATCCTTGCTGAAGGTGTTGGGGTCCAGCGCGACGACGGGCGTCTCCTTCAGCGACCTGGCCGTGTAGTACACGTTCTGCTGCTGCAGGCCGTCGTTGCGGCTCCAGAAGTAGCGGCCGCCCTCATGGAAGGGGATGCCGAAGCGCTCGAAGTTGTAGAGCTCGGTGTAGATGCGGCGCGTCGGCAGGCGCTGCGGCATGGCCGCGAGGAACTTGTCCGTGACCTCGTTCTGCTGCGCGACCCAGGCCTTGGTGTCGGCGCTGTTGTCGTCTTCCAGCCAGCGGTAGGGGTCGGCGACGGCGGTGTCGTGGTAGCCGTCGACCTGGTCGACCTTGCGCGTGACGGGGTAGCTGATGGATTGGGCCTGGGCACTGGTGGCGAGCACGGCGGCCATGGCGAGGGCGGACAGGGTGAGCTTCATCAGGCGGAATCCTGGTTCGGAGAAGCCGCCGATTCTCGGCGCCCCTCGCAGCGGGCGCCGATGGTCATGCGATGAAGCCCTGACAGCAATAACCCGCAGGGCCGGGAACGCTCAGCTGCGGTAGTCCGCGTTGATCGTCACGTAGTCGTGGCTGAGGTCGCAGGTCCAGACCGTCGTGGCCGCCGCGCCGCGGTTCAGGTTCACGCGGATGGTGATCTCGGCCTGTTTCATGACGCGCTGGCCGTCTTCTTCGCGGTAGCTGGTCAGCCGGCCGCCCTGGCGGACCACGGCGACGTCGTCCAGATCCAGGTCGATCAAGCCCTGGTCGAGGTCGCCGATGCCGGCGTAGCCGACCGCCGCAAGGATGCGGCCCAGGTTGGGGTCGCTGGCGAAGAAGGCCGTCTTGACCAGCGGCGAGTGGGCGATGGCATAGGCCGCGAGCTTGCACTCGGCCTCATCGCGGCCGCCTTCGATGGTGACGGCGATGAACTTGGTCGCACCCTCGCCGTCGCGCACGATGGCCTGGGCCAGTTCCTGGGCCAGCGAGATCAGCGCGGCACGCAGCGTGGCGGCGTCGGCACTGTCCAACGACGTGATCTCGGCATGCGCGGCGCGGCGGCTGGCGATCAGCATGAAGCAGTCGTTGGTCGACGTGTCGCCATCAATGGTGATGCGGTTGAAGGAGGCATCGGCGGCCTCCTTCACGAGCGGCTGCAGCAGGGCCGGCGCGAGGTTGGCGTCGGTCGCGACGAAGCCCAGCATGGTGGCCATGTTGGGGCGGATCATGCCGGCGCCCTTGGCGATGCCGGACAGGGTCACCGGCACGCCACCGATGTCGATGCGTCGCGACGCGGCCTTGGGCAGGGTGTCCGTCGTCATGATGCCGGCGGCGGCCTCGGCCCATCCGTCGGCGCGCAGCGCGGCCAGCGCCGCGGGCAGGCCGGCCGTGATGCGGTCCACGGGCAACGTCTCCATGATGACGCCGGTGGAGAAGGGCAGCACCTGCTCGGGCGCGCAGCCGATCAAGCCGGCAAGCGCCGCGCAGGTCTGGCGCGCCCGGGCCAGGCCGTCGGCGCCGGTGCCGGCATTGGCATTGCCGGTGTTGATGACCAGCGCGCGCACGGCGGCGCCGGCGGCGAGGTGTTCGCGGCAGACCTGCACCGGCGCGGCGCAGAAGCGGTTGGTCGTGAAGACACCGGCGACTGCCGAACCCTCGTCCAGCGCGATGACACTGAGGTCACGCCGGTTGGCCTTACGCACGCCGGCTTGTGTGACGCCAAGGCGCACCCCGGGGACGGGCATCAGGGCAGCGGGATCTGGGGCGGAGAGATTGACGGGCATGGCGCGCTCGGAAGATGAGAGAAAGCGCGGAGATTCTAAGAAGCAGAATCGGGATAGGGGCGATCAGCGTACCCGACCGAGCCCCTCCCACACCACCGGGCATGCGGGTCCGCACCCGGCGGTTCGAGTGCTTGAGGTCATGAGAGGCGGGATAGCCCCAGCCGGTCGAAGTAGGCGATGGGCAGTGCCGAGTTGAGCAGTCGGCGACTGTTGCCCCACCATCGTCGGCTGTTGACCGCAACCCGTGTCGCCACAGCGTCCGAGGCGCCGAGCGCTTTGAGCGCTCGGTAGATCGTGCGTGGACTTCGCCATTGCTTGAGCTGGATGGCGCGTAAGCGGTGGCGCAGCCACTCGTCCAGCTCGCGCCAGACCCGGGGCGTTTGCGCCAGCCCGAAGTACGCCTTCCAGCCCAGCAAGTAGGGTCTGAGCCCCTGCACCACTTGCTCCATGCTGCGTCCGCCCGAGCGCGCTGTGAGCTGTCGGATGCGCGCCTTGAAGTTGCCCAGTGCCTTGTCGGCCACTGCGCACTTCACCTCGCGTCCCTTGGCCACCCACAGCTCATAGCCCAGGAATTTGCGCCCGAGGGCGCTGCACACAGCACTCTTGGCTTCATTGATCTGAAGCTTCAGCTTGCCGTACAGCGTCCTGAGCCACGCCATCACCCGCTCGCCCGCCTTCATGCTGCTCACATAGACGTTGCAGTCGTCGGCATAGCGGGCGAAGCAGTAGCCCCGCGCCCCCAACGCCTTGTCCACTTCGTCGAGCAGCACGTTGGCCAGCAGCGGACTCAGCGGCCCGCCTTGCGGCGTGCCCTGTTGGCGCTCCACCACCACCCCGCCATCCATGATGCCGGCGTTCAGGTACGCACGGATGAGCCGCAGGACGGCCGTATCCGCGATGCGTCTCTTGAGCCGGTCCATCAGGATGTCGTGGTTCACCCGGTCGAAGAACTTCGCCAGGTCCACGTCCACCACCACGCGCCTGCCGGATTGGACGTGCGCCCGTGCGGCTTTCACCGCGTCGTGCGCACTTCTGCCCGGTCGGAACCCGTGGCTGTGATCGCTGAAGCTGGGGTCGATCAGCGGCTGCAGCACTTGCAGCAGTGCCTGCTGGATCAGTCGGTCCGTCGCCGTCGGGATGCCCAGCTCGCGCTGGCTTCCGTCCGGTTTGGGGATCATCACCCGCCGTACCGGCGCAGGCCGGTACTTCCCTGCCCGCAGCGCTTGGCGGATCTGCGGCCACGTCGTTTGCAGCAGGCGGTGGGTTTGCTCGATGTCGAGCCCGTCCACGCCCGCTGCGCCCTTGTTGGCCTTGACCCGCTTCCAGGCCGCCTGCAGGTTCTCTCTCGTCAGCGCCGCCTCCAGCAGGGTGCCAGCCCCCGCCGTCTGCATTGCTGACCCTGTGCCCTGGTGTTCCTGGGACGGGTCGCAGGCTTCGTCGCTGGTGGGTTGGGGCGCGGCTTCACCGCACCCTTCCCCCGCCCGCCCGGATGGCTCCGGCATCTGACGCATGGCCTTTGACATTCCCAGGTCCTCGGTCACTTGCTCTCGTTCGGTCCTTCGCCTCTCGCTGGCGGCCTCAGCGGCCCCGCTACCCGGCTACTACGACTTCTGCTGAGACCTCGCTCCGGCATGGCCGTCGCCCTTTCAGGCACAAGACGAGGCGTCCCCAGGTAAGGCACGCACTCCTTCATCGCACAGCCGCCGCATCTACGCCGCTTCGCCTTGATCACCAGAGCTTCGTGGTTCGTTGCCCACTCGCCCTGCTCGGCAGCGCCTTGTATGCGGTTCTTGTTCATCGGCTCGCGATTTACGCTCCACGCTTCCTTCCCACACTCGGTCGCCCTCGTGCAGTTGCGCTTCGCTTCGTTCGTCGTGATCAACTTACGACGGGACTTGCACCCGTAGGAGTGCGCCCATGCTGGGCGCACAACGACAAAGGCTCCCGAGGGAGCCTTTTCAGGACGCCTGAAGCGATCAGCGCGGCAGGCGGCGGCGGGCCAGCAGGCCGACGAAGCCCAGGCCGCTGAGGAACAGCGCATAGGTTTGCGGCTCCGGCACGGCCGTGGTGATCGCGGAGGCAACCACCAGGTCCTGGTAGCTGGCGTTGCTCAGCTTGGTCAGGTTGTACATCGCCGGACCGCTGTAGCCCTCGGCAGCGGACAGGTAGTGCGTGGCCAGCGCCTGCACGGCATTGGAGGACTGGCCGACGGACGTCAGGTAGAAGCTGCCTTGATCGGTTCCGGACGTGATCTTCAGCGCGCTGCCAGCCGTCTCGGTGACGATTTCCCAAATGGCCAGTTGGAAGGCGGCCTGCTGGTTGCCGGAGTGGATGGACTGGAAGCTGCTGGAGTAGAGGCCCTGAAGCAGGCTCGCCTGGCTGCCGGTGAAGCTTCCGACCGAATAGGTCTTGAAGCCCTTGGAGGTCAGCGCAAAGGGTTGGGCCGGCTCGACGCAATAGGCCTGGAAGCTTCCGGCAATCGAATCCAGGTAGTTCAGCGCGCCGGTCGCCGAGTTGGTGCCCACCGAGGTGGCAACCACGGGATCGCCAGCATCGCGGCCGGTGAACTTGATGCTCACGTCGGCAAAGGCCGGAGCGGTGACCAGCAGGGCGGCAGCGAGGGCGAGGGGTTTGAACATGATGTACGGCTCGTTGAATGGGGTGGGCGGGCGGCTCGGCAGTTCGCTCAGCGGGCGCGACGGCGGGACAGGCTCAGGCCGGCCAGTGCGACGGCCACCAAGGCCAGGGCGGCGGGCTCGGGCAACTCGGCGCTGCGACCGCTCAGGTCGGCGTCATAGCCCTCGGGGGCCTTGACGGCATAGCCTTCGCCGGCGACGTGCAACTGCCAGCTGCCGGCGGCCAGCCACTGGGGGCTGAAGGTCCAGGTCTCGACGCCAAACTCATCGGCGTCCCAGTTGACGGCCTGTGTCTCGGTCAGCGCGTAGATGGCGCCGCCGGAAGCGGCCTGGATGAAGGCCGAAGTGATGTTGACCCAGGGACCGCTCGCCTCGGGCGTGTGGGTGGTGACGATGCCGCTCAGCAGCGTCTGGGCGTTCAGCACGAAGTCGTAGCTGTCGTTGAAGACGGCGGCATCGTTGCCGTCGGACATGATGTTGTTGTTGCTGAAGCTCAGCGACACCGGCGCGGCCGCGGCGGTGGCAGCGGCGAAGGCCAGGCTCAAGGCGGTGAAGGCTGCAGACAACGATTTCATGACGTGCTTTCAGGTTCTCTATAAGGGTCTACCCGGCTTCCCGAGGCATGACTGCACTCTAGGGGGGTAGGCCTCGGCCGAGCACCCCCCATGCATGTGGCGCCGGGGCCGCGTTGTGCCCAAACGCACGTTTTTCCCCTCAGATGGGTGGGTAGCCACAGGCTGACGGCCCAATGAAAACGGGCCGGCAGAGCCGGCCCGTGAGGGAGTCACCGCTGCCGGATCAGGCCAGCTTGCCGTGGCAGAGCTTGAACTTCTTGCCGCTGCCGCAGGGGCAGGGGTCGTTGCGGCCGACGTGCCCGTACTGGGCCAGCAGCGTGTCGGGGTCGACCTCCTGGGAGACCGAGCCGTCCTCGTTGGGGTGCTGATAGGTCACGTTGGCCACGGCCTCGGCGCGGCGCTCCATGGCCTCGGCGGCCTCGTTGGCTTCTTCCTGGCTCTGGATGCGCACGTTCATCAGCGTGCGGGTGACTTCCATCTTCACGAGGTCGAGCAGCTGCGAGAACAGCTCGAAGGCCTCGCGTTTGTATTCCTGCTTGGGGTTTTTCTGGGCGTAGCCGCGCAGGTGGATGCCCTGGCGCAGATAGTCCAGCGCGGCCAGGTGCTCGCGCCAGCGCTGGTCGATGCTCTGCAGAAGCACCATGCGCATGAAGGGGTTGAACTGTTCGATGCCGACACGGTCCAGCTTGCTCGCGAAGAGCTCGTCACCGGCCTTGACGACGGCTTCGAGGATGTCGTCGTCGGTGATGGTGTCGCTCTTCTTGACGAGCTCGGTCAGCGACAGCTCGATCTGCCACTCGCTGCGCAGCACCTGCTCCAGGCCGGCCAGGTCCCATTGCTCTTCGACGCTCTCCGCGGGCACGAAGGTGCGCACGACATCGGTCAGCGTGGAGCCGCGCAGCGACTCGATCTGCGCCGTCAGGCTCTCGGCCTCGAGGATGTCATTGCGCTGCTGGTAGATGACCTTGCGCTGGTCGTTCGACACGTCGTCGTACTCCAGCAGCTGCTTGCGGATGTCGAAGTTGCGCGCCTCGACCTTGCGCTGTGCGCCTTCGATGGAACGCGTGACGATGCCAGCCTCGATGGCCTCGCCCTCGGGCATCTTGAGCCGGTCCATGATGGCGCGCACGCGCTCGCCGGCAAAGATGCGCATCAGCTGGTCGTCCAGCGACAGGTAGAAGCGCGAAGAGCCGGGGTCGCCCTGGCGGCCGGAGCGGCCGCGCAGCTGGTTGTCGATGCGGCGGCTCTCGTGGCGCTCGGTGGCGATGATGCGCAGCCCGCCCTCGGCCTTGACCTTGTCGTGCAGGCCCTGCCACTCGTCCTTGAGCTGCTGGATGCGGCGCGCCTTCTCGTCGGCGGGAATCGCGTCGTCGGCCTCGATGAACTTGACCTGGTTCTCGACGTTGCCGCCCAGCACGATGTCGGTGCCGCGACCGGCCATGTTGGTGGCGATGGTGATGACGCCGGGGCGGCCGGCCTGGGCGACGATCTCGGCCTCGCGGGCATGCTGCTTGGCGTTCAGCACGTTGTGCGGCAGCTTGGCCTGGTCCAGCAGCCTGGAGATCAGCTCCGAGTTCTCGATGGACGTCGTGCCCACCAGCACCGGCTGGCCGCGCGTGTGGCAGGCGCGGATGTCCTCGATGACGGCCGCGTACTTTTCCTTGTCGGTCTTGTAGACCAGGTCCAGCTCGTCCTTGCGGATGGTCGGCCGGTTCGGCGGGATGACGACGGTTTCCAGGCCGTAGATCTCCTGGAACTCGTAGGCCTCGGTGTCCGCCGTGCCCGTCATGCCGGACAGCTTGCCGTACATGCGGAAGTAGTTCTGGAAGGTGATCGAGGCCAGCGTCTGGTTCTCGGCCTGGATGGCGACGCCTTCCTTGGCTTCCACGGCCTGGTGCAGGCCATCGCTCCAGCGCCGGCCGCTCATCAGGCGGCCCGTGAACTCGTCGACGATGATGACCTCGCCGTTCTGAACGACGTAGCTCTGGTCCTTGTGATAGACGTGGTGGGCCCGCAGCGCTGCATTCAGATGATGCATCAGCGTGATGTTGGCCGCGTCGTAGAGGCTCGCGCCTTCCGGGATCAGACCGGCCTGGGTCAACAGGCGCTCGGCCACTTCATGGCCGTCTTCGGTCAGGTGGATCTGGTGCGACTTCTCGTCGACCGTGAAGTCGCCCGGCTCGATGACGCCTTCGCCCGTGCGCGGGTCCAGCTCGCCGATCTGCTTCTTCAGGCTGGGGACGACGGCGTTGATGCGCACGTAGACGTCGGTGTGGTCGTCGGCCTGGCCCGAGATGATCAGCGGCGTGCGCGCCTCGTCGATGAGGATGGAGTCCACCTCGTCGACGATGGCGTAGGACAGGCCGCGCTGCACGCGGTCGGCCGTCTCGTAGACCATGTTGTCGCGCAGGTAGTCGAAGCCGTACTCGTTGTTGGTGCCGTAGGTGACGTCGGCGGCGTAGGCGACCTGCTTCTCCTGGCGCGGCATCTGCGGCAGGTTGATGCCCACCGTCAGGCCGAGGAAGTTGTACAGCTTGGCCATCCACTCGGCGTCACGGCGCGCGAGGTAGTCGTTCACCGTGACGACGTGGACGCCCTTGCCCGTCAGCGCGTTCAGGTAGACCGGCAGCGTCGCCATCAGCGTCTTGCCTTCACCGGTGCGCATCTCGGCCACCTTGCCGGCGTTCAGCACCATGCCGCCGATCAGCTGCACGTCGAAGTGACGCATCTTCAGCGCGCGCTTGCTGCCTTCGCGGCAGACGGCGAAAGCCTCGGGCAGCAGGTCGTCGACGCTCTCGCCGGCGGCGACGCGGGCCTTGAATTCGGCCGTCTGGGCGCGTAGCTCGTCGTCGCTCAACGCCTCGTACTTCGGCTCCAGCGCGTTGATCTGCTGCACGGTGCGGCGATAGCCTTTGAGCAGGCGCTCGTTGCGGCTACCGAAAATCGAGGTGAGAAGCTTGGGCAACATGCTGCGAAGGATGTGGGGCTGGGCGGGCGCCGGCGGAACCAGCGGGACGCGCGAATCTGAGGGCGCGGCGAAGCAATGCAAGGCGGGTTTGCCTGGCCGCGCAAAACGGCGCAGTTTAGCAGCGGGCCCTTGGCCGGCACCTGTCGGGCGGGCCGGCTGACTACACTGCCGCCATGTCGTCCGCACCCCGCTACCTCGCCCCTAAAGGTCAGCGTGCCAGCGTGCCCGACCCAACGCCGGTGGCGCAGGCGCTGCGCCAGCACGAGGGCCTGGCCCGGCTGAGCGAGCGCCTGGAGGCGTCGCGGCGCCGGCTGCGCATCATCGCGCCCGCGCTGCCGGGCAATCTGCTGGCGAGTGTCCAGTCGGGACCGCTGGACGAGGAGGGCTGGAGCCTACTGGTCGCCAATGCCGCAGTGGCCGCCAAGCTGCGCCATTTACTGCCCCGGCTGGAGGCGCTGCTCGCGCAGGCCGGCCTGCCAGGGCGCATCCGCGTGAAGCTGCTGCAGAAATGACAAAAACCCCGTCGCCTGTCGGTGACGGGGTTTTTGATGTTGGTGCCGGCTATCGGATTCGAACTGATGACCTACCGCTTACAAGGCGGTTGCTCTACCAACTGAGCTAAGCCGGCGAAAAACTGGAGCGCATTCTAGGCGCTCGCCAACACGCTCACGCGCAGTTCACTTCACACGC
>JAEKLF010000023.1 GCA_019509985.1 Burkholderiales bacterium | reverse complement strand
GGCGGCAATGATCTTGTCGGCGACGAGGTAGCTCTCGCGCGAAGGCGCCGGGCCCAGCAGCACGGACTCGTCGGCGAGTTCGACGTGGCGGGCGTCCTTGTCGGCTTCGGAGTAGACGGCGACCGTCTTGATGCCCATCCTCTGGGCCGTTGCAATGACTCGGCAGGCGATCTCGCCACGGTTGGCAATCAGGATCTTGGTGAACATCGGTTGCCTCGTTCGTTATTTCGTTTTGCCAAGCAGCTTCTTGCGCTGCTCGGTGAAGTTCCACCACGGCTGGGCGGGTCCGCCGTTCATGAAGTCATGCGCGGCCATGAAGGTGTCGAGCACGCAGGGGTCATGACGTTGACCCATGGGGTCGCGCAGGCGGTCGTAGGTCTTGTACGGATCCATGCGCTTCACGTCGGCCGGCGTCTTGATGCCCAGACCGATCAGGTCCGCCTCCATCGCCTTGCCGATGTTGGGGATGTCGGTGAGGCGCTTGGCCTCGGCGGCGCAGGTGGCTTTGCTCATGACGCCGAACTCCTGGATTTGCCGCTAGCCATGCAATGCTCCGCGCTCATGAAGTCAATGCCAGCTTCCAAACGCCTGGCCGACTCGGTGACTCAACGACACCTTGCTCCCTCAGTGCGGTGCACGCCCAGCGCATGTCGTATTGCCAGGAAAAGAACAAGTCACCTGCCGCTCGAAGGTCGCGTTCATGGTTTTCCCAGATATCCCGCGCGACCACTAGCAGGTGGGCTTCCCCACCATTTCTCCGCAGAGCTTCCACAACCCATGACTGCAGCACTTCTCGAGTCGTTTCCACTGCTCTCTCCTTAAAGCGGGATGTTCCCGTGCTTGCGCCACGGGTTCTCCAGCTTCTTGTCCTTCAGCATCGACAGGCTGCGGCAGATGCGCTTCCTCGTCTCGTGCGGCTGGATGACGTCGTCGATGAAGCCGCGGCTGCCGGCGATGAAGGGGTTGGCGAAGCGGGCCTTGTACTCGGCCTCGCGGGCTGCCAGCTTCTCGGGGTCGCCCTTGTCCTCGCGGAAGATGATCTCCACCGCGCCCTTGGCACCCATCACGGCGATCTCGGCGTTGGGCCAGGCGAAGTTGACGTCGCCGCGCAGGTGCTTGGACGCCATCACGTCGTAGGCACCGCCGTAGGCCTTGCGGGTGATGACGGTGATCTTCGGGACCGTCGCCTCGGCGTAGGCATACAACAGCTTGGCGCCGTGCTTGATGATGCCGCCGTACTCCTGGCTGGTGCCGGGCATGAAGCCGGGCACGTCGACGAAGGTGACGACCGGGATGTTGAACGCATCGCAGAAGCGCACGAAGCGCGCGGCCTTGATGCTGCTCTTGATGTCCAGGCAGCCGGCCAGCACCAGCGGCTGGTTGGCGACGATGCCCACCGTCTGGCCCTCCATGCGCGCAAAGCCGGTGACGATGTTCTTCGCGTAGTCGGGCTGCAGCTCGAAGAAGTCGCCGTCGTCGACGACCTTGAGGATCAGCTCCTTGATGTCGTAGGGCTTGTTGGCATTTTCGGGCACCAGCGTGTCCAACGAGTAGTCCAGGCGCGTGCCGGGGTCACCGCTCGGGCGGCACGGCGCCTTCTCGCGGTTGGACAGCGGCAGGTAGTTGAAGAAGCGGCGCAGCATCAGCAGCGCCTCGACGTCGTTCTCGAAGGACAGGTCGGCCACGCCGGGCTGTTGTGCGTGGTGGCGCCGCCCAGCTCCTCGGCCGTCACTTCCTCGTGCGTCACGGTCTTCACGACCTCGGGGCCGGTGACGAACATGTAGCTGCTGTCCTTCACCATGAAGATGAAGTCCGTCATGGCCGGCGAGTAGACGGCACCGCCTGCGCAAGGGCCCATGATCATGCTGATCTGCGGCACGACGCCCGAGGCCATCACGTTGCGCTGAAAGACGTCGGCATAACCGCCCAAGCTGGCGACACCTTCCTGGATGCGCGCGCCGCCGGAGTCGTTCAGGCCGATGACGGGTGCACCGACCTTCATGGCCTGGTCCATCACCTTGCAGATCTTCTCGGCGTGGGCTTCGCTGAGCGCACCGCCGAAGACGGTGAAGTCCTGGCTGAAGGCAAAGGCCAGACGGCCGTTGATCATGCCGTAGCCGGTCACGACGCCATCGCCGGGGATCTTGTTGTCCTGCATGCCGAAGTCCACGCAGCGGTGCTCGACGAACATGTCCCATTCCTCGAAGCTGCCTTCATCGAACAGCAGCTCCAGCCGTTCGCGCGCGGTCAGCTTGCCTTTGGCATGCTGGGCAGCAATGCGCTTTTCGCCGCCGCCCAGCCGCGCGCGGGCGCGCTTGGCTTCGAGTGCTTGCAGGATGTCTTGCATGGATCAGGCCTCAAACGGGAAATTGATCTCCACGCCGTTGCCGGCGGGGTCTTGCAGGAAGAACTGGTGCTGGCCGGTCACGGCGGAGCGGGATTCGTGAAAGGCCACGCCCAGCGCGCGCAGGTGCGCCGCGGTGCCGACCGGGTCGGTGCCGAAGAACGCGGTGTGGTCGTAGGTTGTCGGCGCGGCGGGGTTGACCGGGCCGCGCACCGCTTCGTTGGCGCGCTGCGTCGACAGGTGGACGACCGGGTGGCCACCGGCATAGAGCCAGTAGCCGGGGCTGTCGAAGTCCGGACGCGGCCCTTGCTCCAGGCCAAGCACGTCTCGGTAGAAATCGCGCAGCGTGGCCAGCAGCTCGGTGGGCGCGCGCAGGTTGATGTGATGCAGGCCGGTGATCATGGGGTGCTCCTGAATGCCGCCAGCAGCTGGCGCGCCGCCGTGGATGCCGGCGTGCGCCCTTCGCGCACGGCAGCGGTTGCCGCGTCGAGTTGGTCCCGCACGGCTGGGTGTGCGACGAAGGCCTGCGTCAGCCCGGACCGGATGCGCTCCCACATCCAGGCCAGAGACTGCTCGCGGCGCTTGGCCGCCCAGGCGTTGCTGGCCTCGCGTTCGGTGCGCAAGGCGGTCAGCGTATCCCACACCGGCGCGATGCCGTCGGCCTTCAGCGCGCTGACCTTGAGCACGCGCTGCGTGGCATGGGCATGCATGGGCTGCAGCCGCAGCGCCGACGTGATCTGCGCCTGCGCGCGCGTGGCGGCCACGTCGTCCAGGTCGGCCTTGTTGATGACCACAAGGTCGGCCAGCTCCATGACGCCCTTCTTGATCGCCTGCAGGTCGTCGCCCGCATTGGGCAGTTGCAGCAACAGGTAGAGGTCGGTCATGCCGGCGACTGCCGTCTCGCTCTGGCCCACGCCCACGGTCTCGACGATGACGACGTCGTAGCCCGCCGCCTCGCACAGCAGCACGGCCTCGCGCGTCTTCTCGGCCACGCCACCCAGCGTGCCGCTGCTGGGGCTGGGGCGGATGAAGGCGCGCTGGTCCATGGAGAGCTTCTCCATGCGCGTCTTGTCCCCCAGGATGGCGCCGCCGGACAGCGTGCTGGACGGGTCCACCGTCAGCACCGCGACGCGGTGGCCGCGTTCAAGCAGGAACAGGCCGAAGGCTTCGATGAAGGTGCTCTTGCCCACGCCCGGCACACCGGAGATGCCCAGCCGCAGCGCGCCGCCGGTGGCGGGCATCAGCGCGGTCAGCAGCGCGTCGGCCTGCTCGCGGTGGTCGGCCCGCGTGGACTCGATCAGCGTGATGGCCTTGGCCAGCGCGCGGCGGTCGCCGGCCTTGAGCGGATCGGCCAGGTTCACGCTGAGGCCTCCCAGCGGTATTCAATGTCGAAGTCCTGTTCCTCGACCACGCGGAAGCCATGGCGAAGATAGAAGTCGTTCGC
>JAEKLF010000022.1 GCA_019509985.1 Burkholderiales bacterium | reverse complement strand
TCAACGGCCATCATCAACACCTTCGACGAGACGCAGGCCGGCACGATGGGCACCATCGTCGCGAACACCAACGCGATGCTGGCGGCGACAGCCAAGTCGGTCGCCGCGATGACGCTCTACGGCCTGATCCAGCAGAAGCTGGCCGCGGCCCTGGGCATCCCGACGTCGGCCGTGCCGGCTTCCGAGATCGTCAAGCGCATGAACCCCTTCGCCGATTCGTCGACAGCGGTGGCGCCGCCGGTCAACAACCCGTGGATCAAGCATGTCGACAGCGACGCCCAAGGCTATGCCGTCGTCACGCTGAGCAAGACCGAGCTGCTGTGCGACTTCAAGAAGGTCGCCCGGCAAGTGGGCGGCGTGGCACCGACCACCCCGGTCGCCAGCGTGAAACGCGTGCGCGTGGCCGCTGGCGTGACGGACGTGACCGTGGTGAGCTGAACCTCCCGACGTCAAATCAAAACGCCCGGCAGTGCCGGGCGTTTTTCCTGGTCGCTCGAAGCGCCGCGAGTGCTACTCGCCCAGGTAGGCGGCCCTCACCTTGGGGTCGTCCAGGAGCGCCTTGCCCTCGCCTTCCATCGTCACCTCGCCGGACTCCATCACGTAGCCGCGGTTGGCCAGCTGCAGTGCGCGGCTGGCGTTCTGCTCGACGAGCAGGATGGTCACACCCTGCTGATGGATGTCGTTCACGACCTCGAAGATCTTGTCCACCATGATGGGCGACAGGCCCATCGACGGCTCGTCCAGCAGCAGCACCTTGGGGCGCGCCATCAGCGCGCGGCCCATGGCCAGCATCTGCTGCTCGCCGCCGGACATCGTGCCGGCCAGCTGCTTGGCGCGCTCCTTCAGGCGCGGGAACAGGCCGAAGACCTTGTCGATGTCGGCCTGGATCTCGCCATCCTTGCGGTTGTAGGCGCCCATCAGCAGGTTCTCGGTGATGGTCATGCGCGTGAAGGTGCCACGGCCCTCGGGCACCATCACCAGGCCCTGCTTGGCCAGGTCCCAGGCGCCCTGGCCCTTGATGGCCTTGCCGAGGTATTCCACGCCGCCGGCTGCCACCGGCTGCAGGCCGGTGATGGCCTTCAGCGTCGTCGTCTTGCCGGCACCATTCGCGCCGATCAAGGACACCAGTTCGCCCTCGCGCACCTCGAAGCTGACGCCCTTGACGGCCTGGATGCCGCCGTAGGCGACCTTGAGGCCGCTGACTTTGAGAAGGGTTTGTGCCATGTCGTTCGTCCCTCTCAGTGATTCTTGTGGCCGGCGCCGAGGTAGGCCTCGATCACCTTCTCGTTGCGCTGCACGTCGTAGGGTGTGCCCTCGGCAATCTGCTTGCCGTAGTCCAGCACGGTGCTCGATGAGCAGGATGGTGCGGCCGTCGTTGCGGATGCGGTCGATCAGCTCGCGCAGCACGACCTTCTCGGTCGCATTCATGCCGGCCGCAGGTTCGTCCAGCGCGATCAGCTGCGGGTCCGTTGCCAGCGCACGGGCAATCTCCAGGCGCCGCTGGTCGCCGTAGCTCAGCGTGCGCGCCTTGAACTCCGCGTACTTGCCGATGCCCACATAGTCCAGCAGCTCCTGCGCACGCTCCTTGATCGCGGCCTCCTCGGCCTTGAACTTGGGCGTGCGGAACACGGCGCCGATCAGGCCGGACTTGGTGCGGATGTGGCGGCCGACCATGACGTTCTCGATCGCCGTCATGTCGGCGAAGAGACGGATGTTCTGGAAGGTGCGCGCGATGCCGGCCTTGGCGACCTGGTGTACGGCTTGCGGCGTGTAGGGCGTGCCGCCCAGCACGAAGTTGCCGCCGTCCGGCACGTACAGGCCCGTGATGACGTTGAAGAAGGTCGTCTTGCCGGCGCCGTTGGGGCCGATCAGGCCGTAAACCTGGCCGCGCTGGATCTGGATGCCGACGTCGGACAGGGCCTGCACGCCACCGAAGCGTTTGGACGCGCCGCTGACGCTGAGAACGATGTTGTCGTGGATGCTCATGTGTCTGCCCTCCCTCACTTCGTCCCGGCCGGAGCCGGGGCTGCCTTGCCATGCTCGGGCGACGGCCACAGGCCGCGCGGGCGGATCAGCATGATGATGATCATGGCCGATGCGACCAGCAGCTGGCGCAGGATGGACGCGTCGATGCGCCCGCCGGTCATGCTCTGAATGTCGCCAGCCACGTAGCGCAGCACCTCGGGCAGGGCCGACAGCATCAGCGCGCCGAGGATGACGCCGGGGATGTGGCCGATGCCGCCCAGCACGACCATCGCGACGATCATGACCGACTCCTGCAGGCTGAAGGACTCCGGCGACACGAAGCCCTGGAAGCTCGCGAACATCGAGCCGGCCACGCCGCCGAAGGTGGCGCCCATGCCGAAGGCCAGCAGCTTCAGGTTGCGGGTGTTGATGCCCATGGCCTTGGCGGCGATCTCATCCTCGCGGATGGCCATCCAGGCGCGGCCGATGCGCGAGTTCTCCAGCCGGTAGCAGATCACCACGCTGGCGACGACGAGCAGCAGGAAGAGGTAGTAGTACAGCGTCACCGACGGCAGCGTGAAGCCGAAGACCTCCCAGGACTTGCCCAGGTCCACGCCGAAGATGTGGAAGGAGTCGATCTGGCCGATGCCGCGCGGGCCGTTGGTGATGTTGAGCGGGTACTCCAGGTTGTTCAGGAACACGCGGATGATTTCGCCGAAGCCGAGCGTGACGATGGCGAGATAGTCGCCGCGCAGCTTCAGTGTCGGCGCGCCGAGCGCGACGCCGAACAGCGCCGCGATGCCCGCGCCCATCGGGATGACCAGCCAGATCGGCGAGTGCAGCCCAGTCGGGAAGGCGGCCTGGATGGCCTCGAAGTTCTCGCTCAGGTGGGGGCTGGCCATCAGCGCGAACATGTAGGAGCCGACCGCGTAGAAGGCCACATAGCCCAGGTCCAGCAGGCCCGCGTAGCCGACGACGATGTTCAGGCCCAGGGCCAGCAACACGTAGAGCAGTGCAAGGTCGATGATGCGCACGGGGCCGTTGCCGAGCTGCTGCGCGAACAGCGGCACAAGCAGCAGCGCGATGGCCGCGACGATGAAGGTGGTGAGTTTCTTGGCTTGCATGTCTTGACTCCCTTCAGGCCCGGTCCGCCACACGCTCGCCGAGCAGGCCGGAGGGGCGCAGCGTCAGCACGAGGATGAGGGCGACGAAGGCGAAGATGTCGGCGTAGTGGCTGCCCAGCACGCCGCCGGTCAGGTCGCCGAGGTAACCTGCGCCGATGGCCTCGATGAGCCCCAGCAGCACGCCACCCACGACCGCACCCGCCAGGTTGCCGATGCCGCCCAGCACCGCGGCCGTGAAGGCCTTCAGGCCCGGCATGAAGCCCATCGTGTGCTGCACGGTGCCGTAGTTGGCGGCCCACATCAGGCCGGCCACGGCCGCGAGTGCGGCGCCGATGACGAAGGTGGTGGAGATGATGAAGTC
>JAEKLF010000277.1 GCA_019509985.1 Burkholderiales bacterium | reverse complement strand
AGTTCCGCGGCTTCTTCTCGCGCCCCGACACGCTGGCGCTGGGCGTCTGCAATGGCTGCCAGATGCTGGCCGCGCTCGCGCCCATCATCCCCGGCGCCGACGCCTGGCCGCGCTTCACGCGCAACCAGAGCGAGCAGTACGAGGCGCGTCTGGCGCTGGTCGAGGTGCCGGAGTCGCCCAGCGTGTTCTTCAAGGACATGGCGGGCAGCCGCATGCCCATTGCCGTGGCGCACGGTGAGGGCTTCGCGAATTTCGCGCGCCAGGGTGACGCGGCCAAGGTCATCGCGGCCATGCGCTTCGTCGACCATCACGGCCAGGCGACCGAGGCTTACCCGTTCAACCCGAACGGCAGCCCGGGCGGCCTGACCTCGGTGACGACGCCGGATGGCCGCTTCACGGCGCTGATGCCCCACCCGGAGCGCGTGTTCCGTAACGTGCTGATGAGCTGGACCTCGGGCGACAAGAGCGCGCACAGCCCGTGGTTGCGGATGTTCCAGAATGCGCGGAAGTCCCTCGGCTAAATCGCGTCGACTTCGAGCAGCAGCCGGTCCAGGCCTTCCTCGGTGCCGCGCCGGCGTTGCTCTAGGTCATGGTGGCCATCGAGGTAGGCCAGCTGTTCGGTCAGCTTCAGCGCCGAGCCCACGGCCGTGTCCGTGAACTCCACGGTCACGAGCGATGCCGACAGCGCGCGGCCGTTCGCCGCCATCGAGTAGGCGAACACGATGCGCGCGTTCGCGACGATGTCGAGGAAGACCTTGTCGACGGCGAGCTTCGTTCCATCCGGCAACTGGCTGCGATAGATCTCGAACCCGCCGAACCGGAAGTCCATGCTGAACTCGGTGGCGTTGGTCTCAGCATGACAGTCGGACCAGCGCAGCTTCGTGGCCGGGTCGGCCCAGGCCGCGAACACGCGTGCGGCGGAGGCCTTGAACTGGCGGTCCAGCACGAAGCTGGTATGGGCGGCAGAAGTCGTCGTCATGGCTTGGCCTTGTCCTGTTCTTGCAGAAGGGCGTCGAGGGCATCGAACTGATGGTTCCACATCGCCTTGCGCGCGGCCACCCAAGCCTCCAGGCCGCCGAAGGCATCGGGCGCGATGCGGTAGGTGCGCACGCGGCCGACCTTGTCCGATTGCACGACGCCACCGGCCTCCAGCACCCCCAGATGCTTGAGCGCCGACGGCAAGGCGATGGACAACGGCCGAGCCAGGTCTGACACCGAGGCCGGCCCGCGGCTGAGCTGGTCGATCATCGCCCGCCGGCTGCCGTCGGCCAGCGCGACGAACAGGCGGTCCAGCCGCTCAGGCGTCGGCGAGGAAGCGCGCGGGGAGGGCATGCCGGAGCGGGTAGTACTGGAAGAAGGGCCGCGCCTCGACGATGGCGCGCCAGACCGAGGGGCGGGCCAGCAGGCGCTCGAAGTAGGCGCTCAGCCTTGTGTGTTCGGGCGAAAAGGGGCGCACGATGGCGGCATAGAACAGCGCCGGTGCGGCCGCGCAATCGGCCATGCCGAAGGCTTCGCCGGCCGCCCAGGCGTGGTCGCCCATGCGGCTTTCGATCATGCCGTAGGCCAGGCCCAGGCCGTCGACGCAGGCGGCCAGCGTACGCGCGTCGCGTTCACCCTCGGGGCGCAGCAGCTGGGCGATGTAGCGCTGCATCGGGTCCATCACGTAGAGGTCGAACAGGCGGTCCCAGAGCCGCACCTCCAGCTGCGCGTCGAAGCCTTCGGGCAGCAGGCGCTGCTGGCCGGGATGGCGCCTGTCCAGGTATTCGATCTGGATCGAGGTTTCCGGCACTGCGCGCCCATCGTCGACCAGCAGCGGGATCTTGGCCGTGGGCCAGAGCGCCGCATAGGCCGAGCGCTCGACGGGGTCGCCGAGGTTGACGCTGCGGGCCTCGAACGGCGTGCCGTTCTCGTAGAGCGCGATCAAGACCTTCCAGCAAGAGGAGGACAGCGGGTGGTAGTGCAGCGTCAGGGCCATGGGGTCAATATTGGTTTCCGATTGGGCTAAGTATATGAACACTTTCCTCAAAAGGAAACTGTTGAGCGAAGAAAAGGGCGGACCGCAGCCCGCCTTTTGTTCAGCTGCGGTGGATCAGTCCTGAACCACCGCCGCCGCCTGCAGCCGCTTGTTCACCCGCAGTGCCAGCAGCGTGCAGACCACGCCCGACAGCAGGTAGAGGCTGAGCGACACCAGGCCGAAGCGCGAGGACAGGAACAGCGCCACGACGGGCGCGAAGGCGGCGCCCAGCAGCCAGGCCATGTCCGCCGTCAGCGCCGCGCCGGTGTAGCGGAAGCGGGGCAGGAAGTTGGACGTCACCGAACCGGCCGACTGGCCATAGGACAGGCCCAGCAGCACGAAGCCGACCAGGATGAAGGCCGCCTGGCCGGGTTTGCCGCCGCCGAGCATGAAGGGTGCGAACAGCGCGAACACGCCGATGGCGATGGCCATGGCGCCGAGGTAGCTGCGGCGGCCGATCTTGTCGGCAATCAGCCCGGACATGGGCATGGCCGCGGCGGCGAAGGCGGCGCCGAGCAGCTCCATCTTCATGAAATCGTTGATGCCTTGCGCATCGGACAGCGCCACCCAGGACAGCGGGAACACGCTCACCAAATGGAAGAGGGCGTAGCTGGCCAGCGCGGCAAAGGCGCCGATGACGATGTGGTGGCCTTGGGCCGGCAGCAGCTCGCGCAGATAGGCAGGGTCGAGTTCCTGCTCCTCCATGCGCTTCTCGTACTCGTGCGTGACGACCAGGCGCAGCCGGGCGAACAGCGCGACGACGTTGATCGCGAAGGCCGTGAAGAAGGGAAAGCGCCAGCCCCAGGACAGGAAGTCCTTGGCATCGAGGCTGCCGAAGACGTACAGGAACACGCCCGAGGCGACGAAGAAGCCCAGCGGCGCGCCGAGCTGGCCCAACATGGCGTACCAGCCGCGGCGATCTGGCGGCGCGTTCAGCGCCAGCAGCGACGGCAGGCCGTCCCAGGAGCCGCCCAGCGCCAAGCCCTGGCCGACCCGGCACAGCGACAGCAGCACGATGGCGGCCGCGCCGACGTCCGCATACCCAGGCAGCAGGCCCATGGCCACCGTGGAGCAGCCAAGCAGGAAGAGAGAGGCGGTCAGCTTGGTCGAGCGGCCGAAGTGGCGCTGGATGGACATGCCGATCAGCGTGCCGACCGGTCGGACGATAAAAGCCAGCGCAAAGATCAGGAAGGCGTACAGCGTGCCGGTCAGGCGGTCGGCGAAGGGGAAGAAAACCTGCGGGAAGACCAGCACCGAGGCGATGCCGAAGACGAAGAAGTCGAAATACTCGGATGCACGGCCGATGATGACGCCGACGGCGATGTCGCCAGGGGCCAGGTCTTCGTCGGTTCGGGTGGTCGATGGTCCGGATTGGGGAGTTTGGAAGGTACTGCTAGCGCTCGCCATAGCGACTTGTCTCCGACTTTGACTAGGACAAAATGTCCAATAGTTGATTTGCCTCAATCAACTTACATTCCCGTTCGACGTGCAAGATCGTTAACCCTCGCGCGCACCTCCGGATGTACCCCAACAAGTCTGCCCTTTCTCGCGTCCTGGTCTTGTCAGCCAGCATCGCTTTGAGCGGCTGCAATGCCATCGTGATGAAGCCGCATGGCGACATCGCGCAACAGCAGGCGCAGCTCATCGTCACGTCCACGCTGCTCATGATGCTGATCATCGTCCCGGTGATCGCGCTGACGCTGCTCTTTGCCTACCGCTACCGGCAGTCCAACACCGACGCGACCTACGCCCCGGACTGGGACCACTCCACGCGCCTGGAACTGATCATCTGGGGTGCGCCGCTGCTGATCATCATCGCGTTGGGCGCCATCACCTGGATCAGCACGCACAAGCTCGATCCCTTCCGGCCGCTGGACCGCATCGCCGAAGGCAGGCCGGTCGCCGCCGACGTCAAGCCGCTGGAGGTCTACGCAGTGGCGATGGACTGGAAGTGGCTGTTCATCTATCCGGAGCAGGGCATTGCGACCGTCAATGAACTGGCCGCGCCGGTGGATCGGCCCATCCATTTCCGCTTCACGTCCACGTCGGTGATGAACACCTTCTACGTGCCCGCGCTCGCCGGCATGATCTACGCGATGCCGGGCATGGAGACGCAGCTGCACGCGGTCATCAACGCGGCCGGCGTCTACGACGGCATGTCGGCGCAGTACAGCGGTGCCGGCTTCTCCGACATGAACTTCAAGTTCCATGGCGTGTCCGACGAAGAGTTCGCGCGCTGGGTCGAATCCAACAAGTCCGGCGGCAACACGCTGACGCGGGCGGGCTATCTGCAGCTTGAGCAGCCCAGCAAGAAGGACCCGATCCGCCGCTTTGCCGGCGTCGAGCCGGGCCTGTGGCGCGCCATCCTCGACCGCTGCGTCGACGGCAAGAAGATGTGCTCCAGCCAGATGATGGCCATCGACGCCGCCGGCGGCGCCGGCAAGGGCGGCCTGGCCAGCACGATGCGCAGCGGCTGGCGTGACCTGGACGGCATGCGGCGTGACCGCACCGTCGTCGCCGCGCTGTGCACGCCCACCAATCCGCTGGGCCTGCCCACCGAGACCGACGCCGCCTCGCCGGCACCGCAGAACTGAGATCACCGATGGACCTTCAACAATTGCTCCTCGGGCGCCTGGGCTGGGACGCGCTGCCGCTGCACGAGCCCATCCTCGTCGCCACCTTCATCATGGTCGCCGTCGGCGGCGCCGTGGTGTTGGGCCTGGTCACCAAGTACCTGCTGTGGGGTTCGCTGTGGCGCGGCTGGGTCACCAGCATCGACCACAAGCGCATCGGCATCATGTACATCATCATGGGCGTCGTGATGCTGCTGCGCGGCTTCGCGGACGCGCTGATGATGCGCGCCCAGCAGGCCGTCGCCTTCGGTGACAGCGCCGGCTTCCTGCCGCCACACCACTACGACCAGGTCTTCACGGCCCATGGCGTCATCATGATCTTCTTCGTCGCGATGCCCTTCGTGACCGGCTTCATGAACTACGTCGTGCCGCTGCAGATCGGCGCGCGCGACGTGGCCTTCCCCTTCCTGAACAACTTCAGCTTCTGGATGACCGCCGGCGGTGCGGGGCTGGTGATGGCGTCGCTGTTCATCGGTGAATTCGCGCGCACCGGCTGGCTGGCCTACCCGCCGCTGTCGGGCATCCTCGCCAGCCCGGACGTCGGCGTCGACTACTACCTCTGGGCGCTGCAAATCGCCGGCATCGGCACGACGCTCTCCGGCATCAACCTCATCGTCACCATCATCAAGATGCGCGCGCCCGGCATGACGATGATGAAGATGCCCGTCTTCACGTGGACGTCGCTGTGCACCAACGTGCTCATCGTCGCGACCTTCCCCGTGCTGGCCGCCACGCTCGCGCTGCTGACCGCCGATCGGTATCTGGGCACCAACTTCTTCACCAACGACATGGGCGGCAACGCCATGCTCTACGTGAACCTGATCTGGATCTGGGGCCACCCCGAGGTCTACATCCTGGTGCTGCCGGTGTTCGGCATCTTCTCGGAGGTGGTGTCCACCTTCAGCGGCAAGAAGCTATTCGGCTACGCGTCCATGGTCTATGCCACGGTCGTCATCACCATCCTGTCCTACCTCGTCTGGCTGCACCACTTCTTCACGATGGGCTCGGGTGCCAGCGTGAACAGCTTCTTCGGCATCACGACGATGATCATCTCGATCCCGACGGGCGCGAAGATCTTCAACTGGCTGTTCACGATGTACCGCGGCCGCATCAAGTTCGAGGTGCCGATGCTGTGGACCGTGGGCTTCATGGTCACCTTCAGCATCGGCGGCATGACCGGCGTGCTGCTGGCCGTGCCCGCGGCGGACTTCGTGCTGCACAACAGCCTGTTCCTGATCGCCCACTTCCACAACGTCATCATCGGCGGCGTGGTGTTCGGCGTCTTCGCGGGCATCAACTACTGGTTCCCCAAGGCCTTCGGCTTCCGGCTGGACGCCTTCTGGGGCAAGGTCTCGTTCTGGTGCTGGTTCATCGGCTTCTGGGTCGCGTTCACGCCGCTGTACGTGCTGGGCCTGATGGGCATCACGCGCCGCCTGAACCACTTCGATGACCCGTCGCTGCAGATCTGGTTCGTCATCGCCGCCATCGGCGCGGGCATCGTGGCCCTGGGCATTGGCGCCTTCCTGATCCAGATCGCCGTCAGCGTGCACCGCCGCGCCCAGCTGCGCGACACCACCGGCGACATCTGGGGTGCCCGCACGCTGGAATGGGCCACGTCCTCGCCGCCGCCGGACTACAACTTCGCGTTCACGCCCATCGTGCACGACAACGACGCCTGGTACGACATGAAGAAGCGCGGCGCGCAGCGCCCGGTGGACGGCTTCAAGCCCATCCACATGCCCAAGAACACGGCGGCCGGCTTCGTCATCGCCATGCTGGCCACCGCCTGCGGCTTCGCGCTGATCTGGCATATGTGGCTGATCGTCGGCGTCTCCTTCGCCGCCACGGTCATCGGCGCCATCGTGCACACCTTCAACTACAAGCGCGACTTCTACATCCCGGCCGAGACGGTCACCGCGACCGAGGCCCGCCGCACGCAGGCCCTGGCCGCCGCGGCCGCCGCCTGAGCCGGAGTTGCACGCAACATGAGCGCATCCCTCTCCACCACGGCGCCCGGCGCCGCGCCGGTCTTCTTCGACAGCGGCGACCACCACCCCCAGCAGGGCACCATGCTGGGCTTCTGGCTCTACCTGATGAGCGACTGCCTCATCTTCGCGGTGCTGTTCGGTGTCTACGCGGTGCTGGGCCGCAGCTACGCGGCCGGTCCCGCCGGCGCCGACCTGTTCGACCTGCCGCTGGTCGCCGTCAACACCGCGCTGCTGCTGTTCTCGTCCATCACCTATGGCTTCGCGATGATCGCGATGCAGCACCAGCGCAAGAACCAGGTGCTGATGTGGCTGGCCATCACCGGCCTGTTCGGCCTGGGCTTCCTGAGCATCGAGCTGTTCGAGTTCCACCACCTCATCGCGGAGGGCGCCGGCCCGCAGCGCAGCGCCTTCCTGTCCAGCTTCTTCACGCTGGTCGGCACGCACGGTCTGCACGTCACCTTCGGCTGCATCTGGCTGGTCACGCTGATGCTGCAGGTACAAAAGCTCGGCCTCACCACCGAGAACCGCCGTCGCCTGATGTGCCTGTCGATGTTCTGGCACTTCCTGGACGTCGTCTGGATCGGCGTCTTCACCTTCGTCTACCTGATGGGATCGATGTGATGGCTGAGCACAACCACGATCACGCCCACGGCGACCACCATGACCATCATGACGGTGGCGACGCCTATCACGCGACGCTGAAGGGCTATGCCACCGGCTTCCTGCTGTCGCTCATCCTGACGGCCATCCCCTTCTGGCTCGTGATGGCCAAGGTGCTGCCAAGCCCCAAGATCACCGGCTTCGTCATCCTCGGCTTCGCGGCCGTGCAGATGGTCGTGCACATGATCTATTTCCTGCACATGAACGCCAAGGTCGAGGCCGGCTGGTCCATGCTGGCCCTGCTGTTCACGGCGGC